>NZ_JBRJHG010000008.1:0-207705 GCF_053628895.1 Marinobacter sp. MBR-105 | reverse complement strand
ACCTGGCCGTCGCTAAACTGCATCACCGCCACGTAACCGCCGTCGCTGGTCGGCTCCGCGTGAACGAACTGATAGTTCGGATCTTCCCGGAAATCACTGCCATTCGGGCGCTTCAGCGTCACATCGCCGGCGGACGTTTCCACCGTGTATGCCCCCTCCACCACTTTCAGGGTGGCTGCGCCTTCGGATTCAATCACCGTTTCCACCGGACCCGCACCGGTCAACACGCCGTCACCGTCCAGGTCGATGTTCAGCTCGGCTTCGCGCTCAATATAGGAGCTCAAGGATGCGTTCGGCGTCAGGTCGACCATGTTGCCCGTGGCACTGAACCAGCGCAGGCTCACCTGGCCGTCGCTAAACTGCATCACCGCCACGTAACCGCCGTCGCTGGTCGGCTCCGCGTGAACGAACTGATAGTTCGGATCTTCCCGGAAATCACTGCCATTCGGGCGCTTCAACGTCACATCGTCCGCAGAATTCTCGACGGTATATGCTCCGTCCACCAACTTAAGTGAAACTTCCCCAGCTCGCTCTATATACTCAACTGCCATATCAAAACTCCCTTCCGGCGCAGCACATCATTATTTTTTGAATTTTTGCAAAAGCTCTTCTTTCAAAAGCTTTATCCCCAGCCCATCTGGCTGAAGGCGGGAGGCTTCATCGATTAATTCCAACGCGGCCTCTACCTTGTTAAGTCTCGCCAAAGATCTGGCCAACTCCCTTAATAGCACATGCAAATCAACTTCGTAACGCGCAGCGATAGTTGAAATGTCAATTTTTGAAAAATCATTACCGGAATAGGCCAATAGCCAGCCACTAAATCTGGCATCTCTCAAGCAGCCCGGAACAAGACTAAGCTCCTCCTGGCAAGCTCGTTCATCAACCAAATTCTTCAATTCGCTCTGAGCGATCGCGATTAACTCACCTTCAGTATCAAAGGTTCGCTCCCCAGAAATATCAGGCTCAAAAAAAGGTTGCCCAACCCGTTTCTCAATCCACTCCACCTGACTCCGGTTTTTTCTCAGCATTGATTCCCGTAAAACCTGACCGAAAAGCACTTTGCTTTTCCCGAAACCTGCCAAAAAGTTTAGCAGGTTACTTCGCTCAGACCTGCTGATTCCTGCCCCAGACTCTTTAGCATAACGCTGGAATGCGTATAAAAGAGCTGTTGCTTCTAAAGATAACGACTCGTTGTTTCTAGCTGCCCTGTCCACACCTGCAGTAACTCCGACACGGCTCAGAAAATCTTGAACGACATCCCCCCCCTTAAGGGTACTCGGCGAGTATTTAACTAGGCTGACGTTATCCCGGCCGAACAAGCTATCAATTGGCTCAAACCTTTGCTTATAGGCTGGAAATTTTCTTTCTGCATTAAAGCGAAATTCTCCCCCCTTCACGGACTCTTGAAAGTCACTTTGAGCAAACCCAATCGGAGGACGCACGTAACTAATCACTTCGATTTTATCGAAATGGGGCTCGATCAATTCCTTCATCTTCCGGAGAATCTCAATACTCCCAGGAAGAGATAATACTTCTCCGGAAATCACAAGATCTCGGTCGCTACCAGAAATTTGTTCCTTCAACTCCGCAAGATACTTTTTTCGATAATTCGCAACATCATTCTCTCCCATGCCACGCATTCGCAACAAATGATGACCAGCAGGATCACCAGAAAAAAGCGTATAAAGCGCCACGGAGTGATTTGGCTCGTCTAACTGGAGATAATTAAACTCATCAAAAGTCTGTGATGAAAGAGCCTTTTGAATAGAAGTTGATCCAGTTTTATGCATTCCAACATGGATAAAACACTTCAAACTCTAACTTCCTATATTAAAGGGTGAATTTTTCAGATGGCTTCCCGACAAATTTTCTCTAACCGAGATGGAAGTAATTTTATCAAAAGAAGAGATATCACATTCGAACGCGCAATTGAGTCCAAACTTTTCCTTTAAGTCACTTCGGCTTTTGTCTGCTAAAACACTCTTGAAAAAAGCACCATTCACATAAATATCCAGGCGCACTGGCTCCTGAGAAAATCCAAATCTAGCCCAACCAAAAACCTTCCCCTCGCGAACATCATCCACGCGCGCTTCGAGTTCCTCGATGCTTCTGGCTGCAGGTGCCAAAGCATCTTCATGCCTCGCCAAAGTTTGGGCCTCAGCCTGCCGGTAAAGAATCATGTCAAAGCGGATAAGGGGATAGAGAGCGGAAATGAGCCCTTCATTAGAAACAGAAAGCGGCCCATCGGTGGCTTGACGCACATTATCTCTGGGAGGCTTCTCAGGAGCATTTATAGCTGCAGCTGCGCAGATCCTTCGCAACCCGTTATCGAAAGCTTCAACAAGGCCAAAAGCCCCCATTGCTTCAAGACCTTCAACCGCATGATCAACATCCGACTCACTGACCGCACCTGCATGTCTTTTTCGAAGGTAGCGAACCTGAGGATTGTCTAACAACGCAAACTCAACCGGACTCAGGTTATCAACAAGCTGGCTTACCTCAGTGTCATTTCCAAAATCAACTTGCGATAACTTCGTCGCCAGCTTCTGAATGTACTCAGGATGATCAAGAAAGTCTTGCTCGTGGCCTGGTTCTCTGAGACGGCGAATCCAAGCTAAGTGTGACACCACGTGCGCAACAGGATCCCTCAGAAAAGTAAATACAAAAAACTCACTCAAGTTCAACTTTTCCGAAAAATCAGTGAGCGTTCTATGCCCCGAAATGAAATTTTTACCCTCCGTAAGGGCACCTCTTCTCACAGGGTCATTCCAGTCGGGCTCACTTTCCACATGAACAAGGCAGCGCTCTGCGCCTAAAACGTCCTGAAAAACTGAGTTGACGGATGTTCCGGCGGTCTTTGCAATATGAACAAAAAGGTATTTCATTTAGCGCCCAATTGAGAAATCCTCGCGATCTCTGGTCAGGTTTATTGAGTAATACGGGTCCGCGTCCAACAAGCTCCCCCAACGTGTTCGCATGTACTCAACCTCGCGTTGAAAGCGCTTTAACTTTTCAGGAGAGTCTTCAGCGCCGCGACTAATAGATTCATGATGATACAGCTCGGCAAATGGGGTCCATAGATTTTTGTAACCAGCACTGAATACCTTAAGACAAAAATCTACATCATTGAATGCCACCGTAAGATTCTCTTCATCCAGGCCGCCAACCTCATCAAACACATCCCTGCGAACGAGCAGACAAGCGGCCGTAACTGCAGCTATATTCTGAGGCAGGACCAACCTGTGGAAATAGCCGGTATTTTGAGCGTCGAAATATTTATGAGAGTGACCTGCCACCCCCCCCAACCCAAGAACCACCCCTGCATGCTGGATCTGGCCATTGCCGTAGTAGAGCTTTGCGCCAACACAACCTATTTCCGGCCGAACGGCCTGCCGCACCATTTCAGTGAGCCACTCAGGAGAGATCACCTCGATATCATTATTAATCAGGCCGATAATACTTCCACGGCTTTTTGAAAAGCCATAGTTGTTAATAGCCGAATAATTAAACGGGAAATCATATCTCTCTACTCTAACCCGATTGTCTTCTTTTTGAATCTGCGAGAAAAATTCGAGAGTCTCCGACTCCACGCTTCCATTGTCGAGAATCAGTATCTCAAAATTCCCGTAGGTAGTTTTGTTAAGAATGCTCCGGACAGCAACCTCCACCAAGTCTCGACGATCCCGGGTAGGAATTAGCAGGCTAACCAACGGCTCTGGTTCTGGCAACGGCCACGTCACACGGTAAGTGTTCTCCACCTTCCCCCTTTCAACTCTTGCACCCTTCGGACCATGCACCGACAGGTAATCCCTTAATGCAGTCAAACCGGCTTCGGTCGTATAGCTCTTTTCTGATGCTCCCCGAGCGGTAGAACCCTCAATAGAACGCCAATGGTACAGAACCCTGGGAATGTGAATTATTTCACCATCAGAAACAAAAGGAAGGCACCGTAAAAGTAAGTCCTGGTCTTGGCTACCCTCTAAACCTTTCCTGAACCCTCCCACTCTCTGCACCAGTGAAGCTCGATAAACACCCAAATGGGATACATAATTTTGGGCAAAAAACAGTTCGGGATTCCAACTGCTTTTGAAGTGAGGATCAAAACGAACCCCGGCTTCGTCTATTTTATCTTCATCAGAATACAGTATCTGTGCACCAGGATTCTTATTCAAAGCATCAACAACGAACAGCAAAGCATGCTTAGCTAATTCATCATCATGATCCATCAACACAACAAATTCGCCATCAGCAATCTCAAAAGCACTATTCGAAGCCTCTGAGATATGACCATTATTCTCACGAAAAACCACATTGATGCGAGAATCTTTGGCTGCATATTCTTCCAAAACTTCGCGGACAGCACTATTCGGCGAAGCATCATCGGCAAGGCACAACTGCCAGTTTGTATAGGACTGACTTAATACAGACTCAATACAAGACCTTAACCATTCTGGCTCCGGGTTATAAACTGGCACCAAAACAGACACCAACGGCGTCACATGCATTTCGTCAAGCATGACGTTTACATCTTTGTCTGACGGACATCGCGGCGTTTCAACGGCTTGGATCCACTCCTCATATTCCAAAACACCGGGAGGCTCCGCGAACGACTCCTGATAACGGGAGTGAACAAGCTCCGATAAATCTAAATCTAACTCTACTGCGTCTGCCGCCAGTTTTTCCTTACACGTTGACACCGACAAGCTAGAATACTCCTGGCCCTCGTCACATAGCCTGCGTAGACATTCGTCCAACGCTTCATCCCCGGAAACTGCTGAGAATGAAATACCGTCAAGACGAAAAGGCCCGGGCCTCTCCTGGGGATCAAGACGAACTGCTTCGGCCCCATTAGGCAGATAGACCAACCGGCGGCTAACAGAATTCTTGGGTGTAACCACTGTTAAGCAAGACTCTTCCGAAAACTCACCATCGACCCGAAAATACACCCGAGCCAATTGTCTTCGGGCGGGAAAGTCAAGGTGTATTCGCGCATCGTACCAACCAGGTGAAAGCGCTAACTCAGACTTACCGGCCATGACTTTGAAATACGGATCTAAACCCTCAGACAACCAATGATACTCGCCCTCTAACTGACGTCTCACTTGATTGACTGGCTCAACCATTAAGCCCATTTCGCCATCTTCTAAGCGAAAATAATGCGTTAGCCAGGGGGCATCATCGACTAACCCCGAGGGGACATCCTCACTCCACCTCAGCGTTAGCTCTTCTATCGAAAACTCAACAAGTGCTGTAGCGGGATCAAGCCGCAAACCATCCAAGTCTCCGGGTGAATAAAAAACAAACTGCACCCTCTCCTTTTCGCCAACATCCCGACTTACAACGATATCCTCCTGATACCCGTCGCCCAGGTTCAAGTACAACTGATGATGCGTAGGCTTGTCTGCGCAAAAGTCGTACTCAAGCACCAGCCACCCTTTTCTTTTTAACAAGCCAGGCTCGTCAAGATTCAGGTAAAACTGTGGGTCGCGAGAATGACTGCGCCACATTGACGCAGCCCCCTTCTTCACCGGAGTCAATCCCTGCAGAGCAACAAGTGACGCGGAAGAGTGCGTGACCAATTCATTAATAGAATCTAGATTTGCCCCAATTACTTGAGAAAACAATCTTCTCAGCCGATTCATAGCGCGACACCCGATTCCTTAGACATCAAAATTTTCACCCAAATTACTCTGTTTCGATATTGAGCTTTTCCGACAACGCTTTAACATTTTCTGCAGCAATCTTCCTTGAGTTCTTAAAAAGAACGTCTGACAACTCCTTCAAAACCACTCTTGGAGAGCTTTTTTCGCTGGCAAAAACCTTTATATTGCGCTTCTCTACTTTGAGCGGAACATCATCAATTTTTTTTGATCCCGCTTCACCGGTGGATGGCTTAAAGTCCGCAAAAAGGACTTGACCATCATCACCAATCACCTTTCGCATTTTTGCCGGCTCGGGTGCGGGGGCCTTCCCTTCTACCACGTTAAAATACTGGCCACCCAGGCCTTTATAGGAACCATCCTGAGTTTTTCTTATTCCACTTCTACCCCGATCAATCCTATCAACATTCTGTGCCGCTTTATCCACAAGTCGATCCCCGACTCTTTTAAAATGAAGCAGGGCTAACGGGTGCTCATTTGATGACTTATATCCATAAGTGGTCTTCATATACTCAAACCCAACCCCAGCCGGGTGGCAGCCTACGCTATAAGCCATGTTGAATTCACAGTCAAAGACGATTCTTTTGTCATAGTGAGGGCTCCTGAATCCATACTGATATTGCCCGGCGATACTCCTTGCAGGATCAACTTCATGGTCACCCACCATGTTAAAGCCAGTAATTTGAGGAACAGTAACACCTTTACTTTTGTAATCCTCAAGAATTGACTTAATATCTGGGTGATACAGAATTTCATCCATGTCACACGATATTATCCAGTCAGCAACCTCTTCAGTGTATCTACCCCCCTCCCTACTATACTCTTTATACATCTGGCTCTTGAGGCGAACATACATTCTCTCATCGATCTTTCCATCATCGGTTTTCCATTTGATAATGGAAACCATGGGGAACTTACGTGCAACTTCTACACTTCGGTCTGTAGAATAATTGTCCATAACGAAAATCTTGGAGCAAAACTCTGAATAGTATCTGAGAACACTTTCAATCATTTTCTCTTCGTTAAAACAAAGCAGGTAGCAATGAACCTTCATAGCCTTAAAAATCCTCTAAATACATTTGCCGAATCTGAAAACGTCAAACCCTACCATTTTCTAATTTAGCTTTCCTCACGGCTCGAACGATCCAATTCTCTCTCCAGCAACATTCTCAAGTCGCGAATCCGTGGACCCCTCGGTCTTCGTTTTGCTGCCTCTCGTATTACATTCAAAGCTTCAAACTTAAAACCTTGGTCGGCTAAAAATTCAGCAAACACCTTGAGATAATCTTCGGCTTCAGCCTTAGGAGCCCGAAGAACCCTCAAAAACTCCTCGCCCATTACCTGCGGCGTTTCCGGCTCGCTGTATGGAATACCTATTACATCCGCCAGTTTGTAAATCGCATATGGCACCCGCCGCTGCGTTAGCATTTCCGTAACACGGGCTTGCAAATAACGAGACACCTCGGGAAGCTTTTCTGTCATCGCGCGCCCTAGAGTTAATACTCCGAGCGCATCTGGCACTTCAGGCTCACCAAGCGAATAGGGTGTTTTTAGGAAACCTTTCGGGGGGCTTTGCACAAGCTCTTTCAATAACCTGGCATTTGAATCCTCAAACGCCTGATAAGCGCTTCGTAGCACAGCGGGCTGCACCGGCAATCCACCTGCACGCCTTGGTGTCTCGTTATTTCGCCGATCTGAATAATGCTGGAGAAAGATGTCAACCTGGTGATTTATTGTTCGATCGTCCTGGATCAAAACTGTATTGAGTAACCTCTTAAGCTCAAGCGCTTCAGGCGCGTAACTCGTATTAATCAGTCGCTCAGGAACACGAAAGCCAGACAACGACAATCCCGAAACACCCAACCATTTCAAAAACGCAAATTCCACACGCCCCTTGGGCAAAGATGGCTTGTGATAAGCGAGAACACTCAGATTGTCTCGACCAACGGCCTCAGCCCATTCAAACAGGAGCTCGCCATTTACCCCGCGATTCTGAGACTGTGGCACCTTTTCCAAAACACTTTGGAGGGTTTGAGTGCCAAAGTGCCGCTTAACAGACTGATTGTGGTTGGCAATGACAAACTCAACCGGATGGCGCACAAAAGCTGCGACTGAGAGCTCATGCCCCTCAAACAACAACGGCAATGTTTTAGCTTGTGTGTAAAAACCTTCAGCCGAAAGAAGCAGAACCAAATTTTTCCGCGCTGCGGCTTTTAGCCAGGTATCCAGTTGCGCTCGCGCCTTGTCGAGTTCGCCATCTTCCATGAGCCGGGCCAAACTGCCGTGGCCGCCTGAAATCTGATTTCTGTCGAAGTTGTGCTTCGGGTAATAGTATCCGTGCCGAGCAAGCTGCTTGCGATTTTCGTTCAGAAAATACTGCAGCGCAGAGGAGCCGGTTTTTGGGGTTCCAATGTGTAGAACGACTTTCATGCAGTCAGCCGCACCGCATGTTTTATCATTGCTTGCAGGAATGCCTCACCCACAAAACTCTCCCCATAAACCTTAACCAAATCCTCAGTCCCACTCGGCCTTACCGCAAACCAGCCATTCGCCGTGGTTACCTTCACCCCGCCAATCGCCGCGCCATTGCCGGGGGCTTCGGTAAAGCAGCCGGTTACCGGTTCGCCGGCTATGTCGGTAAAGGGAACATCACTGGCGGTCAAGGCTTTGAGTTTCTGCTTTTGCTCCGGCGTGGCCGGGAAGTCTTTGCGCTGGTACACGGGTGCGCCGTAGGTTTCTGTCAGTGTTTGGTAATACTGGCTGGGCAGTTTACCGGTTTTGGCGAGAATTTCAGCCGCCAGCAGGCACAGAATGATGCCGTCTTTATCGGTACTCCAGGGGGTGCCAGCCATAGTCAGGAAGCTGGCGCCGGCGCTTTCTTCGCCGCCGAAGGCCAGGGTGCCCTGGTGCAGGCCGTCTACAAACCATTTGAAGCCTACGGGTACTTCGTACAACTCCCGCCCCAGGCCTTCTACCACACGGTCAATCATGGAGGACGACACCAGCGTTTTGCCAATCTTCAATTCCGGCTTCCATTGCGGGCGGTTGCGAACCAGGTAATCGATGCACACGGCCAGGTAGTGGTTGGGGTTCATCAGGCCGGCGGCGTCTACTATGCCGTGGCGGTCGGCGTCTGGGTCGTTGCCGAAGGCCAAGTCGAAGCGGTCTTTGATATTCAGCAGGTTCGCCATGGCGGCGGTGCTGGAGCAATCCATGCGGATTTTGCCGTCGTGGTCTGGTGGCATGAAGGCAAATTCCGGGTCCTGGCTGCGGTTGACCACTTCCAGGTTCAGCCCGTATTGAAACGCAATCGCTTCCCACACCGCCAGGGCAGAACCGCCCATGGGGTCTACGCCAATTTTCAGCCCACTGGCCGCAATGGCCGGCATATCTACCACGTCGCCCAGGGCCTGCACATACTGGCCTACGTAATCCCAGCGCTCAGCGTCGTTAATGGCCATACGCCGTGGGGAGGTTTTCACCCCCACCAGGCCGGCAGCCAGTAACTCGTTGGCGCGGTTCTCAATCCAGCCGGTGGCGCCTGTATTAGCAGGGCCGCCGTCTGGGGTGTTGTATTTAATGCCACCGTCTTCCGGCGGGTTGTGCGAGGGCGTAATAATCAGGCCATCCGCCAGCCCTTCTGCCCGGCCCCGGTTGTGTTCAAGAATGGCGTGCGACACCAGCGGCGTAGGCGTAAAACCACCCTCGGCATCAATACGGGTAACCACACCGTTGCCGGCCAGCACTTGCAGCACAGTGTCCATGGCGGGGGCAGACAGCGCGTGGGTGTCTTTACCCACGTACAGCGGGCCGGTAATGCCCTGCCCTGCGCGCCACTCCACCACGGCCTGGGTGATGGCCATAATGTGGTGTTCGTTGAAGCTGTTATTCAGTGCACTGCCCCGGTGGCCAGAGGTACCGAAGCTGACCCGCTCAGCGACAACGTCCGGGTTTGGGCGGCGATCTTTATAAGCTGTCTGGAGTTTGGAGATGGTCATTTTTAGTGTGTTTCGTGGATTTTGTGGCCGAAATGCCTTTTACTTCACCAGGCGTTTCAGGTACTGGCCATAGTGGGTTTTCTTCAGGTCGTCTGCCCGCTGCAGGATGAACTCTTTGCTCACCCAGCCCTGGTTCCAGGCAATCTCTTCCAAACACGCCACTTTCAGCCCCTGGCGGTGTTCGATGGTTTGCACGTACTGGGCGGCTTCCAGCAGGCTATCGTGGGTGCCGGTATCCAGCCAGGCAAAGCCACGGCCCAGGCGCTCTACGTGCAGGTCGCCGCGTTCCAGGTAGGCGTTATTCACGCAGGTGATTTCCAGCTCGCCACGGTCTGATGGCTGCACATTTTTTGCGATTTCAACCACGTCGTTGTCGTAGAAATACAGGCCCGTTACGGCATAGCTGCTCTTGGGCTTTTTCGGCTTTTCTTCGATGGAAATCGCCTTGCCTTCGGCATCAAACTCCACCACGCCGAAGCGCTCCGGGTCTTTCACCAGATACCCAAACACGGTGGCACCGTGAGGCTTCGCGGCGGCGCGCTTGAGTTGGTCGCTGAAGTGCTGGCCATGGAAGATGTTGTCGCCCAGTACCAGACACACAGAATCGTTGCCGATAAAGTCTTCACCAATGATGAACGCTTGGGCCAGGCCGTCCGGGCTTGGTTGAACGGCATAGCTGAACTGCACACCAAACTGCTCACCGTCGCCCAGCAGGCGTTCGTATTGCGGCAGGTCTTCTGGAGTGGAGATAATCAGAATCTCCCGAATACCGGCCAGCATGAGTACCGAGATGGGGTAGTAGATCATCGGCTTGTCGTAGATGGGGAGCAGTTGCTTGGAAACCCCGTGGGTAATGGGGTGCAAGCGGGTACCGGAGCCTCCGGCGAGGATGATGCCTTTCATTACTTCTCCTGAGTTTTAAAGACCTGCTTCTGTCACCTGATTGTACAGATGCCAGTAGTCTTCAGCCATTTGGGCGCAGCTGCGCTGGCCGTTTTCCTGCCAGTTTTTGACTTGTGCCAGGGCCTGCTGCCATTCACCCGGCTGGCTGGCCCGGAAAACGGTGTTCATCATGGCCTCGGCCGTAGCCTCCTCGGCCAGCCACCCTGCTCCGGTGCTCTTCAGCCGCTCGCCCACTGCCCCGGTGTTAAAGCCCATTACCGGCAAACCCGCGGCCCAGAGTTCCGTTAGGGTGTGGCACCAGGTTTCTGGCCATATGGACAACACCGCGCCCAGGTGGGGCTTAATTTCCGCCACATGGGCGAAGAAATCCTTACGTTGGTAGGCGCCGTGCACAATCACATTGGCTGGCATTTTGTCGCCAAACCCCTGCTGCAGAGTACCCAACACATGCCACTCTATATGAGCGAGCTCTGGCCGGTTGGCCAGGTGCTGCAAAATCTCCGCGCCTTTGGAAATGGCGATGTGCCCCGGCACCAACACCCGTACTGATTCACCCGGTACTGGCGCCTGTGCCAGCTGCACCATTTCCGTAAAATCCCGGCCGTGGGGAATCACATCAAAAGGCTTTTCAGCCAGTGCCGGAAACACATCCAGCATAATGTTCTTCACGGCCTGGACCGTCGCCACAAACCCGGAACACAGCGCCAGGGCTCCTGAGAACTGGCCTTGCCAGGCATAGACGGATTCGTGCTTAAGCGGCAACACCTGCGCGTTGGGCCATAACTCCTGGTGGCATTCCCCCCGAGTGGCGGTGCAGCGGCCGCCGCAGAAGTGACGGTTTTCATCCAGCAACTTCACCGATGGACAGGCGGTGTAATAATCGTGGAACGAATACACCACCGGTACGTTGCGTTCATACGCTGCTTCAATCAACCCCAGGCTCTGGTAGGCAGAATGCCGAACGTGCACCAACGATACCCCAAGGGCATCCAGCCACTGGCCAACCACCGTGTCGAATTCGTTATCGCTGTGAGGAAACGGTGCAATGGGCGCGGCTAAAAGATGCTCGGCGATGGTGGCATACACACCATGATAATACAGATACAAACAAAGATTTCGGCCGGTGCACCGAAGCACGAAGCAGTCTACCGGGCCATCATCTCTTGCAGCCAGCGCATTCATCAGGTCTTCATTGGTTTGCGGGGTGCCACCAGATTGCACCGAGAGCGCATAGAGCACCCGTACACCCGCGGCGCCAAGATTTTCCCGCAGCGGCCCGGGCAATCGCTTCTCGGCCAGGCCGTGGTTCAGATAGTGCTGCCATGGGTCCAGACCACTGGCCCGAACGTCCTCGTTTTGCTCCAGATACCATGTAGCATCAAACAGTTGCAGGCGTTGCAGCCGTTCAATCAATGGTTCGGGCTGGCTCATTCACCGTCCACAGGCGGCGCAAAGGCCCGGCCTTCGTCACGGCCAAATCGCAAATAATGCGCCAGCGGGTTGATGCCGGCTTTAGCCACATCAGCATTACTGCGCAGGTAAAACGAGGAATCAAACTCCGGACAAGGTTTGCGGCCTTCGAAAGCGCCAAACAGCGTGTAGTGGGCTGCCGGAGCCTTGGCAAATTTTTCGGATTTGGCAATATCCGGGTAGGTGGCCAGGTACCAATCGGCATCGAACAGATCGCTGCCGGCAACCAGCTCGATATGCTTCTGATTTTTCTCACGCTGCTCGTCGGTCAGCTCCAGTTTCAGCGGCGCCGAGGCCGCCTTCCGAGCTTGCTGCTGCAGGGCTCCTATTTGCTGTTGCAGGGCGTCCACCCCCGCCTGCTCCTTTTCCAGTTGCTCGGTCAGCCGGGCCACCTCTTCAAAACGCTGGGCAAGATCGGCTTTTTTTTGTTCTAGCTGCTCTTTCAACTGATTCAGGTTCTGGTCTGGCACACTTAATTCCTATTCAAAAGACTTGAAGACTTTTTCGCCACGAAATCCACTGAAACCACGAACAAAGATTTTTAGTGGATGCATTACCGCAGTATATCAGCCGGCGCCTTGAACGCACGCCGCTCCGGGCCCCTTGCAAGGTAAAGCTCCCAGGCGCCTTTGGCGCTTTGGTGCCAGGCAAACGCCGCCTTGCGGTACTCGGCCCTTACGCCGGCAAACTGGGTGGCCAGATGGGTCGCGGGCAGCACCGTGAGCGCCGTGGGCACCACTCGGCCGAAGGCCAGGGGAATACCCGGCAGCACTTCGCCTGTGCTTTCGGGGCCGAAGGCGGCGCGTATGCGGTAATAGTATTCGGTGTCTGCCTCTACCCGCACCTCATCCCAGTAGCCCAGGGTTTCAAACACCACGCGGCGAAACATCAACGAGGACGTGTTGCGGTAAATCCACCCCTCTTCCATGCGCCAGCGCGTAAACTGAAGCTCCGGCGTGCAGCGCACCCAATGAGAATTGCAGGCCATCCACTGAGAGTTTTCCTGCAAGGCCCGCCACTGCAGCTCCAGTTTGCGCGGGTGCGACCAGTCGTCGGCATCGTGTACGGTGATAAAATCGCCACGGGCCTCGGCCAGGCCACGGTTACGGGCTGCATAGGCGCCGGCATTGCTCGGTTGGCGAAGTACCCGCACATTCGGGTGCTGGCGCGCGAAGGTTTCTGCCACTGTGGCGGTGTTGTCGGTAGAGGCATCGTCTACCACAAGAATTTCCACTGCCCCGGGGCAAGCAACAACCAAAGACTGATCGACCAGGCTTTTCAGCGCCGTACTCAGCCCTTGCTCCGAGTTGTAGGCCGGGATAATCACCGAAACCAGCGGTGTTTTGGCCGGGGTAACCTGTACCTCTGGCAACGGGCGATCCACCGCAAGATTATCCAGCTGAAGCGCCCCATTTGGGTCGACCAGTTTCGCCGCCTCAAGCCCAACCTGCTGCCACACCCGGTTAATCCAGCCCAGGCGTTGGGCTTGCCAGGCCTGCTTTACCGATGAAGGCGCCCGGGCATAGTGCGTGGCTTTGGCCGCCAACACATTTGCCGTAGCCAGGCTGGCGTCTGCCCATGCGCGTTCTTGCTGCTGCAAGCCACCCAACCGGTGCCAGGCTTTTGCCAGCTGGCCAGAACGAACCAAAACCTCTACCGTCAGCAGTTCCGGGCCGTGATGCGCCGGTAACCTTTGCCCTGCCTGAGCACGCCCTGCCAGCACCCTGGCCGCTTGTGGCCAGTTGTCCTGCCAGGCATGCCAGCGGCCCAGTGCAAAGGCTGCATAAGAAGCTTCCAACGGGTTATCACTGGCGGCCAGTGTCGATAACGCCTGAACACACTCGCGCTCTGGCTGCTCCTTTTGCCACAAAGCCTGATCCCACTCCAGCGACTGCAGCCGACACGGCAGCCGGCCCTCATTGATGCCGTGGTTCAGGTAGTGTTCAAGCGGGTTGAGGCCGGCGCGAGCGATATCGGGGTATTGTTGCAGGTACCAGTGGGGGTCGAACCACTTTGAGGAGGATAAAGCCAAAGTAACACCTTTATAGGGCATGGTATGCGTCTATGTGGGCATACTGCGTAAACTGCTGCCCGTTCCATGCCAAAACGTAATGCCCGGCCTGGGTGACCGGGGTGGTCGCGGGTGGCCTTAGCAGAGCTACAGCCTCTGCCCCCGGAGACCGCACAGAGCTGTATAGGATCCCGTACTCGCCCGCACTAAGGAGCTCTGCAGCCAGTTGTTGGCCCGGTTGGTAATCGGTAGCGCGCCTATATTCCGGTTGCCCCCGTACGTCTACCAACAGCTTGGTGACATGCCCGGTGTAACAGCGCACAACGGCTGAAAAATCATTGCCCACCCCAAAGCCCTGCCACACCTTACCGGTGTGATGCGCCCATTCCCGCAGGGCTGTCTCCAGGCAATCACCGGCGTAATAGGCACCCCGGCTTGCGGTGTTGAACCGGCCCTCTGCCGGGTAGCAGAAAGACGCCATAACCGCACCCCAACCTCCACCGGCGCGGTAATCCTCTTCCAGAACATACCTCGGCCAGTTCACCACCCGATCACTGGTGGCCGATTCCAACTCCCCCAAAATAAGATGATCCGGGCTTTCGAACACATCGATAGGCGGATACTTGCTGTGAATAACCCGATGATGCTTCCACTGCGGTTGAACTCTGTTCATGGAACAATTCCTTTTGCTTCCCCACAAGAGAGCCAGAGGCCTTTCTCAGCCGCGCATGGCATCCAGGTTACGGCGCACATAATACAGAGCGTCCATCGTACCCTGGGCCAGAAGATAGTCCCGAATCGAACGGCCACGCAAGCCCATCAAGTCGATGGGTTTGCAGAACCATTCGTACGCCATGCGCTCATGGCCGGCCGGAGTGATCAGGGTTAAGGCCTTGTGGATACCCAGCAGCAGGCTGATCCGCTCCATGGTATCTCGAGACACCTCTACCTCCTGGCCGGCATTCAGCTTTTGCTGCCAATCGTTCAGGGTGCGCCGCTTCACCCCGCCAAGCAGCTCACCAAGTTCTTCCATGGTGAGAGACCAGGCATCACGACGCTCAAAGAGCCAGCGCAGGCCGGCGCTGCTATGCCGGGCGGTAAGAGTTGGCCCAAGCTGCGTTGGTGGCTGGTGGTCAACCTGATGGTGTGTTTGGTATGCGTGCATGGCTTTGCCTCCTGCATTGCCCTCTGCGGGTGGGTATTTATTGAATGCTCTAATTATAGAGCTCAGCCGGAGTGTGCGCAAACTTGCGCAAGCAACCTGACTTCGAGCAATCTTGCTCGACTTGGCGACAAAACCCGCGCCTTACTCAACCACCTGAATCTCGGCCGTATCGTACACGCCAATAAAGTGAATTCGGCTGATATCGGCCACCGAACGCACCGTATAGGCCCCACGGCTGAACCCAAACAGATACAACGCATCGCCTTCATCGTAGTTATGCACAATGAAGCGGTAGCAATCCATGATGTTCTTATCGATGCCCTTACCGGTAACCCCGCCCGAGAACGTATCGCCCTCAGAGCCGACGCCCCAATCGTAGAACACGACTTGTTGATTACCGGAAGCATCTTCCGGGGCCAACCCCTCTGCCAAACGCAGAATATGGGTGCTGGTAGAAGATTCCGGGGACTGCCAGGTGCCATCGGCACAGATGATGATGTTTTTCCTGGGCTCCTTTCCTTGGAGAGTGTTGTCCTCTAAACCATAGACTGATCAGCTATCAATCACTACCAAACAAATCACGTGTGTAAACCTTCCGGGCAACATCTTCTAATTCAGGGGCCATTCGATTGGCCAGAATCACATCCGCTTCCTCCTTGAAGGCTTCAAAGTCTCTCACCACTCGGGAGTGATAAAACGCCTCGTCTTCCAGTACCGGCTCGTAGACGATAACCTCAACACCTTTAGCCTTGATGCGTTTCATAACCCCCTGCATGGCGCTGGCCCGGAAGTTATCGGAGCCGGTTTTCATAATCAGGCGATACACACCCACCACCTGCGGGTTACGGCGAAGCACCGCATCGGCCACGAAATCCTTGCGGGTGCGGTTGGCATCCACAATGGCCTGAATCAGGTTGTTGGGTACATCGTTGTAGTTCGCCAGCAGTTGTTTGGTGTCTTTCGGCAGACAGTAACCACCGTAACCGAATGAGGGGTTGTTGTAGTGGTTACCGATGCGCGGGTCTAGCCCTACGCCGTCGATAATCTGCTTGGTATCCAGGCCGTGGCTTTCAGCGTAGGTGTCCAGCTCGTTGAAGTAGGCTACGCGCATCGCCAGGTAGGTGTTTGAAAACAACTTAATGGCTTCGGCCTCTGTGCTGTCCACAAACAGAACGGGCACATCTTTTTTAACCGCCCCTTCCTGCAACAGCGCCGCGAACGTCTCAGCACGCTCCGAGCGCTCACCCACGATAATCCTTGAAGGGTATAGGTTGTCGTAAAGCGCCTTACCCTCGCGGAGGAACTCCGGTGAGAACATCAGGTTGTTGGTCCCAAACCGCTCACTGGCCTCCCGGGTAAAGCCAACGGGAACTGTCGACTTGATTACCATCACCGCCTTCGGGTTGATGGCCATGACATCCTGAATCACCGATTCCACCGTGCCGGTATTGAAATAGTTGTTTTCGGGATCGTAATCCGTTGGGGTGGCGATAATCACGAAGTCTGCGTTGGTGTACGCCTGTGCCTTATCCAGTGTTGCCCGGAAATTCAGCTCTTTTTCAGCCAGAAACCGATTAATTTCCGAGTCTTCAACGGGGCTGACTTTGTCGTTCAGTAGCTGGACCTTGTGGGTATCGATATCCAGCGCGACAACTTCATGGTGCTGGGCCAGGAGCATGGCGTTGGAGAGGCCGACGTAGCCGGTGCCGGCGATGGCGATTTTCATGAAACGAGAAGTCCTTTTTTACTAATAGGAGTGAGGTCAGGCGCGACCGTAACGGTCTTCAAAGCGGACAATGTCATCCGCACCAAGATACGTACCGCTTTGCACTTCGATAAGCTCCAGCGGAATCCGGCCCAGATTTTCCAACGCATGAACGCTGCCTACCGGAATGTAGATTGATTGGTTTTCCGTCAGCATCCGGACCTCACCATTAATGGTGACGTTCGCTGTGCCCGATACCACAATCCAGTGCTCGGCACGGTGGTGATGCATTTGAACTGAGAGTTTCTCACGGGGCTTAACAAACAGTAAGGCGGTTCTCTTAGTACCGATCGCCATTATCTACTGAGCTGTATTTGCCCCATGGCCAATGGGGATAGTGCCTTCGAAATCGATACCTGACTTATCTTCTCAATTTCGCCGTCAAACTTCATCCTTCACTTCAGCAAAAAATAGCACTCTTTACAAAAAATCAGACCCAAACGACAATCTGATAAAACACCACTTAAAATTATCGGAATCCCTTCGCTCACCTTATTTCATTGGCCCAAAAACAAAAACTATTCATTTGATAAATCATTAATAGAAACTCCAGAAAAATCAAATTTATGAATTTTATTTTCACTCACATCCCGAGAAAAAACATCAATAAACTCTTCAACATTAGAAATGTCATATTTGAGAATTTGTCTTGGCTCATAGTTCCACCACTTCAATGCCTTAACACTATCTATTAAATCCTCCTTAAATCTAAACTTGATTATTTTCGCAGGGTTACCGCCAACTATACTATAACTTGGGACATCTTTAGTCACGACTGAATAAGCCGCGACAATAGCGCCGTCACCAATTCTAACACCCCTATTCAGAGTGACATTTTGACCTATCCAAACATCATTACCAATAACTGGCATTGGCTTTTCCAATGTTCTAGGATCATATTTTTTAACAGGCTCACCTATAGAGTCAAAATATTTTTCTAAATTTCCAGCATGCCTATCATAGCTTATATTAGAAATTGTCAAAAATTCATATGGATGGCGAGGCCCCGTAATAGTGAGCCCCCAAGAAATAGCGCAGTAACGCCCGATTTTTATACCCGGAACTAAATTAGAGTGACTGTATGAAAACCCGCCCATTGAAGACAACACATCGCCTTTAAAGAATCCAGTGAATTTTTCAATCACTGAATCCTCAGATACAATTATTTTTTCAGGCAAAGGCCGTGGGGCCGATCGCCTCCAATGAAACGATATGTTATTATTTTCGAGCTTCGAAATAACACTATCAGTCAAAAATATACTTTTATTCAAAACGCCTCCGGATATTTTAAAAACTATAGATGATCAACTCTGAAATTAAAAGCTCGCTCAACACGAGAGTTATCATTCTCATCAAAAAAACCTATATATTTCGACTCCATAAACTTGATCAACTTAGAACGAAAGTCAACATCAAAAAAATCAAGATTATTTACATTAACTCTCTCAAAAAATGAAAAATCCAGATATTTCGATGCTTCGGGAATATTAGAACAATAGTTACTTCGCACCCACTCTACCCCAAGCTTCCAGACAAGATAAAGGGCGACCATATCGTCACCAAAACCACTGCCAAAAACATGGCGCCTCATATTTTCATCAGCACAAGATGGCACTCTACCCTTCACAATATCTATAAGCACTTCTTTTCTATATCTTTTTAGTGAACTTTGTGGCGCAAGAGATCGGAGACTTTCGTAAAGTACCTCTTCGCTTAAAGTGTCCACCACTAACTTCGTAGTCAAATATTCGCTTAAACAGGATACTGGATTTATAACAGAAACCCCTGGACCAAAACCAAAATCAGAATAACCAGAAAAGTCACTAAAGCCTTTAAATCGCCACCAAAAAGGGCTCGCTTCCATAATTGTGCCCGTTGCAATCACCAATTGCTCTCCTCTCTTCCGCTTTAGGAGGCTTGGAGCAAGCATAAATCGCCAATCTATACTTTCATTGAATTTGAAAGAACTTTCGCGACGATCTCTAAGATTCCATTTAAAAGTTAACGGGTCAAATTTTTTAAAAAAATCTGCCTCCCTTTTAAAATCACCACCAAAATCATTAGATATTAGATTTGCCTGTCCTAAAACAAAATATGAGGACAAACTATCAAACCCACCAGAAAAGCAAAGATACGGAACATTTTCACCGACTTTATCCAGCTTAAAAAAATGATCATTATCGCACGACTCACAATCTATCTTTGCTTTAAGATATTTTTCGTAGTAATTCAGCGTAACCTTTTCTGGCGTTACACCGACCACCACATAATCTTCAGAGTTCTTTGGCCTAGAAAGAATAGCGACCCTAAAAATCGAATCATCCAATGGAAAACAGTTATTCGGAAAGCTTATTGCATGCTCAAATGACTGACTATCCCAACTATACCTAAAAGTAACAGACCTATCCGATCTAACCACTTGTATTCTCATAATATTACTTTTTTCCAGGTATACTTTCGACATTTATCATCATCTAGATTTTGCGCGACGTACTGCCAAGATTTAATATTTTGCCGATTTAAAGACATATTTACTACCCGAAAATGATTTGTTTTTTGCGCAGCTAAGTTTCTGATCGATGTATTTGATCCATGCAACACACGATTATAACTCATTAAATTCAGGTGTCTAAATTGACCAACCTCGCTTAACTTTAAATAAATATCATAGTCGACAGCGTTTGAAACATCTTCATTAAATCCACCAGTAAGATTCCAAGCACGCGCTGTAAACATTCGAAAATGATGGCATATCATTGAAGATGTAAGTTTTTCTCTAGAATACTCTGGCCAGTTATAGCCTACATTAATCAACTTACCTTCTGGATCGACATTTCTATTTCCGGTGTAGACACAAGCTAGGGTTCTGTCTTTCATAAACTCTTTTAAGCAGTTTTCAACGGCATCAGGTTCCAAGTAGTCATCTGAGTCCAGTTGGCCAATGTAGTAGCCTCGGCAAAGCCTCACCGCGTTGTTGGAAGCTGAGCCAATGCCCCCATTCGGTGTCGACACAAACCTTACCCGTGGGTGATCGCCATAGTTTTCTTTCAATACCCGCAAGGTGTTATCGGTAGAGCCATCGTCACAGATACACACTTCGAGATCGGTCACGGTTTGATTCAGTGCGCTGTCTACACACCGCTTGATAGAGTCTTCGCAGTTATAGGCAGGCACATAGATGGATACCAACGGCACTCTGTGTATACGGGCTTCCTGAATTGACGCCAGCTTGCGATAGAAATAGGGTACTTTTTCCTGAACAATTTTGATCGTTATTGCTTTACCCGCTGCCCTGTCGGTTTCGTTTTCCCGGCCAGGGGGCTCTTGGTGGTATGCCATACCGCCGTGAACAACTTTGAAGAAGCAACCTGCACGGAATAACCGGTACCCGAACTCGTTGTCTTCTCCACCCCAGTGGGTGAACTCTTCATCAAACCAGCCGATTTTTCTCAGCCATTTTCGGGAGAATGCTACGTTACCACCAGAAAAAAACCGGAAAGGAGCATCACAGAGTCGCAGGTCGTCTGTTTTCTTAAAATGCTCAAGGCGCCAATCAACCGAAATATCGCCCTTCTTGGAGTTGCCCAGATCGCTGTTCGTTCTTACCTCCGGCAACCCAGCCACCAGTTTCGGATCGGCTAACACCTGCTCAGGTGTAATATCGTGAGTATCCACGTATTTTCGGGGGCCTATCAGAGCAATGTCATCGCACTTAACCAGTTCTTCCACATAAGACTGCACCCAGTTCACACCCGGCGCCATGTCGCAATCAAGGATGGAGACGAACTCGTATTTGGCGGTTCTTAACCCGAGATTACGCACTGCACACAGTTGGTAACCGTAGTCCTTTTGCCGAACAAACTTGATATCCAGTTTATCTTCATACTTCCGGACAACCTGGGTCAGCTCTTCTTTGCTTCCATCGTCTGCAACGATAACCTCAAAGGGATATTCGGTTTTCTGATGTGTCAGGCAAGCAAGGGTGATATCCAGAATCCGGTGCCTGTTGAAGGTAGGGACAACAATGCTGAGGCCGATTTCTTCGGGTTCGCTTGGTGAGACCAGCGTTGTTTTGGGATGGTAGCGGTAGGTTACGTACCAGTCGTAATCGTTAGGCCCATCCGGGAGGGGGGCAAGTTCCAGCCCCTCTGGCCAGTCTGCTGGAATCGGGTTAACCGGTTTTACGGGCAGTGGCTCAGACTTTTTACTCTGAAGTGCTTGGTAGTGAGCAAGTGCTGCGTCTCTTTCACCGTTAGTGAGTTTTATTTTCTCTGAATTTTCGAGCAGAAGCTGAGTGATTGCATCAGGCTTAACTGGCCTCGATGCGGCACTATCCAAGTGTTTTTGGCAGGTTTTGATGTTAATTTCAACGATATGTCTACCGTACACATGAGACGCTTGTTCGTATAGCTCAAGTGCACTTTCATATTGCTTCTCGCGAAAGGCTTTATTGGCCGCCTTCAACAGATTAAATTCCTTGCCCACTGACTACTCCAGCTTCAATATATTGAGTTTTCGTCTCTGGCTGAATGCCTATCCGATAGCGATGCAAATCGCTCCTTTTTCGAGAGATAACTTGGTTTCGGCGTGATTAATCGATCTTTTTCCAAGCAAATCAATCCATTTGTCCGCCACGCATTTTTCTTCATTTCGATTGTAATCATCAAGAATCACCTCAAAGCTTGCCTTTGGGAGATGATTTAATAACTTAGGAAGCGCGGGAAACCTGGCATTTGGCCCGGTCGCCCCAGGCGGGCCATCAACCAAGACCAAAATATTCGGCTGCCGCTCTTCATAGAGTTCTGCGATCTTTGACAGTGTTTTGTCACAGTCGTAATAGAGGTAGTCACTACCTTGATAGCTGTAGTCCACCAGCGGAGAGTGCACGAGGTCTACAACCTGTTCCAGGCCTGCCTGGCGAAGCATTTCAGCGGTCTGTTGATGGTAATGCTCGTTGTGCTCAAAGGTGAGTACTCGCTTCGGCAGGTCGGTTTCGCTCGGCAAGCTTGTTTCTTCCACCCAGGTTTGTGTTGACTGGGATGTTTTCTCGGTGCCAAGTCGCTTTTGGCCTTTGGCAATGTTCTGCCGCAGCATTTTTTTCATGAGGACCTTGGCAAACAGGACTGTCGAGGTGCCAGAGCCGAACTCGATAACCAGATCGAAGTTCTGAGTTTCCAGCCGCTCCGTGAGGTACAGCGCCAAATCCGGGCTGATTGGCCAGCCGTGGTAGTTAAGTGGCAGCTCTCCGGTACTCAGGTAATTTTGCAGGCCTAGAGTGTCTTCCACCTGTTTGGCGGTGTTGGTCAGCTTTTTGTCAATGTGGTTGGTGAGATTGCTGCCGAGGCTCGCAATTTTCTTTTCCAACTCCTCGAGTTTGGTGTTTGTGGCCTTCTGCTCTTCACGTTTCTCGATTTCGCTGGCTAACGCTTGCTGGGCCTGTTTGAGGGCGTCGGCTTGTTGCCTCAGCTGCTGCTGAAGGTCTTCATTCTGCTTTTTGAGTTCGGCTAGCTCGGTTTGTTGCTGCTCTGCTTGCTGTTTGCGGGCCTGGAACCATTTTTTGTTGTCTTCCAGCGATTTTTCGGTTTGCAGCTGGGTTTGGTGTGCCTCTTCCAGCTGCTGGGTGGCTTTTGTAAGCTCTTGTTCCTTGTTTGCGACTGTCTTCTTCGCCTCTTCCAAGGCGGTGGCGGTTTGCTTGTGGGCCGCTTGCTCTTTGGCCAAGGCATTCTGGCATGGTGGCAGCTGCTCGGCTTTCTGGCGTAGCGTTTCCAGTTCGGTTTTTAGGGCTTGCTCGGTGGCCTGGTGTTGTTCTTTTTCTTTGGAGAGGGCTTGCTCGACCTGCGCTTTAGCTTGTTCGGCTTGCTGTTTAGCGTGTTGTTTAGCCTGCTCTAACTGCTTCAGAGCTTGCTCGGTTTGCTTTTGAGCCTGCTCCCGGACTTCTTCTTCGCTTTTGAGCAGCTGCGCTAGTGTGGTTATTTGTTCCGTTTGCTTTGCCAGTTCGGCTTCACTGGTTTTGAGTTGTTGCTGGTATTTTTCTGCCTGAGCTTTGCAGGCCTGCTGCTCGGTTTGCAGTGCTTGCTGGGCTTGTTTTAAGGCCTGCTCTTTTTCAGCCAGCGTTTGTTGGGCCTGTTTCAGTTGTTTTCTGGCTTGCTGTTCGGCTTGAACTTTGGCGCTGAAGGCGGCTTCTGCATGGGTCAGCCGCTGTTTCAGTTCATCCGCTCTGGCTTTGTGTGCGGCGTTTGCTTTCTGGGCTTCGGCTTTTTGGCTTTCGCTTTGTTGCAGCTGTTCTTTCAGGGTTTCTTTTTCTTTGGCGAAGGCCTGAAGGTTGTCGTCTTTTTCCTGCAGTTGTGCTTCCAGGGTATGGGTGCTTTGTTGCAGTTCGGCGATTTTGTCTTGCAGGGGGTTGCGGGCCAGTTGCCAGGTTGGCCAGTCTGGGTCTTGCTGGTTTTCTTCGGTGATGTTGTAGCCGTTATCTGCCAGTACTTGCAGGGTTTGTTCGGCGGCGGCGCTGCCCTGGTAGTAGGGTTCCGGGTTGGCGGCCAGGTGCAGTTGTTGAAACTGGTTGAGCTGTTCGGCGGTTATCAGCGCTTGGATGATGGCGTGTTCTTCGCCCGGGGTTTGCAGTACCAGCATGGCGGGCTGGCCGTTTTCCGGGCCGTGGTCTGCCAGGAGTTGTTCGGGGCTGAGGGTGGCCACGGTGTGGGTGGCGATGGTTTTCAGGCCCGGAAACAGGGTTTTCAGGCCGGTGAGCGTGTGCAGGCTGCTGGCTTCCGGCAGGTTGTATTCGTGCAGCTGGTTATTGGCCGGGTTGCTGGTGATGGCGGCCTCAACCACCGTTACTCTGGGTTCGCTGCTGGTGTTCTGGCGAAGTTGTTCTGCCAGATTTGGGTTGGGTTCTACCAGAATGATACGTTCGGCTTCGGTGTTCAGCCATTCCGGCAGTTCTGTGGCCTGGCCGGCGCCTATGTGGAGGATGGTGTGCATGGTGGTGGCTTACCTTTTCCGTTGGCCGTTGTTCAGTGTTGTTTGGCCACTGGCTGGGCCTGTGGTGCGGGTAGTGATGCCAGGGCGCCGGGGCGCGGGGCGCGCTGTTCTTTCTGGCCGTAACGGATGTAATGAATAAGCGGGTTGAGGCCGCTATCGGTTACGTCGCGGTAGTAGCTCAGGTACCAGGTGGTGTCGAAGGTTTCGCTGGGGTTGCGGCCTTCGTAGGCGCCGGTTTTCAGGTAGTGTTCGATGGGGTTCAGTTTGGCTTTGGCCACGTCCGGGTATTTTTCTTGATACCAGGTTTCATCAAACAGGCCAGACTTTTCAATTTCAGCTCTTTGCTGTTCCAGTTTTTCCGCCGCGGCTTTTTTGCTCTTCTTACTGTAGCTGGCGGTGGGGTTGGCCAGGCGCCAGCTGCGGCTTTTGGTGACTTTATTAAGTTCGGTGCTGAGTTCGTTGATACGGCGATTGGCCGCTGCCAGGGCCAGGGTGCCATTGCGTTCGGCCTGCTGATGCTTGTGTTCCCAATCGCTTTGGTGCTTTTTGGCGGCGGCGAGCTGGTTTTTCAGCTCGGCCAGGTTGCCATTGAGGGTTCGGTTGGTGCGTTCCAGGTTTTCCATGGCATCGCGTAGTTTGTGCAGGCGGGCTTGCAGCCGCTGGTTTTCGTTTTGGCTGGCGGCGTGTTGTTGAACGGCCTGCTGGTGCTGCTGTGCGGATTGCTGGTGTTGTTGCTGAGCCTGCTGCAACTGGGTTTGCAGGTTGCTGATGGTATTTTGGTGCTCTTTGGCTTGCAGGAATTTGGTTTCAAGTTCTTCCTGTACCAGGTGCAGCTGTTCCAGCAATAGCTGGTTTTCCTCTTCCAGCCCGGCGCGGGTTTGTTGATGCTGCTGCTCTGCGGCTTGGCGGGCTTTTTCCGCCTCTTCGGTTTTGGCGGTTTGGGCTTTGAGTTGCTTTTCCAGCTCGGCGGTGGTTTGGGCCTGGGTTTTGTTGCTGGCTTTCAGGGCTTTTAGCTGGTTTTCCAGGGTGGCTTTTTCGGCTTTGGTTTTGGTGTGCTCAGTTTGTTCTTTTTTCAGGGCCTTTTCGGCATCTGCGCTTTGCTTTTCGGTGGCCTGCTGAGCTTTCAGGGCTGCATCAAGCTTTTTCTGTTGCTCTGCCCGTTGTTTCTCGGTGTCTTTCGCTGCCAAGACGCGTTGTTCGAGTTCTTCTTGCACCAGGTGGAGTTGTTCCAGCAGGAGCAGGCTTTCTTGCCGGGCTTCGTTCAATGCCTGGTTTTCGGTGTTGGCTTCGGTGGTGAGTGCCTGGTATAGCTCGTTCGGGTTGAGCGCTTCGGCCGGAGTGTCTGGGGTTTCCAGCGGCAGGGTGCAGGCTTCCAGCTGGGCCAGCAGTGCGTTTAGCTGCGGGTTTTGCTGGAGGGTGGCGCTGGCCAGTAGTTGGTAGTAGGGGTTGGCAGCCGGTGCGGGTTGTTCCGCTGGGGTTTCTGGCAGTTCGGGCGTTTCTGGCAGTTCCAGGGTTTGTTGCCAGTGCTCTGCCAGGGCCTGGGTGGTGTTTGCCAGGTTTTGTGCGGCGTGCCGGATGTTGATGACTACCGCCCGGCGGCGGTTTGCTTTGAACAGGTTCACCAGTGCCTGGGCGCTTTCGGCCCATTGGTGCAGGGCGCTTTCCGGGGCCTGGCCGTTTGCCATGGCGGTTTCCAGGGTCTGCTGGGGGTGGGTGTAGGCAAGCAGGAGGTGGCCCTCGGGTAGTTCCTGGGTGTTCAGGTGCCCGGTTTCCGGATTGGGGGTTTCACAGCCCAGGGCTCGCAGCAAGGGGGCGAGGGTTTGCCAGTTGCTGTGGGGGGTTGTGCCTAGGGTGGCTTTCATGGGTGTTGCTCCGGGAGACTAATGATTTCCTGGCGAATCAATTCTTTTCCAGGTACTCGGCGAGGGTTAGGTGTAGTTGGCTTTGCCAATCTGGTAGCTGGATGTTCAGGGCTGTTTCGAGTTTGTTCAGGGCCATTCTTGAGTTCAGTGGGCGTTGGGCCGGGGTTGGGTAGTCGCTGGTTGGGATGGGGTGAGCGTTTTCCGGGCCCATCGTCAGCTGTTCGCCCTGCCCTTTCGCCAGGCGGAAAATTTCCTGCGCAAAGCCGTGCCAGCTGGTTTCTCCCGCCGGGGCCAGGTGGTACAAGCCGTTGGGGATGTGGCTCTGAATGGCCATGGCGGTAATCTGTGCAATCAGGCGCGCGGGTGTCGGGGCGCCGATCTGGTCCGCCACGATGTCGAGTTCGGTTTTGCTCTGGGCCAGGCGCAGCATGGTTTTCATGAAGTTGGTGCCACGGGCGCTGTATACCCAGCTGGTGCGGAAGATCAGGTGTTCACAGCCGCTTCGTTGAATGGCGTTGTCGCCTTCGAGTTTGGTTTGGCCGTATACGCTGAGCGGACCGATGGTGCTGGTTTCCTGCCAAGGCTCAGTGCCGTTGCCAGGGTAGACGTAATCGCTGCTGTAGTGCACCAGGAACGCGCCCTGCTCTGCGCTGTACTTGGCCAGCTGTTCCGGCAAACCAGCGTTCAGGCGGCGGGCTTTGGATTGCTGTTCTTCTGCGGCGTCTACAGCTGTCCAGGCGGCGGCGTTTACGATTAGGTCTGGCCGGCTTCGCTCCAGGTAATCCGCTACAGCCTGTGCGCTGGTTAGGTCAAGCTCTGCGCGGCTGGGTGCGTTGATTGGCCCCAAAGGAGAGAGCACGCGGTGGAGTTCAAAGCCGACCTGGCCTGTTTTACCCAAGAGCAGGATATTCTTCATGCGCCTACCCCCAGGCGTTCGCCCTGGTAACTGCCATCCTGTACTCGTTTCCACCAGCTTTCGTTGTTCAGATACCACTCCACGGTTTTGCGCAGGCCAGTCTGAAAGGTTTCCTGGGGTGTCCAGCCCAGCTCTTTCTCAATTTTGCTGGCGTCTATGGCGTAGCGGCGGTCGTGGCCCGGGCGATCCTGTACGTATGTGATCTGTTCCTGGTAACTGGCTTCTTTGGGGGCCAAATCCTGCAGTATGTCGCAAATGGTTTGTACCACTTCAATATTTCGTTTTTCGTTGTGGCCACCGATGTTGTAGGTCTCCCCCACGCTGCCTTTTTGCGCTACCAGAATCAGGGCTCGCGCATGGTCTTCTACGTAGAGCCAATCCCGGATTTGGCTGCCATCGCCGTAAACTGGCAGCGGTTTGCCAGCAAGGGCATTCAGAATAACCAGAGGAATCAGCTTTTCCGGGAAGTGGTACGGGCCATAGTTGTTGCTGCAGTTGGTCACTACCGTGGGCAGGCCATAAGTACGTTGCCAGGCACGTACCAGGTGGTCGGAGCTGGCTTTACTGGCCGAATAGGGGCTGCTTGGTGCGTAGGATGTGGTTTCGGTAAACAGATGTTCAGCCGCGTTTTCGGCCTCGTCCGGGTGCGGGAGGTCGCCATAGACTTCATCGGTGCTGATGTGGTGGAAGCGGAAGTGGGCTGCTTTTTTCGGATGTGTTTGCTGGAGCTGTTTCCAGTAGGCCCGGGTGGCTTCCAGCAAGGTGTATGTACCAACGATGTTCGTTTCCATGAAGGCGGCAGGGCCATCTATGGAACGGTCTACGTGACTCTCGGCGGCCAGGTGCATGATGATGTCTGGCTGATGCTTGGCAAGGGCTTTATTCATGGCATTTGAATCGCAGATATCGGCCTGGATAAAGGCGTAGCGGGGGTTGTTGACTACGGATTCCAGGGATTCCAGATTGCCGGCGTAGGTGAGTTTGTCGATGTTAACCACCGTGTGGTCGGTGTTGTTGATCAGTTCTCGGACGACGGCGGAGCCGATGAAGCCGGCGCCGCCGGTTACCAAAAAGGTTTTGGACATGGTTCTTGATTTCTATTTAACGGAAGTTTGAACTTTGGCGTGCCAGTCGTTTGCTGGATCTGGCACCACATTCTCTGAGGCTATCGGTGCGACATTTATACCTATGTTTTTCATTATCGACTGATTGATTTTACGCACATCAAATTGTTCTTTTGCCAGCCGGTAGCTCTCTACACCCATAGTCGGTATGAGATCTGGATTTCGAATGAATTGGACCATGGCACTTTCCAGGCCAGCCTGATCGTGGGGTTCTATCAGGTAGCCGTTTACTCCCTCCCGCACGGTCTTACGACAGCCTGGCATTCGTGTGGTGATTACTGGGCGGCCCATGGCCAGGGCTTCCTGGGTGCTTCTTGGCACCCCTTCGCGGTAGTAGGTGGGCAGCACAAAGACACTGCTCCTTGCCAACCAGGGGGCTACGTCTTCTACGGGGCCGGGCCAGGTCACTACTTGATCGCATACCAACTGATCCAGCTCGGCCTTGTTGATGGCCCCGGGCTTGTTGTCTGGCGCACCGACCAGGATAAATTCGGTGTCGGGGTATCGCGTTTTCAAGGCTTTTGCGGCCTCCACAAAATAACGCACACCCTTTTCTGGCAAAAGACGGCCCACAAAGATGAACCTCACTGGCGCAGTAACCGGCGGTCGGAAGGGGTAGCGTTTCAGGCATACGCCGATTCCGCCCAACACTGTCGGTTCCGGTATTTTTTTACTGAAGCTTTGGAGGTCTTGCTTGTCGCCTTCGTTCAGCACAAGCACTTTGTGGGCATGGGGCAAGCTGATGTGGAACAGTGCCGCCATTATCCTGCGAAGGATGCGTTTTTTGAGTTTGTCGCCATCCGGGTGGCTCGTAAATACCCGGCCCAGCCCCTCAATTTTTGCCACCCGTGTTGTAACACCCGCCAGTTTGGCGGCCAGGGTTCCGTAGATTGCTGGCTTTGAAAAGTAGCAGTAGCTCAGGGTTATCGCACGCTCCTTGAAAAGCCGGTAGAGCTGCAGCGTGGCTTTAATGTCGGTGAGCGGATTGGTGGAAAGCTGACCCATCCTGTAAGAAACCGGCGTTGCGCCCATGGCCCGGATTTCCTGTTCCGTTACCGGCGTATAATCAATGGCAAAAGCAAACACGGTGTGGCCGCCCGCCACAAGATCTCGAATCAACTCGCCCCTAAAACCCAGCATGGTATTAGCCAACGTTCCAACAATGGCTATGCATTGGTTCTGGGCAGAGTTATTCCGTTCCATGGTGCTCAAGATTACTGAGCTCCTCTGATCAGGTTGATGGCTTTCCTGGCGTATTTACCAAGACGTCTGCCGGGACCCTGTCGACGTGTCTTCTGGCTCTGAAGCTCTTTCAGTGCCTGTTCAGGGGTAATGAAGCCATGGTGATTCAAACTGCTGTACAACGGATATTGAATCAGCACGGCATGTGCCAACTCTTCGAGGCTTAGCGTACGTTTTCGACGATGGCAGGTGTATTGGTCGTTTGTAAGCCCCCACCCCGCATAGAAGGGTAAACCATAGCAGGTGACGCTTTTGTGTCGCAGAAGCGCTTCGAAACCGGCCAGCGAGGTTAGCGTATGGACTTCGTCTACTTGCTCCAGCAATTCCGCAATATTGGCATGGGTGACGATTTCGTCACACCATTGCAGTGCGTTTTGCTCCTGGTCGCCCTGTTTTCGGGCACCGGCGACCACGTCTGGGTGGGGTTTATAGACAACCCAGGCTTGAGGGTTCTGCTGCCGAACGGTTTGTAAGAGTTCCATGTTGGTTTTGATGCCGGGCGCGCCAAACGCGATGGAGGAATCGGTTTCTACCTGCCCCGGCACCAGGATGACGTGTTCTTTCCCTTGGCGTGCCCAGGAGGCCGTCTGGCTGTTGTATTTGCTCACACGTGCCGCTGTGATGCCTTCAATTAATGCTTTGGCCCGGCTTTTTTCGACCTCGGTAACCGATTGCTCGTTGAGCAGGGTCTCCAGGCGAGATGGGCCGGTGGCATCAAAATACAAATGCTGGAAATCCGCCACCCAGGACAGCGGCCTGGCAAACTCCGCTCCCAAACCAACCGACCTCAAAAAGCCATCCTCAAGGCGCACCAGCACCGTCTCTTTATGCTGGATTTCCACCTGGCGTTGGCCCCATATCAAAGCCAGGGCACCTTCCGGCACCTGGTCTGCCGTGCGTACATGAGTTATGTCGCTGCCTTGGGTAAACCTTGCCAGGGTTTTACGCCAGTGTGGGTTAAAGCCAATAGCGTACACTAGCCGGTGCTGCAGGCCGTGTTGCACCAGAAATTCGCGCCAACAATTGGCCTTTGTGCCGTTGTGGCTCATGCTTAGTTAGTCTCTGTGGTCCCGAATGACTGCCATGACCATTTGCAGAATCGCCGCAAAAAGTATGGCGAAAATCAGGAAAACCACGATGTTGTAGGTTCTGTCTGGCCGTGTGGGGTATTCCGGCAGGGTTGGGAACTCCAGCACCGAGACTTGCTTGAGCTTGCGGGCCGCTTCTACCCGGGTGGTTTCGAGTGTAGTCAGGGCGTTGGAATAAAGCTCCAAGGCAAATTCCGCGCGCATCTGCAGGGTTTCGTATTCCGCCGAGACTTTGTTCAGGGCATCGCCGCCCTGGCGTGCCATTTTTTCTTTCTCTATGGCTATTTGTTCTTCCAACGATTGGGCTTCGGCCCGGAGCCGCCGGATTTCAGGTGAGTTCTGGCTCTGGTAGGTACTCTGGGCCTTGATGCGAGCTCGCAACAACGCCAACTCACCTTCCAATCGGGATACGGTAGTGAAGATGGCTTCTACAGTTTGAGTAGGCGCTACCAGCCCTTTTTCGTTCTGATACGCCAGCAACGCATCGCGGGCGTCAAACAGCCGGGTTTCAAGTTCCTTTGCCTGTTTATCGATGAACTCTACCTGCTCTTCGGCCAGGCGTTGGCCCATTTCGTTCATATGGCGTTCACCCTCGTCCAGCAAGGCTTTTACAATATCCTGAGCCATTTCGGGTGAGTAAGCCTGCACTTCGATTTTCAGAACGCTGCTGTAGTCGTCGAACAGTATTTTGATACGGCTGGCCATGTATTCGTGGAACTTTTCTATTGGCACGTCCGCCGATGACAGGCGCGAGAACCGGTCTATGGAGGTTTGTGAGTAGTGGCCGCGCAAATCCAGCTTTTGCTGCAGCGTTCTGAGCATGGCGACCGATTCCAGATGATCTTTCAGCAGTAGAAGATCGCCAGAGCCACTGGTACCAGAGAGCAACGACGAGACGTTCAGACCCGTGGGCACGATTTCAGGTGTTTGCAACACGATGTGAGCCCTGGAGACATAGCGGTCTGTCGCCATTACTCCCCAGTAGATAACGGCAAACAGGGTGGCAATGGCTGCAATGGCCCAAAAGGGGTTGCGCTTGAGGAACTGAATCATTTACCGATGCTCTCGTGGTAACTGTTTATGGCTTCGTTGATGTCGTCGAACCAGGTGGCGGTTCCGTTGTTTATCCATACCCCTGCCTGGCAGAGGTCTTTCAGCATGCCAACCTGATGCGACACCATTACGATGCTGGCTTTGCCTACACGGTCTTTGAACGCCTTGGTGGCCTTGGCTTTGAATGCTGCATCGCCTACGGCGGTTGCTTCATCAGACAGGTAAACATCAAAATCAAAGGCGAGTGACAGGCCGAACGCGAGGCGACTGCGCATGCCAGAGGAATAGGTTTTTACGGGTTGATCAAATGCCTTTCCGATTTCCGCGAAATCCTGAACCCGGCTGATAATTTCCGGAATTCGATCTCCACCTCCGTGGATTCGGGCTACGAATTTCACATTCTGTCGGCCCGTCATAGACCCCTGGAAGCCTCCCCCCAGGCCTATGGGCCAGGATACCCGGCAATCCCGGTTAACGGTGCCCTTGTCTGGCGAGTCCATCCCGCCAATGATCCTGAGCAGGGTGGATTTACCGGCGCCATTTCGACCAAGCAAACCCACGCTGACGTTGTCTGGAATGGTGAAGTTAACGTCTTTCAGCACCCAATCACCACCAAAAGGGCCGTGATAGCGTTTGTAGAGGTTACGAACTTCGATCATTGCGCCAGCAACCGTTGTTTAAAACGAAGTTGCAGCAAGAAGCCCAGAAACACACTGCCCCAAACCCATTGGTGAAGATACAAAGCGCTCACTCCATCGACTGCACGGTAGGTTTCAAAGAACCCGGTACGGATAAGTTCAACGGCGTGCAACATGGGGTTATAGAGAAGGTATTGCTGTAAATCGTGAGGAAAGTACTGCACTGGAATCATAATGCCGGAGAGGAAGTACAGCGGAAACATAAACATACGGATAAATTTGCTGGCTTCCGGCAGGCTGGTAACTACAACAGAAAAGATCAGTGCCACGCCCACGCCGAACGCCCAAACAGTAACCCAGATATGAAGGACAACCATGGGATGATAGGGAACCAGATTGTGACCAAGCAGGGAGAACAGAAACACCATTAGCGTAATGACAACAGTGCTGATTGCCCCCTCGAGGCCGCAGCGGGCCAGCACGGTATCCACAGGCTGTACCTGGCGATAGGCAAAGAGGCCACGGTTGGCCGCTATGGCTTCCATTCCACGATTCATCTGGTTACGAAACATGATGAAGGTGGTGATTCCCACAACCAGCCAGGGTATGAATTCCGCGCCGGGGATCACCCGTATCCTTCCAATGAGTGTGCGTACCCACACCAGCAAAGCCACATGTGCAATCGGTTCTGCCAACAGCCACAGCCAGGCGACCCTGTCTGCGCTGATTCTGGCCACAGCTTCCCTCAGGAACAGGGCCTGCCATACGCCGGTGGTTATCTGCCAGGGGGTACGTTTCGCGCTTTGCACTTACAGGTCCAGCGCTACCTTGGTTGCTACAGCAATCTGATAGAGAATCTGGGTGACGGTGGACGCAATCTGCAGATTCTTGGTCTCTACCTTAGGCAGGACCAGTATCTGATCCCCCGGCAGGAGCTTCACCTCACCCGCGTCCCTTACCTCACCATTCTGGCGGGCAATCAGAATATGGTCCGGGTTGGCATGCTGGCTGAAGCCGCCAGCTGCATCAATGTAATCGCGAGCGCTGCGGCCCGGGATATACACCAGGGATTGCGGAATATAAACCTCACCGGACACGAGGATGGCATCCGTGCGTTGTGGTAGCGTGATGGTGTCGCCATCCTGCAGCCGCACATCTACCAGCTTCCCTTGGTGGGCCACCACCAGGCGTCCATTGGGCTCTACCTTGCGGGCTTCCTCAACGAAGCGAGAGATCAATTCTGCCTCCTGTACCCGGATGGCAGATTCCTCGGCGGTGGATGATGAGGCACCAAGGTAGGTGGTCTCCAGCCGGCGCAAGCTGTCGTTCAGAGCTTCCTTCTGGCGTTCAGCCACGGTTTCCCGGCGCAGCGAGATGCTTTCCCAGGCGGTTTCTTCCGGGTTGATGGCAATTTCGTTCAGCAATTCGTGAAGTGATGTGCCTTTGGGCACCACATAGTAAGATTTGCCCAGGTAGGCGCCCTCTAACTGAACCACGAGATTCTGGGAGCGCTGATCAGCCAGAAACAGGACTTCATCGCCGTTGGCGAGTTCAGCAGATTCAAAGCGTTCAAGGGGCAGGTATTCGGAATAGGGAGCGGTGCCCCGCTTTCCACGAATCAGGGCGTGAGAAACGCCGGGGCGCAATGGCGCCAGTTCACTGAGCATGGAGCCCGTAAGAGGGCCGGGGGGAAGTTCGAAAAGATACGGCTTGCTGACATCCCCCAACGCGGTGATGGCGGGGCCACGCTTTTCAACCAGCAGGGTGTCGCCTTCCTGCAACTGAGGGTGGCTCAGCGCGCCTTCAAGGAGAAAATCGTAAAGGTCAATCCTGGCGATCACTTCGCCATTGCGGCTCAGTTTGATGTTCCGATAGCTGCCCAGCTCTTCATCTATTCCGGAGGCCTGGTCCAGCAGGTAGAGGATAGAATCGCTGGGCACACCCACATACCGGCCCGGCTTGTTGACGTAGCCGGTTACAAATACCGAGACGGGCTGAACGCCCTGGAGGTTGGTGTAAACATTCACGTTATCCGGGTAGACGCGACGCACAGCGCTCTTCACCACGGAATCCAACTGGCTATGGCTGACTCCCTCTACCTGAACGGGGCCAACCGCAGGAATGAAGATATTGCCTTGTGCGTCTACCGGGAGCACTCGGTCCATCTCGACAGCGCCCCAAAGGCGAAGCGTTACCTGGTCGCCCGGCAGAACGCGGTAGTCGGGATTAAGTCCATCTGAGCGCAAGCCGCGAAAGCCACCGGTAAACAGCTCAGCGCCGAAAGGTTGCAGCTCTTCTTTCTGTTCTTCCGTCAGGATCGGACCATAAGTGCCGGTAGACCTCAGGGTTCTGGCCTGGCGCTCCTGGTCTGCGGTATCTGCTTCGGAAGGGCCGTTGCCCGCGTTTTCCGTTGCAGCCTGGATCTGCGGCATCAGCCGTTCGCGCTGACTTGCCGGTATATCACCCAGGCTTTGTGCGCTCACACCCACACTCACCATGGAAGTGACTACAAATAAAAGTGCCGCCACCACGGAGGCAGAATGACGAGTGATCATTGCACACCTCCTATTGCCTGGTCTTGAGCTGCCTTTTGTTCTGCAGTGTAAGACCGGGTTACTCCCCAGTTGCCTTCCGGGTACTCGCATACCGTTGCAGGCTGGGTTCCTTCCGCACTTACTATGCGGGTAATAAAGCAGGATTTACCGGTTGCGGAGAAGTAACGCTCGCCTACCCGTAACTGTGTATTTTCGCCCCAGGGCGAAGCACCCAGCTTAACGATCTCTCCGGTTCGGGCTTTATCGATCTGCTGTGAATGCTGTGCTGAAAGGGAGGTGACTGTGTTCTTGGTATTTAGCCACTGCGGAACTGGAATCGTTTTAGCCGTGTCTATCTGCCCACCGGTCGCACAACCGGCCAATACAGCAACGAAGGCCATCAGCGGAGCGATCGTCGCTGTGGCTTTCGCCTGGTGATGTTTATTCATTCAATCTTGCCTGAATTATCAGAATCCATAAGACCATCGCGCAGAAAGGGACCACTGGTCCAACTCCCGCGAGCGTACTGCAATTTTATCTTCCGCGATCTGACCGGAAAGCCTGACCTTACCGTATTCCGTTCCAAACTCCCAAAAACCGCCGTAAAGCATGACGGCCTGATCTCTTGAGGGATAGAAATACGTCACGTCTGAGTCTGGCACGGTAACCCGAGACGGTGGGTTCCCGGTGAAATCAACATAACTGACGGACGCACCGACGGTACTGCCGTTTGACAGAAAGTCGAAATAACCCAGGGTGAGAATCTGGCTGTCTGAGTCTATGCTTGCGGCGAGGTTACGCCCCTTGTAGCGGTAGCCGGTACGATAAACCCGGTGTTCGTACGCTATGTCTTCCATGGGCGAGCCAAACAGGTTATCGGCCAGCGTGTCTGCACCTTCCAGATACCAACGCTGCTCCCTGCCCCACAAACTGGTGGTTGCATCTACCCCAAACAACCAGGATTTCCGCGACGGAAAGCCGCCTGCTTCGTCTTCGCCCATCATCTGGCCGTAGATAGAGGCGGTCTGCTCACCTACTTTAAATCCGTATCTAACGTCCACCGCCCCCAACTGATTGCTGGGGTCTTCCGCGGCATCTCTGGGGTTGTCATTGCCTGCAAAGGCATCCCAGAACGTCGAGAAAGAGGTAGACCGACCATCCCCACCAAAAATAAAGGTGCGTGTAAGGCCGATATCCAGCCCTTTGATCGGCCTGAATGTTCCGCGAAACCCAACCAGGAGTGGATCGGCCACTTCCCGTTCGCCTTCAAGTTGGCTCACGGTTGCAGTGATTTGCCAGGGACCGAGCCAGGATAGCCAGGGCGTCTCAAATGGCGTTTCACGATGGCGGCTTAACCAAACGCCAGGTGCAGGCCGAGCATTATTCGAAAGAATCAGACTGTTCTGCCAACCTGGCCCCCACCATCGTTCAACGGCGCCTGCTCCCAAGACCCAGTTGCCGGGAAACAGGGCGAGATAACTGCCATCCAGGCGTGCTGCATCGTCATCGCTTGGATTGGCAACCAAGTGCGCATTGATTCCAGCGGCCCACCAGCTGCCATCATACTCCGCACTGGCTGCGAGCATGCCTTCCTGGGACTCCGCGCCGGCGTAGCCGGTAATAAACTCGTTCTCTGTGCTGCCCGAGATGGCCAAACCAGCAGACAGGCCGTTACTGCGAGCCAGGCCAACAGAGTCTTTCATAACCGGCCAGGTCGTAACGGTATGGTTTAAAGAGCCGGAATCTACTCGTTTCTGGAGCTGATGGCGCTCGTAGGCATCGCCGACTGTTGTCCACGGTGCCGCATTGACTGTGATAACGCTTAGGCACGCTACCGCCCCACCGACCAGGGCCCAGTGTTTTGAGGTCATAGGATTTGGTTTTCTTTAGACAAGGATAGAACGGTTACAGCGGGAGGGAAGTTCCCAACGGTTTCCTTGTCAGGGAATGAATGAAGTATTTCAAAAGCATGACGATTCTACGGCAAGCGGTATGACGCGCAAGTGACAAAAAGTCTGACACTTGACCAATCAGGGCGTTAGACCAGTAAACATTTGTTAAAGATTAGAAAATGCAGCTAATCAGGTCACATTTTGGGCGCTTTATCCATCTGGCTTTCTTCAGGGCCTGATTACAGAAACCGGCACCTTTACCTGCTGCTGCTTCTGCATAAACGTAATCAGTACAATGGCCCGCTCCTCGCCATCATAGGCCTGGAAGATAGCGTTGATGCCTTTAAAGGGCCCATCGTCCAGCTCTATGGGCTGACCAGGCTTGATGCCGCCCTGCTCCGCCACTTTTTCCATGCTGTTTTTTATGTGAGCAATCACCTCGTCGTCAATCGGCGCAGGTCGGTTGGCGAAGCTGACGATTCGCAGCACACCGCGAGTCGAGCGAAGCTTCGCCCACATGGGGTCGGTTTGCTCCAGGTTCACAAATACATAACCAGGAAACAGGGGCTCCAGCTTTTTGGTGCGTTTACCTGCCTTGATCTTCTCCACCTCGATTTTCGGGTAGAAGCAGGCGATGTCCTGATTCTGCAGGTGCTGGACCGCCCGGTCGCCCTGAGCCAGCTTGTGTTGTAGTGCGTACCAGGTCATGGGTTAGAAATACCAGTTTCCCGCGGCAATGAAATTGGGGTTCAGGATGTTTTCTTTTCCGTAAACCAAGGGCTGGCCCTCCGGCGTTTGCACCTTCCCCCCTGCGGCGACGAGCACCGCGTGGGCGGCCGCAGTATCCCACTCGCTGGTTGGGCCCATTCGTGGATACATATCAGCATGCCCTTCGGCAATTCTGCAGAATTTCAGGGAACTGCCAGCCTGGACTGTTTCGTGTGCGCCGAGGGTATCGATAAAGGCGCGGGTTTCTTCATTCAGGTGGTTTTTGCTGGCGACCACCCGCAACGTCTCTTTGGGTTCTGCCACCCGTATGCGGTGCACCCTGCCAGTGCGGTCCCGCATGTGAGCACCCTCACCCCTGATGCCCCAGAAAGCCTCTTTCAGGGCCGGAGCGGTGACCACGCCCATTACAGGCTCGCCGTCTTCAATCATGGCGATGTTGACGGTGAATTCGCCCGTGCGCTGGGTAAAATCCTTGGTGCCGTCGATGGGGTCGATCAGCCAGAACCGGCGCCATTTCTTGCGTTCTTCCCAAGGGATTTCTGCGCCCTCTTCCGAGAGTATGGGAATGTCCCGGCTGATTTGGCGCAGCCCCTTAACAATCATGTCGTGGCTGGCAATGTCCGCAGCGGTGATGGGTGAGTGATCTTCCTTATAATTTACTTTGAAATCAGACTGGTAGATATGCAGCACTTTTTCGCTGGCTTCATCAGCGATTTTGATCACATCTGGCAGTATGGAGCTGTAGTGCATCAGATCTCTACCTCTTCGAACAAATCCGGTACCTCGGCATCCCATCCGAACTTTTCCGAGATGCGTTTGCGCATGGTATCACTGGCCACCGCTTCGCCGTGAGTCACGTACACCTTTTCGGGCTTCAGAGTACCTTGCTCCAGCCAGTGCAGGATTTCCCGATAGTCGCCATGAGCACTCATGGAATCCATGTTATGGATCTCTGCTTTCACCGGCCAGTACTCACCGTGAATCTTGACCGATTCGGCGCCATGCACCAAGACATCGCCGCGTGTGCCAGGTGCCTGGAAGCCCGCAAAGACAACGCTATTTCTGGGATTTGGCAGCAGGGTTTTAAGGTGGTGCAACACCCGGCCGCCCGAGGCCATTCCACTGGCTGAGATGATCACGCAGGGATATCTCACGGCATCCAGCTCAATGGATTCCTCGACGGTGCGAACGAACTCTGTTTTGTCGTCGATCAGCTCGCACTGGGCGCCGTTAAGCTTGTGCTCTTTGTGATGTTTGCAGAAAATTTCCGTGGCTTTGATGGCCATGGGGCTGTTGAGATACACCGGAAGTTTGGGAATTCGCCCCTGCCCCATCAGTTTGTGCACAACGTACAACAACATCTGGGCCCGGCCCACGGCGAAAGCAGGCATCAATACGATCCCGCCGCGGCCCGCGGTTTTAGTAATGATCTCTTCCAGATCCTTTTCTGGATCGGTTTCACCATGGGTGCGGTCGCCATAGGTGGATTCACACACCAAAACATCGGCATGACTGATGGGTTCTGGCGGGCGCATGATGATGTCGTCCTGGCGCCCGACATCGCCACTGAACACCACGGTGCGGGAGGAACTCTTGTGCGTAACGTGCACGCAGGAGGAACCCAGGATATGCCCGGCCGGAGTGAACTGAACCTCAAAGCCCTTCACCGGCTCGAATTTCTCGTGGTAGTGCAGGGATTCAAAGTGCTTCAGGGCTTCCCAGGCGTCTTTTTCGGTAAACAGAGGTTCCGGTTTTTCGTGCTTTGAGAACTTTTTCCGGAACGCGTACTTGGCATCCTCTTCTTGGAGGAAGCCGGCATCCGGCAGTAGAACTTTGCAGAGCTCGTGGGTGGCCTTGGTGCAGTAGATCTTGCCTTTGAAGCCGTTCTTGACCAGGGCAGGAAGGTAGCCGGAATGATCGATGTGGGCGTGAGTGAGGACAACCGCATCGATGGTGGATGGATCTACCGGAAACTTGGCCCAGTTTCGGCGGCGCAGGGTTTTCACGCCCTGGTACATGCCACAATCCACCAGCATGCGGTGATTGTCGTCGGAAAGCAGATAACGGGAGCCGGTGACGGTGCCTGTACCACCGAGGAAGCGGAGTTTCATAGGCGCGTAAGTCCTTGTCTGGTTGGCGATAGACCAAGCTTAACGTAATTTTCCGGTGAAGGGAGAGTTGTGGAGAGAGGAATTGACCCCGGTCAGTGGTGATCACCGGGGCCTGATGAAGGTTTTAACCCGCAACAACACCACAGGCCACTCGGGCACCGCCACCTCCAAGAGGCTGGGGTGAATCCGAGTAATTATCTCCCCCGCCGTGAATCACCAGGGCCCGGCCTTTAAAATCGTTCAGCTGCAGTCGCGGCGCAATATTGGTCTGGGCGTTTTCTCCCTCCTGGCCAACGTGTAGCCTCGGCAGGTCACCAAGATGCCCGGATTTATCGAACGGGCCTTTGTGCTTCCCGGTATTTTCTGGGTCGTAGTGTCCACCGGCGGCCCCTGCAGGCGTTGTTTTTCCGTCTTTTTCTACTGGGCTGCAGTCCGGATTTTCATGAAGGTGAAAGCCGTGAATTCCGGGCGATAGCCCAGCCAGGTCAGACTCAATCAGCACGCCCTGATCGTAAGCGGTGAGTGTAACCGTGCCTATTGAATCCCCCTGGCCTTCCACACCGGCTTCAAACATCTCTACTTCAAGCTTTGGCTCTGCGAACACCTGTGAGGCCGCCAGAATAAGAGCAGCGGACGTTGTGATAAGGGATAATCGCTGCCTAGTGCGATGCATGCTGTTCTCCTTTTCCATTGCTGTTGAAAGAAGACGCCCCACTCTCACATTGAGAGTGTTTAGCCACTAGCGTAGTTGTGATTTTCTATTTTTTAAATCTTTGTTTAGGTAAGGATCAGCGCCCAATCACCTTTATAAGCCTCGCGCCCAGGTCGTTTCACGGCCCCACGTCATGGTATTCTTCGGTGAAGGATCCAACACGAGCACAAAACATGGCCGAGCAGGATATCCGCTGGCTCCAGCGATTTAGTAACTTCAGAAAGGCATTCTCTCAGCTGGATTCGGCTGTAAAATTATGCCGAACCCGCGACCTCTCAGACCTCGAAAAACAGGGATTGATTCAGGCATTTGAATATACCTATGAGCTATCCTGGAATGTGATTCGGGATTACTTCCGGTGGCAAGGCAACGGCAACATTGTCGGCTCTCGCGATGCGATTCGTGAAGCTTTCGCCAATGGCCTAATCGAAGATGGCGAAGGCTGGATGCGCATGCTGAAAGACAGAAACCGAACATCCCACACCTATAACGAAGAAACCGCCAAGGAAATCCTCATTAACATTTTGGCGCAATATCACCCTCTGTTTGCTGCACTGCAAACCCGGATAGAGCAGGAAGTGGAAAAGCATGGCCTTGCCTGAACCATCGACGATGAAAGAAACGTTTGGGCTGCCTCCGCAGGTTATCAAAAGGTTGCAGACTATATTCTCGCAGCACCGTGAGATTGAGCAGGTAACCCTCTACGGCTCTCGCGCCAAAGGCAATTACCGGCACAACTCGGATATCGATTTAATGATGACCGCTCCGACACTTTCCTGGCAGGAATTTAACCAGATAGAGCTAGAAATTGACGATATGCTGCTGCCCTGGAAAGTGGATCTTGCCCTGAAGCACCAGGTAGACAATGAAGAACTACTTGAGCACGTAACCCGGGTTGGTATACGCATCTATTGAACCATGGGCCACCGGCCGACCCGTTTTAAGTCCGCTTTTTTGATCTTTGGCAAGATCAGCACTCAAGCACCCGACTATTCTTCGGCCTTTCCGAAGAAGTAGGTGGCTTATGTTTGGTAGTTCACACTTGAGGAAACTGTTGATCGTCGCGTGCCTGACTGCCTCTCCCATGGTTGCCGCAAGCTCTGCAGGCGAAGCCATGACACAGCTAAACGCCATTATGGCCGATGATACCAAACTCCAGGCCAGCTACGAGGCCGGCCACGAACGCATCCGCTTCTGTGGCTATTGCCACGGCGAGGACGGCAACAGCAAACGCGACTACATTCCCAATCTGGCCGCCCAGCATCCTCTTTACCTGTTCAACCAGTTCGAGAAATTCCGTGACGGTACGCGCGAGGACTATGTGATGTCCAAGCTGGCGAAAACACTGTCATTGGAAGAGCGGATTGATATTGCGGTTTATTACAGCCAGCAGACAGCCAAGCCCCGCACTGGCGGCGACCCCACCAAGGCTGACGCTGGCGAGAAGCTGTTTGCTGTGCGCTGTGCCGGTTGCCACGGTGACAAGGCACAAGGTTTCAGGGATATGCCCCGCCTGGCCGGGCAACCGGCGGAATATCTTGGGATTGCGTTGAGGCGGTTTAAGGAGATGGACCCCACCAAGCACAGTACGCCTATGATTGGGGTGGCTGGGATTTTGTCGGAGGGGGAGATTGAGGCTTTGGCGGGGTATTTGGCTGGGCGGTGAATCCATGCATGCTTCGACCACAAATTCATACAGAATGAATAATAAGGCCTGAGCCCCGCTGCCACCAGGCTGATGCCCACCACAGGCTTGCAGGCTTGTGCCTGTCCATGGTTGTGCAGGCTTGTGCCTGTCCATGGTCACCGCCGAAATGTACTGCTGGCCTAACCCGTTTACTCTTCTTTCATAATACGAACGACCCGTTCGTCCATGCAGCTACGCACGAATGCATTCATTTCACGCTGGTCGCCGGACTCGTAGAAGCGGAGCATAAGTTCATTGAATTTGAGTTGGCTTGAAGCCGGGATATTGATGGCCGGATAGCCGTTGCTCAGCAGGTGGCCGTTCATCATAAAACGCCCCATGCGCTTGTTTACATCGTAGAAAAACTGGCAACGGGCCATGGTCAGGAACAGGTGGACAGCCTGATCGTAAACATCATCCATGCGTTGTAGTTCATCGATCATGCGGTCAAAACGTTCCGGTAACTCACTAGCCGCCGGTGGCTCGTAATCAGTGCCGGCAATGAGTACGGAGCCACTGCGAAAGCAGCCCCACTCCAACGCTTCTTCCCTTGCAGCAACCGCATGCAGAGCCATAGCGCAATCGGCCGATAAACTGAAGCTCCCTTCCCGGATCATCTGAAAGAGCAGCTTCCAGGCCTCGCCCTGATTAACGGCGATTTGCTGATCGCTCAGCCGATGCCCTCCCACTGTGACACCCTGCAGCAGGGTTTGCACCTCCGGCAACGTGAAGTTGATGCCCTCCAGGCGCACTGCATCGTAAACAAATACCGCTACCGCACGTTGTGCAAGCATAAGTGCTTTTTCGGGGTTGGGTGGCATTGACCAGTGCTTGTCTGTGGCGGTGGGCATTTCGGCTCCGGTTGGCGGTGCAACTTTCAGTTGTTTTCAAGACTGCCAATTTACCATAGCGGGCGCTGTTCTGAGCACTGGCGAGGATGGATTGAGGAGCGGGCAGCGGTTGTGCCTGTCCATAATCAGCCCCCCCTGATCCTTGATCAATCATTATGTAGCGCATCAGCTAGGCCGCCCGCGGCTTGATCTCCTTGGCAATCTTTGCAGCTTTTTCAACCTCGGCTTGACGCAGCTCAAACTCAGTTTGCAGGTTGAGCCAAAACCGCGCACTGGTGCCAAAGTAACGAGCTAATCGCAAAGCCGTATCTGCAGAAACACCTCGGTTCCCTCGAACAATCTCATTCATTCGGGTTGCCGGAACGTGCAATGCGTTAGCCAGCGCATTCACACTCATTTCCAGCGGCTCCAGATACTCTTCCCTTAATATCTCTCCGGGGTGAATAGGGCGCATACCATTTCGAATCATCGCGCAGCCTCCTCAGTGATAATCAACAATTTCAACATCTTCTGGGCCGTCATCCGTCCACCGAAAGCACACCCGCCACTGCCTGTTAATACGAATGCTGTACTGGCCTTCACGATCACCATTCAAGGCTTCAAGCCGGTTACCAGGCGGAGATCTAAGATCATCCAGTTCTGCAGCCGCTTGCAGCAATATCAACTTACGCTCCGCTACAGCCTTTATCACCGAAAACCGTTTGGTTTTTCCCGTTTCAAACAGCGTTTGAGTGTCTTTGCATCGGAAGCTCTTAATCATCCTTGAACCCTATAACGCTTACCGTTAAACGTCAAACCTCTGTTAATTTTTAGCTGTTACCCCCCATAGCCAAGCACCAATCCCATTCGATTACTACACTGCATGGCATATTCGAAGAGAAAACAAACACCCACAATCATGACCAGCTTGTATATATATACAGTTTCGAATGATTAATTCATGATAAGAGCATGTCAACAGTCACGGAAGACAAGGACCTCACTATGCCCAAAGCCAGAGCAAAACTCGTCAGCGTTTCAGATACCCCCTTCTACCACGTGATCTCACGCTGCGTGCGCCGCACCTTCCTGTGCGGGCAAGATCGCGCCACCGGGCGCTGTTATGAGCACCGGCGCGGCTGGATTGAGGAGCGAATCCGGCTTCTGGCCTCGGTGTTTGCGGTGGATGTGGCCTCTTATGCGGTGATGTCGAACCATTACCACCTGGTCGTGAAGCTAAGCCCCGATGACGTGGAACCGTGGAGCATAGATGAAGTGCTGGCGCGCTGGTGCAGCCTGTATAAAGGGCCACCACTGGTGCAGCGATATCATCGGGGTGATGAGTTGTGTGCAGCAGAGCTGCGACGAGTGCAGGAGTACGCAGAAACCTTCCGGCAGCGGTTGACGGATTTGAGCTGGTTTATGAAATGCTTAAATGAGCCAATAGCGAGGCAAGCCAATAAGGAGGATGAGTGCACCGGCCACTTCTGGGAGAGCAGGTTCAAATCCCAGGCCCTGGACACCGAAGAGGTCCTTCTCTCCTGCATGGCCTACGTCGACCTGAACCCCATCCGGGCCTCCATAGCAGAGACGCCAGAAACCTCCGAACACACCAGCATTAAAGAACGCCTTCATCCTACCTTTGATCTGGCGGAAGCAATAGCAAGGCAAACAGAGCAGCAGGCGTTGAATGACTTTTCGGTGCCACTGAAACCGCTCCTGGGATTTGAAGGCGTGATTCGGAACGGCTTTCAACGAGGCCTACTGTTCAGCTTTGAAGATTATCTGGCACTCGTGGATTGCACAGGAAGAATCAGCCGGAGTGACAAACGGGGTGCAATTGATGAGAAGGCGCTCCCGATTCTGGAACGGCTGAACCTGGAGCCGGAACGGTGGTGCCACCGGGCGACCGCGTTCGAGGACAGTTATCAGGATTATCGGAATCCTGAACGGCGGCGTCGAGCAGCCTAACGTCCCCACCCTTTCCTGTTGAAATACCTATATCGGCATGCCAGCCGAGAACGTCGCTCGCCTGAAATTGGCGGATTTCCAGCATTCACGGTGGAATGCCGCCGCTGTTTTGCCATAACGCCGAAATAGACGCAGCAAACCGAAAACCAGAAACGACAAAGGCCCGGGGTCGAAACCGCCGGGCCTTTGGAGATTTGGAAAGGCAAGAGCCTATCCATGATCACATCTTACGGAATGGCAACACATCCAGACGGACGAAGGTTTTCAGGAATCGCGGCAGCTACTTGACACTGCCATACGCCATTTGCATCACGAGCCAGCCTAACAATCTCGCCGTCCACATCAGGAGCGGCATTATCCAATGTGCACTGCAAGGCAGCAACCTGAGCACCAGTTGCGTCTGGGGCGTTTACCGCCATGGCGCAACGGTTTGTATCGGCTAGCCCCATATTTGCAAGCGTGTAATAAGCTGCGTCTCGACCTTCGTTTACCGCACTCTCATACGCTGTCTTTGCACCAGCAATTTCTGCTAAACCGGTAGTTACCTGCGTTCTTGCCGTATAATTTTGATACTGAGGAATCGCCACAGCCGCCAAAATACCAATAATCGCAACAACGATCATCAGTTCGATCAGAGTAAAACCCTGCTGACCCTTATTCATTTGAATCTTTTGCATAATATCAACCTCTGGAGTTGTCATCTTCGGTTTCAACCAGCTCCGGGGCGGTGGAGCTTTGCCCCTTCACCGCATTGAGCTTGAGATAAACTAAGCACCAGCCATGCCAATTGCAAGATATTGTTAAAAACCGGCAAGCAGCAATAACTTGCGAGCTTTTGTGAAGCTGGTCACACATCGGTTTTCTGCTGATTTTCGGTCGCTTTGAGTCTCAGAGTGACAAATTTGGTCACCTGAGTACGGCCCTTTTCGACGAGTCGACAGAGGCGACACGTCTATGAGATTGGTCAAGTTTGAGGCGAGCTCCGCTTTCCAAAAGGTAAGTACACATCTAAACTCTCTGAGCATAAACACGCGATTCAGCCACTTAGACGATTTTTCTCAGAGCATTTATGGTGAGCAGCAACCGAAACGTGACGTTGACGGGCCTGGCCCGTCGATTTGTAGATGACGGTCTTCTGGACGAGGAAACCGCGAAAGATGCTTTCATAAAGGCGTCTCAAAACCGGATTCCGCTGATTACCTATCTGACCCAGAATCAACTTGCCGACAGCTCGAAGCTCGCCTTCTCCGCAGCCATGGAATTTGGTGTTTCGGTGCTGGATCTGGATTCCTTTCTTCCCGAAATGATGCCGGAGAAAGTGGTCGACGAAAAACTGGTTCGCAAACATAACGCTCTCCCGCTCTATAAAAGGGGCAACAGACTTTTTATAGCAGTTTCAGACCCGACGAATATTCAGGCTTTGGATGAGATCAAGTTCAATACTGGCCTGAGTACCGACGCAATTCTTGTAGATGACTCCAAGCTCCGCGCTGCTATTGATAAATATCTGGAGTCCCAGGACACGACAATGGGCGACCTGGACGATGCCGATTTGGAAGGCGTTGAAACGGAAAGTGGTGAAGGCGAGGACGACGACGGTGCCGTATCCGCCACAGATGTTGATGATGCACCCATTGTTAAATATGTGAACAAGATGCTGCTGGACGCCATTCGGGGCGGGGCTTCAGATATTCACTTTGAGCCTTACGAAAAAATCTACAGGGTGCGTTACCGCACCGATGGCATTTTGAAGGAGGTTTCGCGGCCGTCCATCAAGCTGGCGCCCAAGATTTCGGCCCGTGTAAAGATTATGGCGCAGCTGGATATCTCCGAGCGCAGGGTGCCTCAGGATGGCCGCATAAAGATGAAACTGTCCAAAACCAAGGCCATCGACTTCCGGGTAAACACACTGCCCACCCTTTGGGGTGAGAAGATCGTTCTGCGGATTCTGGATCCAAGCCAGGCAAAGCTCGGTATTGATGTGCTGGGCTACGAAGAGGATCAGAAGAAGCTATATATGGACGCCTTGGCCCAGCCCCAGGGCATGATCTTGGTCACAGGTCCGACAGGCTCCGGTAAGACCGTTTCGCTTTACACCGGCTTGAACATTCTGAACACGCCGGGTATCAACATATCCACAGCTGAAGACCCGGCAGAGATCAACCTGGAAGGCATTAATCAGGTAAACGTTAACAACCGTGTAGGGCTAGGATTTGCCGAGGCACTGCGCGCCTTCCTCCGGCAAGATCCGGACGTGATCATGGTGGGTGAGATCCGGGATCTGGAAACTGCCAACATAGCCATCAAAGCCGCGCAGACCGGCCACCTGGTTCTTTCTACCCTTCACACGAACAGCGCAGCTGAGACTCTCACCCGTATGATGAACATGGGCGTGCCCGCGTTTAACATAGCCACATCGGTCAGTTTGATTATTGCCCAACGGCTGGGTCGACGACTCTGCAATAGCTGCAAGCAACCCGCCGATGTGCCTAAAGACGTGCTTTTGAAGGAAGGGTTCACACAAGAACAAATTGATACAGGCTTCACGTTGTACCGCCCCAAGGGCTGTGATAAATGCAATGGTGGATATAAAGGCCGCGTTGGTATTTACGAGGTGGTCAAGATTACCGACGAGCTGGCAAGCATGATTATGGAAGAGGCCAGCTCCATCAAAATTGCAAAGCAGGCTCAGGCGGAAGGCTTCCGAAACCTCAGGCAATCGGCACTTCTCAAGGTTATTGAGGGAGTGACCAGTCTTGAAGAAGCCAACCGTGTGACGAAGGATTAAGCATGGCAGAAAAAGCGCAGAAGCTCGAAGCATACGTTTGGGAAGGCAAAGACCGCAAAGGTAATAAAGCCAAAGGGGAGCTTGCGGGCTCCAATATCGCCTTGGTAAAAGCCCAGTTGCGCAAACAGGGCATTATTCCGGATAAGGTTAAGAAAAAGCCAAAGCCACTGTTTGGCGGCAGCAAGAAGATCACGCCTTTCGACATCGCAATGCTCACCCGTCAGCTAGCAACCATGATGAAAGCCGGTGTCCCTCTGGTTCAGAGTTTCGATATCGTTGCCGATGGCCTCGAAAATAAAGGCTTACAGGAACTGGTGATGACTATCCGGAACGATATTTCCTCCGGTACCGGTTTCGCATCTTCTCTGCGCAAGCATCCTAAATATTTTGATGATCTTTATTGCAACCTGGTGGACTCAGGTGAAAAAGCCGGTGCGTTGGAACAAATGCTGGATCGTATCGCGACTTACCTTGAGAAAACGGAGATCCTGAAGAAAAAAGTCAAAAAGGCCATGACTTACCCAATTGCGGTTATCGTTGTCGCAATTGTCGTTACGGCTATTCTCTTGATAAAAGTCGTTCCTCAGTTTGAGAGCTTGTTCCAGGGCTTTGGGGCGGATCTACCTGTATTCACACAGTTCATTATTCGAATATCCGAATGGCTTCAGTCCTGGTGGTTTATTGTTTTGCTTGGAATCGTCGGTACGATTTTTCTTTTCAAAGAATCGAAGCGAAGATCCCAGAAATTCTCGGATTTCGTCGATAAATATGTATTGAAGTTGCCGATTGTCGGAGAAATCCTGGACAAATCTGCTGTCGCTAAATTCGGCCGTGTACTCTCTACCACGTTCGCGGCGGGCGTTCCGCTTGTTGACGCACTCGATTCGGTTGCTGGCGCAACCGGCAACGCCGTGTATCGGGACGCTGTGATGAACATCAAGAACGATGTCTCAAGCGGTACCCAACTGCAAGCCTCTATGCGGCAACAGGGCGTCTTCCCTGTGATGGCAGTTCAATTGACCGCCATCGGCGAAGAGTCGGGCAATCTGGACGATATGCTGTCCAAAGTGGCCGAGCATTACGAAGGGGTTGTCGACGACATGGTTGACAACCTTACAGCCCTGATGGAGCCCATGATTATGGCCGTACTCGGCGTTCTGGTTGGCGGGCTGATTATCGGCATGTACCTGCCAATCTTCCAGATGGGCCAGGTTGTTTAACGGATAACTCACCACGCTTTTTCATCTGCCCCCTCTCCTCCAAGGAGAGGGGTCAAAACAAAGATTTAATCGAGTCTCTGAATGCTCCCCCTAGAAACCATCCTGTCCACTCCCTGGCTTCTCTATCTGGTCGTCATTTTCGTCTCTCTCTGCGTCGGTAGTTTTCTGAACGTTGTCATCCTTCGCCTGCCCAAAATGATGAAGCAGGAATGGCGCTGCCAGTGCGAGGAGTTTCTGGAAGTGCCGGAGGACGACCGCAAGTCAGATGAGCGGATAACTCTTTCAAAGCCGGCCTCCACCTGCCCGTCCTGCGGCCACAAAATTCGCGCCTGGGAAAACATTCCGGTCATCAGCTGGCTAATGCTTGGTGGCAAATGCTCTTCGTGCAAAACACGTATTTCGCCGCGTTACCCCATCATTGAAGCACTGACTGCGGTTTTTTCCGTCGTAACGGTTTATCTGCTGGGGCCATCTGAGACCGCGCTCTGGGCACTGCTGATGGTCTGGGCGCTGGTAGCCCTGACCATGATCGATTTCGACACCCAGCTCCTGCCAGACGGCATCACCCTGCCCCTGATGTGGCTTGGCCTGGTGCTTAACTACTTTGGTGTGCTGACGGATTTTGGCAGCGCTTTCTGGGGCGCTGTGGCAGGTTACCTCTCGCTCTGGAGCGTGTACTGGTTGTTCAAGCTGGCCACCGGCAAGGAAGGCATGGGGCACGGGGACTTCAAGCTGTTAGCGGCGCTGGGGGCCTGGCTGGGCTGGCAACTGCTGCCTGCGGTGATTCTGCTCTCATCTCTGGTGGGCGCGATAGTGGGCATCAGTCTGATGGTATTCCGCAAACACGGGCGTGAAGTGCCGATTCCTTTCGGCCCCTACCTGGCCGCTGCAGGCTTACTCTCGTTGTGGTTCGGCGCTGAAATCCAGGCCTTGTGGTTCGGGTACCTAGGAGTCTGAATGTCCCGCTATTCGGTTATCGGCCTCACCGGAGGTATTGGCTCTGGAAAATCCACCGTTGCCCGCATGTTTGGCGCTCTTGGCGTGCATTGGGTGGACGCTGACGATGTCGCCCGACAGGTCGTAGAACCAGGCACACAAGCCCTCAGAGCCATCGCTGATCACTTCGGCGAAAGCATTCTTCAGGGTAACGGCGAACTGGACCGTGCTGCCCTGCGCCAGAAAGTATTTGAGGATCCGGAACAACGACGCTGGCTGGAAGGCCTGTTGCATCCCATTATCCGCCAGGAACTGATCCGCCAGTTATCACCCGAGGATTACAATCTGCCCTATGTGATGCTGGTATCTCCCCTGCTTCTGGAGACCAACCAGCACGAACTGGTGGAGCGGATTGTTGTGGTGGATGTACCGGAAGAAACTCAGATTAACCGCACCATGGCGAGAGACGGGAATAGCCGCGAACAGGTGGAGCGGATACTCGCCGCCCAAATGCCCAGAGTCGCCCGCCGCGAAAAAGCCGATGCGATTATCAACAATGCGCAGCCGCTGGAGCGTGTGGAAGCTTCAGTACACGCTCTGCACCAACGTTTTCTGGCGGATTTCAGCCAAGGAGCATAGTCTGATCCGCGCCGCACTTATTCGTACTGCACTTGCCACCGGCCTCCTCGCTTGTTCCTTCACGAAAGCGGCAGAACCGGTTATCACCATGCGTGATATCTCGGTGCCCGCCCTTCTGGCGCCGGAGCGCCTGCCGATTTCGTTCTATACCTTCAAACCCGATGAGTTCTGGGCAGAGCCCAGGGATTCCTGGTGGCTGGGAGTCAGCGACTGGGTTATTCGGCAGGAACGTCAGCACGGCCCAACCGTGCAGTCGTTGGGTGCATGGGCGGATCGAACACTGTCCGGCTCTTCCCAGGCGCTGCCAAATAACGAAAGCTACCTGAGACTGGGGTTTGCAGCAGAATCCGAATACAGCGATCCGGCCCAGTTTGAGCCGGAGCTTCGCTTTCGTCTCGATGTTCCCACCGCTGAGGAGAAGCTGAGGCTGGTGGTGGAAAGTGAAAGCGAAGAACTGATCCCGCTGGCGGAACGTGAGCGGGACAGGCAACTGACGGAACCGGAGCGAACCGACACAGAGACAACCGGCGCCCTGAGGTTTCTGACGGATGTTGGAGACTCCATCAATCTCTCCACCGACATTGGTGGCCGGCTGCGACTACCACCCGAACTGTTCTGGCGTATGAAAGCTAGAAAGGGCTGGAAGATTGACAGGGACTGGTCACTGAATACTCAGCAGCGCCTGTACTACTATCACACAGAAGGCTGGGGGACGCGCAGCTGGATTGGCCTTGATCGCTCATTGGGGAAAGGCTGGCACTACTACAACTCGTCCGAACTGGAATGGGTTCATAGTGACCGCAAGTTTGTAGCGGCCCACGTTCATAGCGTGCAGAAACGACTGAACACTCGTTCGGTAATTACCCCTCGAGTTGGCATTCTTGGCGAAAGCCAGCCAACCTGGCGAACCACAAGCTATTTCGCAGACGTAACCTGGCGCTACCGGATGTACAGCAACTGGCTTTTTGCCGAGTTGATACCAGCTCTGGAGTATCAGCGGGATGAGGGGTTTGACGATCAGGCCTCTATCGTATTCCGAATCGAAATGTACTTTGCAGGCACCATTGACCGGGAATGACATCAGAAATGAGCAGACCACAGCATAAAAGCCGGCCCGCCGAGGAAGCTCTGACGCTCACACCGATTGCCATCACTCGTTCCTGCTTTCAGGACAAGTTCGGCGTTCCCCGGCAACCCGGCCTTACCCGCCATGCCCACGCGGAACTGGTTATACAAAGTCCCTTTGATCGTGAAGACGCTTTCCGGGGCCTTGAGTCAGCGAGCCATATCTGGCTTACCTTCCAGTTTCATGAAGCCGTTCGCGCCGAATGGCGCCCGGTGGTTCGGCCCCCGAGGCTTGGGGGTAACAAGAAAATCGGTGTGTTTGCCAGCCGTTCGCCTTTTCGCCCGAACAGTCTTGGCCTGTCAGTCGTCAGGAACGAAGGCCTCGCTCGCAAGAATGGCGAACTGGTCCTGAAGATCAGTAATCATGATCTTATTGAGGGCACACCAATTCTCGACATCAAGCCCTACCTGCCGTTTTCGGACTCCGTCCCGGAGGCATCACTGGGCTGGGCAGACAGTGCGCCGACCGACAGATTGGAGGTGACCTTCGCACCAGATGCCTCTGACCAGCTAAGCCAGCTTCCGGAGGCCGACTATCCGGATTTCCGCGCCCTGATTGAGGATGTCGTCAGTTACGACCCGCGCCCGTCATTCCGCCGTGGACGGGATGAAGAACGAATCTACGGAGCCAACCTGTTCGACAAGAATGTTCGGTTCCGATTTGTGAACGAAGATTCAATCAAGCGTGTGGAAGTGATATCCGTCTGTTAAGATGGCAATTTGGTGATTTTGTAGTCGACACAGGGAACTTGTGCCTTGCCTTCAAACCAGTTCTTCAAGCGTTTGGGTCTGCGCCCACTGGCACTGCGGTTGCTGGGGTGGGTGCTGCTGTACAGCCTGATATTGTCACTGGTGGCGACGGGCGTCCAGATGATTGGCGAATTCGAACGCCAGAAATCGGAATTGCAGAGCAGTCAGGAGCGCGCCGCTGACCTTATCGCCGGCGGCATGAGCACCAACCTGTGGGTGATGAATTTCAGCGAAGTAGCCAATAGCCTGGACGACATGCGTTCCATGCCTTTTATTGGCTATGCACGGGTGATCACAACCACCGGCGAAGAATTCAGTACCGGCTCCTACCCTGAAGGCCGGGTAATTACCCAGACATTCCCCCTCGAATTCAACCGTTCCAGTTTTGACCGTCCGCAACGAGTGGGGGAACTGACCATTGTTTCGTCTATTGAACAGGTATACCAGGATATCCTCGATCGCGCCCTGCTGAATCTCCTGTTCCAGTCCATTGTGGTGATGCTGGGCACATTGGGATTGCTGTTGATTGTACGGGTAGCACTGTCCCGCCACCTGGAGACCATGGCGGACTATGCGGCCAAGCTGAATCTGGATGCACTTGTTGAGCCTCTCAAACTGCGCCGGCGCAGCCCTTCCCGGCCGGACGAGCTTTCAGAACTGGAACATGCATTAAACAAAATGCGCTTGCAGATTCTTGAGGACACCCGTTCCTTAAGGCAGACCACCATCCAGACTCAGGGCGAACGGGACGAAGCCATCCGGGCCAATCACGCCAAGAATCAGTTTCTGGCCAATGTCAGCCACGAGCTGCGTATTCCGCTTCAGTCTGTCCTCGGTTACGCCAATTTGCTGACCGACACGCCTCTGGACCAGGAGCAACGGGAGTATGTGAATACCCTGCTCAATGCCTCGGAAAGCCTGTCTTCCATCATCAATGACCTGCTGGATATCTCCAGCATGGAAGCCGGCAAGCTGGAGCTTGAGGCTATTCCTTTTGACCTGCGCGAAACCCTGAACGACCTGATTCATATGCTTGGCTCCAGGGCCCGGGAAAAAGGTCTGGCCCTGGAAGTACGGGTGGATGAAAACCTGCCCTGGGCGCTGACGGGCGACCCTGTACGCATTCGACAGGTGTTGCTGAACCTGTTATCCAATGCCATCAAATTCACGGATTCCGGCCATGTGCTTATCAGCATTGAGGTTCTTGGCAGAAAAGAAGGCAAAGTGCGCCTACGGTTGGCGGTTGAGGACACCGGGGTTGGTATAAATCCGGAGGATATACCTCTGGTATACGAGCCCTATGTTCAACTTGGTCAACGCTTCCAGCGTCAGTTACCTGGTGCGGGGCTCGGGCTCACCATCTGCCGTCAACTGGTCGATCTGATGGGCGGCTCGATGGATCTGGAGAGCCGGCCCGGCGAGGGCTCTACCTTCTGGGTGGAACTGTCACTTCAGGAAGCAACCGACGGCTCCGCCAAGGTGCGGCCGGATTCAAGGCAGGTGCAGGGCCGACGGGTTCTGGTGGTCGATTCCTACGAGCTGTCGCGCAAGATTACACTGGAGATGCTTTCGCGTTATGACGTTCATATTGATGCCGTGCGTTCAGCCGGAGAAGCGCTGACCGCCTTGCGACAAGCCTTTGACGAAGGGATTCCCTACGACGCCACGATTCTGGATGGCTTCGTGCCCGACATGGATGCGGATTTGCTATGCCGCCAGGTACGGAGTAACCCGCAATGGGCCGAAATGAGGCTTCTGATCCTGTCCTCCAACCCCCAGCGAGGGGATGCCGAGCATTTTCGCCAGGCGGGTGCTGATGCGTTCCTCAGCAAGTCTCTCCGGGAATCCTACCTTATCCCGATTCTGAACCAGCTCTTTACCCACGACACCCAGCAAGAGCGCCGTTTTCTTACCCGCTTCTCTCTGAATACCATGGCGGATGCCGGAAGTCGCCAGCGAGAAATCCCTTGCGGCCGAATGCGGGTACTGCTGGTGGAAGACAATCCCGTAAACCGCACCCTTACCCGGCGGTTGCTGGAGAAACTGGGTTGCGAAGTACTGACGGCAAACGATGGCCAGGCCGCCACCTCTCTTTGGCAATGGCACCAGTTTGATGTGGTTTTCATGGACTGCGTTATGCCCCGGATGGACGGTTACGAAGCGACACGCCAGCTCCGCGCCTGGGAAACCAACCATGGTCGCAGACGAGTACCGGTTGTCGCGCTGACAGCCAGCGCCATGGAGGAAGATGAGGAACGCTGCCGCCAGGCCGGCATGGATTCCTTTGTGGCTAAACCTGTCAACCTTGAAATGCTACGGGCAGTGCTGGAACAATATTGTCAGGCTTCAGCAACCTCCTGATGGAGCCGCAAGTCACCTGCCCGGAATCAAGCTATGAATGTAGAGTGCCCCACCTGTAAGAAATCCGTGGAGTGGAGTGAGACCAACCCCTGGCGCCCCTTCTGCTCTGAGCGCTGCAAGTTAATCGATCTGGGCGCCTGGGCCAATGAGGAGTATCGGGTGCCCGCTGAAAATGCTTCTCCTGATGATCTCGATCAGGGTGGCGAGGTTACCCGCCATTGACGTTTTGGTTGCCAACCACTTACGGGCTTTTAAGTTGTTAACCCGCAGGCAGATGTTTAACATCCATCGAAGTTGAAACTATCGTTTATACCGGCAGTTACGCCGGCCACGCTTTCATAACGACAGCAATAAAGGTGTACACATGAAGATTACCCGCATCTCAGCACTGGCATTTTCTCTTGCCGCTGCGCCGGCTCTGGCCAGTGATCTGGACCTGAGCCTCACCAACGATTCGGTTAAGGGTCAGGTTAACTTCTTCGGCAGCCAGGACGAGCTGCAACTGGGTGCCGGATACACCTACCATGAAGGTAGTCGCCACATTATCAACGCCGATTTCCATGCCCAGGGCCGTACCGCTCTCGGTAACCTGCCAACGACTGCCGGCATCGGCATGCGTGGCGTCGGCTGGGATGACGACGATGTTGATGGCGGTGCCATCGGCCTTGGTGGTTTCGCCACGGTTAACATTCCGACCGTGCCCGGTCTGTCGTTTGGCGGCAGCCTGCACTACGCTCCAAGCATTCTGTCGTTCGGAGATTCCGACGACATGACCAGCGTGGAACTTCGGGGCAGCTACCGTGTTATCCGGAATGCGGAAGTGTTTGCCGGATACCGCTACCTGAATACAGAACTGGATTTTGCCGGTTCTCCCGATGTGAATCTGGATGAGGGCGTGTTGGCCGGTATCAAGATCTTCTTCTGACCGCTTCGCCTCGGTTACCCGGCGCCCTGCCGGGTGACTGATTCGTGCAGCCATTCACGCCCTGCCCTCCTGATTACTGCTAGTCTGTCCGGACATTTGCAAACCGGACTGCGCTTTCATGAGACTGACAATCCCTTCCATACTGGCTACTTCCCTGTTGCTTTCCGCCTGTGGGGGCGGAGATAGTGCGATTGACGGCGCCAAAGACATCCCCAACCGGTTCGGCAACACTCAAAACGCGCTGGACGATTTCAGTTCCGGCAGTACCGGGGATTCCAGCAACGCCCGGGGCCTGGAGCCAAACCAGGTACGGGTTACCATGGAGCTACCCGCCAATCTGGCGCCAGAAGGCGAGCAAACCCGGCGAAATCTTCGCATTGTGATTCCCGACCAGGTTCGGGTGTACCGAACCAACACCAGCGAGCAGAAATTTGACGATGTTCGCTATTCCACCGAGAAGGGAACCGACGGCCATTTTATTCTGACCTTTGATAATGGCGTTCCGATTGGCCCGGATGTGATCATTGAGGCACGTTACGGCACGGCCACCATGACAGCCCTGGCGGCAGACGCCGACCGGGATGTGAAGGTGAACCCCTTCTCCCATTATCTGGTTACGGAGGTTCTCTGGAACCGGTATTCCACCAATGATTTTCAGACAGTCATGGCCTGCGTGGATAACGCGTCCTGCCTTAATAAATATGTATGGGGAACCCTGGCCGACCAGGTACACGATTTCGAGATTGATATCCCGGAGAACGCCAACATCAGCCAGGCGACGGCCAGCTTGGGAGCCCGGGCTGATTTTGCCAGTTATGTTGGAGATATGGCGGACTACGCGTTACTCGGCCAGGCATCGTCAGACCGCATTTCCGCCAGTGCAGCCGATTACAACTCGGTGTTTTTCGGCCTGGAGTTGGGCCAGACATTCCGGGAATCCAATGTCTCTGGGGCCGGCCAATGGGGCGTTCGTATGGCTCAGGAAGAACAGCTGACTGAGGACAACCGCGCCTTTTTGTATCCCGCACTGACGCTCACGTCGTTCGATGCCTTCAACCTGAACATCACGTCTCTGGCCACGGACATACCTTACGATCGCCAAACGCAGATTCACGGTTTTTTCGAGCGGAATAATTCCGGCATTCCAGAGCAGCTCTTTTTCGAGCGCGGGACCGAAACCTGGGAACGAAACAGCCATTCCAGCGCCCCAGGCGCTGCCACACTGACCACCGAAACACCGGCTCGCTTGCTGGCAGGAAGAGCCTTGTACCAAACCATCACCAAACGAAACAGCAGCCTGATCAATGGCTGGACCAGAAACCCGTACTATCTGGATGCCTTCACCTCCGAACCGGTGAATGACCAGAGCGGGCCGGACCGGGTACTGACCAACTATTTCACCGGCGGCAAAGCGATCGCACTGGAAGATGATAACGCCAAGCTCAAACGCCAGAACATTCTCGAAAACCACTACCTGAGCGTATTCGAGCTACACCTTCAACGTGCGGAGGCATTCCAGATCTCCGATATGGCCGGACAGGCCTATAACGTGACCTACCTCACCACCCGCTTTTCCGATGAAGCCCCTGCGACATTCGAAACCGGGCACGGTCAGTGGACATTCGGCTCAGCGAGCGATCAGACCCTGAACGGCACCACCAATGTGGATCAGTTCACCCTGGCCCGCGACGCCTCCGGTGGCGTAGCCACACCCGATACCAGCAACGACACCTGGAATCTGATTAACCGACGTTCCCGCCTGAGCTCGGGTGATATTTATATGGGGCGGCTGGGGTTGTTCCGCAACGAGATCGACGAACGAACCGACTTCAACGACCCCAACTTTGGCATCCCCGACATGGGCCTGGGGGCGGCAACTCCAAATCAGGACCTGATGGCCTTCAATCTCAACGATGGCACGTTGGGCAGTGGCCTGCTAGTGGCAGGAAAAACACTCACAAACGGCGCACTGACAGAAGGCACCTATCGGTTACAGGGCGCCATAGTTGGCGTGACCCAGGAGGAAAACCGGCTCTACCACGTGAACAACGCGCGGCTGAACCTGGCGAATAATTCTGCCAGCTTCGAGGGCACAACCATGATGGTGAACCACCTTATCGAAGACAACGATGTGGAGGCCCCTGAAGAACTACCGATGCAGTTTAATGGCAGCGTCACAACAACATCGGAAGGGGGTATTTCGATTACCGGCGCCGGAGAGTACGAGATGCACGGTTTCTATACCACGGCCGGCAACCAGATCTTTTTGGTGATCAGCGACAGTACCGGGCTGGAAGTGAAAACCGGGCTATTGCTCGCAACCCTTGTTGAGGAATCCTCCGCGCCTTAAAACCTGAACCGCGGACAGCCCCGTATAACCTGTTATAATTCAAGCCATATCGATAGTAACGAGGGGTTTATGACTGCAGTTAACCGGGCGCTGATGCTGTTCGTACCGTTGTTTGCGTTTGCTTTTGCAGGTGCCATCTACACGCCAACCGCCAGTCAGAACACCCTGCCGGGAGAAGGGGAAGGAGAGGTTATCCTGTCTTCCCTGCCTCCACTTCCAAAATGGGCGAATGAGGGCCTCCCGGACTTTTCCAGGTATCAGGACACCACTGAAAAGAAAGTCGCCTTCTTCTCTTACCTCTACCCCAGAATTGTTCTCGCCAATTCCCGTATTCTGCTGGAACGTGAATATCTGGCATCACTTGAGGAAAAGGCAACACTGAGCAAAGATGAACTCGCCTGGTTAACGAACCAGGGAGATCGGCTGCGTATTGATGCTGAGCCTGGAAGTGACAAGCAGTTTGCCTTGCTTCGGAAACGCCTGGATGTCATCCCCCCTTCACTGATCCTGGCTCAGGCAGCGAATGAATCCGCCTGGGGGACCTCCCGGTTTGCGACCGAAGGTAACAATCTCTTTGGTCAATGGTGTTTCTCCCGGGGCTGCGGGCTGGTTCCGCAGAGTCGAATCGAGGGTGCCAATCACGAAGTGGCAAAATTCCCGTCACCTTATTACTCCGTACGCTCCTACATTCAGAACCTGAACCGTCATCCCACCTACCAAACGGTTCGGGATATTCGGCTCGCTGATCGCAAAGCCCGGAAACCCCTGTCTGGATGGGAGCTTGCAGAGGGCCTTCTGGGCTATTCCGAACGCGGTGAAGAGTACATAAAAGAGATTCGCGCCATGATCCGTTACAACAACCTGGAGTTCTACGACAAGGAGTTCAGAACCTTGCTGGGTGACCGGACCCCTGCTCAGTTTGAGCGCCTGGCATCGGCTATCCCGGATACAACACTCCTGCCCGGTGGTTCCGGTGGCCAAGCGACCCCATTCGAAGGCTGATTCCCGAACCTGACAAATCTGAGATTTTCCAATGCTTGATTTCTTGCCTGCACCGCTAAAAGGTGCTCTTGCAGTCCTGTTGATACTGATCAACACCCTGGTGTTTCTTCCGCTACTGCTGCTGGTAGCGCTGGCCAAACTGATTGTTCCTGTCCGGCCGTTTCGTAAAGCGTGCACCATCGCGCTGAACACCATTGCCTGGTACTGGATCGGCTTCAACAACACGTTGGTTAAACTGCTCCACAGAGTAGAGTGGGATGTTCGTGGAACAGAGAAACTCAGCAAGGAGCACTGGTATTTTGTCACCTGCAACCATCAGAGCTGGGCTGACATTCCCGCTTTTCAATATGTACTGAACAGCAAAATCCCACTGCTGAAGTTCTTCCTGAAAAAGCAGCTGATCTGGGTGCCTTTGTTAGGAGTTGCCTGGTGGGCTCTGGATTTCCCGTTTATGCACAGACATACCAAGGAACAGATCGCCAAACGCCCGGAACTGAAAGGCAAGGACATTGAAGCGACAAAGGCCGCCTGTGAAAAATTCCGGTACACACCAGTGACCATTTTCAATTTTATGGAAGGCACCCGTTTCACCCCGGAAAAACACCAGCGCCAGAACTCACCTTACAAGCATCTGCTGAAACCCAGAGCGGGCGGCACGGCCTTTGTATTTGGCGCCATGGGCGAGATGATTCATACCATGCTGGATGTCACTATCGTGTATCCCGGTGGTCGACCCGGCATCTGGGACTACCTGTGCGGACGGGTGCGCAAGATCGTGATCGATATTCGCACCCGCGAAGTGCCGGAGCGTTTTCTTGGAATGGATTACGAAAACAACCGGGAGGTCAGGGTCGACTTCCAGCGATGGGTAAGTGAGATCTGGGCGGAGAAAGACCAGCGAATTGAAACACTGTTGGCCGAAAACAGCTAACGAATAATCCCTGCGGGGCTGCGGTATTACAGCAGCCCCAGCTCCCGGGCCCGGACAATTGCCTGTGTCCGTGATTTAACATCCAGCTTGGCGTTTATCCTTCTGGCGTGGGTTTTCACGGTATGCAGCGAAATGTGCAATTTGTCGGCGATTTCCTGGTTTGATAGCCCCTGGGCGATCAATTCCAGAACGCCCTGCTCTCGATCACTGATAGGCTCGGCCAGGGGGTCTGCCGCCGGTGCCACGGGCTCACAACCAAACAGCCGCCCAAGCGCTGCGGTGAAGTCCCCGTTATCAAGATGGCGATAACATTTGTCCATCAACGGGCCAAGCTCTTTCATAAGCTCTGCAAAGGGGCTTATAAAATGCTCCCGGCTCGCCTGGGCAACGACGCTCTCCAGCCTCTTCCGGGCGGCAGGAAGGCCTTTCTCGGCTTCCAGCAGAACAGCATCCAGCAAACCCGCATGCAGCTGCAGCCCCCAGGGCATGCCGCCCTCGTATTTCTCTGAGACAGCATCCAGATGTTCCCGGGCTCTCACCAGGTCGCCATTGGCCATATCAGCCCGCACCTGCAAGCAATCCAGCAGGCCTGGCATCATCGGGAAAAGCTCTGGAACACATCCACCTTTACGGTAAGGTTCCAGTTTGGCGATCGCCTGCGTCGCACTGTAGTGTTGGCCTTGAGCCAGCCAACAGCTGGCCTTCAACGCTTCCAGAACCGGTACGTACAGGCTCTCATCCACCTGCCAGGTATGCATGGTGCGCTCTGCCCGGCCCACCCAGACGAAGGCATCATCCATCCGGCCCTGGGCGCGACACATCAGTACCCTCAACGCCATGGCGAGCAGCAACCCGAGATCACGGGTCTGTTCGGCATGACGGGCACAGTTGACCAATAGTCGATCGGCTTCCGTCAGACGCCCCTGATGCCAGAGCACCAGAACCAGATTCAGCTGCAGGCGGGTTTCCCCGATTCGTGCCGGCCGGCTAAGCTCCTGCATGGCCGTATCCAGCCCGGTTCGCAACAGTTGCTCCGCGTGGCGCAGTGCCCCTTTGCCCAGTTCAATGCGGGCATGGGCGTATACCGCCAGGGCCTCGGACCCCGAATCGCCAGCTTCGCGGGCCAGCTTGGAAGCAACGCGATTGGCATCCCGAGCCTCCTGAAAAGACCCGGCCGCACAAAGCGCGCTCGAACGAACAATTTGAGTCACCAACTGCGCCTGGGTCGACATACTACCCATCGCCAGCGCCTTGTCAGCCATGGCCAACGCGGGCTGCACAAAGCCCTCACCGCGCAATATAAACGCCTTCAAAGCGTAGATGCGGCCCTCATGCTCGTTCCGGTCCCGGTCATTGAAGCCTTCAAGAAGCTGCTTTGCCTGCTGGAACTGACCACCAATGGCATGTACCCAGCCGTAAACAATACGCAGCCGGGCGCTTCGCTCCAGCAATTCTGCAGGCAGGTTTTTTCTCAAGCTCAACAAAGAGGCAGTATCCTGGCCCAGTAACAGCGCCTCGGTACTCTCGGAGGCAATGCGCACGACCTCATCGCTATCACCGGCCAGGACCGCATACTTTAATGCTTCCGGGAATTGCTGGCGCTGCTCGAACCATCGGCTGGCCATAAGCATTCGGGTGATGTAGCCCCCCATCACCGGGGTTTGCAGCCAGGCCTGTAGCAATGGGTTCAGGCGATACCACCGGCCCCGGCCAGGGACCGGCTTCAAGGGCAGACCACGATCAGCAGCCTCAGACGGTGGCATCCCCGACTCTGACACGGAAGGCTCGATAGCGAAAAACAACTCATCCGAACAGCTGTCCATCTCGGCAATCGCCCGCAGTGATTTCAACTGAGCGGACCCCAGCTGGGCCGCAATACAGTCTTTCAGGAAACGCTCTACCGAAGGGGTTTCGTGCAGGGCCCGACGCTCCCCGCCCTGTTTCAGCTCCCGCCGATACAGTGCCAGTGGCGTTGGCCAACCTTCAGTCAGCCCGAATAAATGATCAATCGCGACGCTGGTAATCAGGCTGTCGGAGCGCGCTTTCGCAAAAAACTCAAAGGTTTCAGACCGTGAAAACTCCAGAATATCGGGTCCCAGCCTGGTGTAGTTGCCATTCAATTCCAGTGTGTGGCTCTCAAAGGGCACCGGAAGCCGAGAAGCCATGGCAACGGAAAGACCCGACGGCAGATGGGTGACCAGCTGATGCAATAAGCCGCTGACCGCCGGATTGGTAAGATAATGGACATTGTCCAGAACCAGCACTTCTCTGGCCTCGCGGGCCTGCCGACCTCGATTGACCAGAAGCATGGTCAAATGATCTTCAAAGGTACCGCCATTGGGCGGCAGCACCTCTGCCAGCCCTAACGCTATCGCAAGTATTGACAGAAAACGGGAGGGGGCATTGTCGCCGGCATTCAGGGCGATCCAGCGAACATTCACATCCGGTTCACTGGCAAGCGCACTGACCAGTGCGTGGGTTTTACCATAGCCTCCCGGTGCTTCTAACTGAAGCAACCGCCCCGGCTGCAAGGCCTGGCAGATTATTCGATCCAGATCCGGCCTTGCCAGGGTATCGCCTGGTACAGAGGGAACCCGCAGCCGGTGCTCCATAAGATCCCGCACCAGCTCACCGCTCTGTAGACCACTGTTCGCGGTCTGGAACTCGTCGTTGGCTGCACAGCCTTCTTTAAAGGATTTCACGCACTGCCCCGTTTGAAACCGGCCAGACGAAAGCCTGAACCGGAAAATAAGAGTCTTGCTCTTGCCGAAAACGGCATGGCGCCCTGCATGGGGTACGCCTTTAGTATGAGTCTTCAGGGAGAGGTTAAACTAAAGCAGGTGCCTGCTGCAAAAAATTGACGGGGAAAAAAGAGGTTAGAGGCGAATTTTTAACGCGGGAGACAAGATCAAACGGCAAAAAAAAAGCGAGCCGTGGCGGCTCGCTTTTTCTAACAGCTTTGAAGAGCCGCTATTAACGGGTACCAGCGCGACGCAGAGCCGCCGGCGTATAATCCCGGGACTGACGATCAACACCAAAGGTGTACGGCTGGTTTTCCTCGTTGGTCAGGCCAGAAGCCAGGTAACGACCGGAAAGCAGATCGTACAGTACTTCGATGGCGTACCAGGGTACGTTCTGGTCATAGAACTGCATTCCATGTGCTTCTGCTACACGCCAGAGCTCGCCACGGCCATCGTAGTGATCGATAACCGCTGCCTGCCAGGAGTCTTCATCAATGTAGAAGTCACGCTGGGCGTAAACGTGGCGCTCACCGTCTTTCAGAGTTGCACGTACGTGCCACACCCGGTGCAACTCGTAACGGGTCAGATCCTGATTGATGTGTCCGGCTTTGATGATTTCATCGTAGCTCAGGTCGCGATCCACCAGCTTGTAGGAGTTGTACGGAATGTACATTTCCTTCTTGCCCAGCAGTTCCCAGTTGTAGCGATCGGGAGCACCGTTGTACATGTCGAAGTTGTCAGAGGTACGCATGCCATCAGCCGCGGTACCCGGACCATCATAGGCAACCTGCGGAGCACGACGAACCCGACGCTGACCGGCGTTATAGATCCACGCCCGGCGCGGTTCTTTTACCTGATCAATCGTTTCATGTACCAGCAGTACGTTGCCCGCCAGACGCGCTGGCGCAGTAATAGCCTGCTTGAAGTAGAACAGAACGTTGTCGTCTTCACCCGGCTGATAATCGTTCAGGTAAGTACGCCATGTCAGTTCGTCCTGGAACTTGACCACTGAGTAGTCGCCACCGGCCGTCGGAGTAACCTGGCCAACGTTCCGTTGCACCGAACCACCGCGATACCGGGTGATATGGTTCCAGATAGCTTCCAGGCCGTTCTGGGGAATCGGGAACGGCGTCGCGCTCTCATAATTACCCAGGCCGTTACCGTTCTGAATCAACTCCACCTTGGTGGCGTTTTCAACGGTCTCGTCCATCACCTCTTTCGGGTACGCCGCCGTACGATGGGTCGGATACACCGGAATCTTGTAATCAGCGTATTGACGAATCATCGCCACCTGGCCTGGAGACAGCTTGTCGGCGTACTGATCAACATTGCTCTGATCGATAACAAACTCAGGCTGCTCATCAGGGAACGGATTCACATAAATACCGTCGCCTTTGTAACCGGCTGGCGGAGTCGTTAACCCGCCGGTCCACGCCGGGATGGCGCCACCGTTACCGGACTTCTCTGCACCCATCGGGGTCAGAGTGTCTCCCAGTTTGGCCGCTTCTTCTGCAGAAACCGCGCCCCAGGCCTGACCGGTAAAGAGACTTGCAGCCAGTACACCTGTGGCCAGTAGTTTCTTGTTTAATTTCATCTAAATTACCTCGTTGAACGAATTCGGTCCGGTTCAGAATGAGTAGGAAACGCTCGCACTCACGAAATCACGGTCGGTCAACTCGTTATACGGTTTGCCACCGAAAAAGTTTGTGTAGCCGATGTTACCTGTGATTTTGTTCTGGTAGACACCAGTCAGCGAGAGACCAATAGACTTGTTACCCTCATTGAACGCGCCTCCTGGCTGCGGGGCATAGCCTTTCACATCATGGCTCCAGGCAATCTGCGGTGACAGATTAATACCTGCGACAACGTTCGGATAATCCCAGACGAATCGCGCACGATAGCCCCAGGAGAAGTCGGTTACAAAACCATCGTTGGTGCAATAGTTAGTGTTGATGTTCGCGGATTCCCCGGACTCACACTGCCCATTGGGCAGAACACCAATACCAAAGGGCCCTGAACGGCCATAACGAGCCTCGTCCTTGCCTGGGAGATCGTGCACATAGGTTGCACCGAACTCTGTAATAAACGACAGGCGGCTTGCACCCATGACCTGATCGAAGAACTTGATCAATGTCATTTGAGCCTGCGATACACCGTAGCGGTCATAGCCTGATACTTCTCCGTTATCAGTTGTGCCAAACTCTGCCTGCAACCGCTCCGCTTCACGCTGATACAGCAAACTGGTATCACGCTGAAGGCCACCATAGATAAGTTCAAAGGCGTTCCACTGAATTGGCAACTTATCCCGATAACTATATTCGGCACCAAGGGACCAACCGCCAGGTGTAGTCGTGTTGATACTGATTCCGTAAAGATCAATACCTTCCGGATACTCGATGAAGTAGCTTGGGAAACGCCCCCCAGCCGCCTGGTTACTGGTAACACCGCTGATGTAGGGAAGCCGACTGTTGTACTTGATGTAGTAGAAGCCCAGCTCTGAGTCATTCAGTGCAGGTACATACCATCGCAGCGCAACACCAAACTGGTCCTTCGAATCTGCTTCACGATCCCCAAGGCGTGGCGCAATGAAGCCCTGCTCATAAGCTTGACTGTCTGACAACTGACCAGCTAGGAGAACCGGACCGCAGCCATCAGCCACGAAATCATTTGTGGAGAAGAAGGTACCACAGTCATCTATGCGAACCTTTTCCCAGTCGGTCTGAACAAAAGCCTCAACGGTGACGTTCTCGGTAACACCAGCAGAAATGTAGAACATCTCAACTGGCAACAAAGCGTCCTTCAACTCCGCACCTGGCGCCCTGAAGGCCGGCACATCAATCGGGTTTATCGTATTGATACCACCTTGAATGAAGGTGCTTTCGCCCCAGGATACCACCTGTTTGCCATAGCGGGCGCTAACGGGGACATTGCCGAAATACCAATCAGAAAACACATAAGCGTCGAGAATCTCACCGCCAGAAGCATTGTCCTGGCCATCAGCACTGAGTTGCCGCCGCTGGCCCACCGGATCAACAGCGCGGTTTTCATCTTTGAGTTCAAAATCATACCAGTAGCGACCACGGAGCAAACCACCAACCCGCGTCAGGAACTGACTATCTACTGAATAATCGAGAAAAAGTTCGCTGTTACCTTTTACAACTTTGGAGTAGGTATCACCTTTTTCAAAGTTCAAATTGCCATCATCGTAGTTATTCGTGGATGCACCGATATTGGAAAATTCGGGATCACCCCCAAACTGGACTGGAGCGTATTCGGGGCCGAGGTTACCCTGAGCAATCAAACGCTTATCTGCATCCTGGACTCGCCAGCCAATACCCGCACTTAGCGTGGTATTGAACTGAGCCTCAACATCCCCCATGTAGAACGAGTATGCTGCTGCCTGGCCGGACACGCCGGCGGCTATGGCTACGGCAAGTGGTAACTTGGTCCAACGCTGCCACGGTTGAGTTTTTCTTGTCATTGGAAGGCTACTCCGTTGTTGTTCTGAGTCGCTGCTCGATTGTTCTGGTGTTAGGTGTCCTGACGGCTGTACACACAGTGCCGTGATGATTGCACTATAGCTAAGCCTTTCGGGGGCTTTGATCAGTCAAAAGTATGATTTTGCTGTCACTCTCTGTTCAGCCGGGGCTCGCACTCCCTCACTATAGACAAGATTCAGGAGTGCAACCACCTGTCGTCTTACAGCATTTCGATCGCCATTGCGGTGGCTTCACCACCTCCGATGCAGAGCGCGGCAACACCCTTCTTTTTGCCATAGCGCTTGAGGGCATGCATCAGGGTAACCAGAAGACGGGAACCGGTCGATCCAACCGGATGCCCCTGGGCACAGGCACCACCGTGAATATTCACTTTGTCCGGATCCAGGCCCAGCTCTTTGATAGGCATCATGGCCACCATGGCGAAGGCTTCGTTGATCTCGTAAAGGTCAACATCGTCCTTGGTCCAGCCGGTTTTCTGGAAAAGCGTCTGGATCGCGCCCACTGGCGCACAGGTGAACTCGCTGGGATGCTGGGACTGAGTGCTATGGGCAACGATCCGCGCCAGGGGCTTGAGGCCACGTTTTTCGGCTTCGGATTCACGCATCAGCACCAGTGCTGAGGAGCCGTCAGAAATGGAAGACGCGTTTGCCGCAGTCACCGTACCGTCTTTGGCAAACGCCGGGCGCAGTGTCGGAATCTTCTCAATGTTGGCGTTGTGGGGCTGCTCATCATCCTCTACCACCACCTCGCCCTTACGGGTCTTGACGGTAACGGGGATGATCTCTTCTTTGAGCAGGCCTTCTTCAATCGCTTTCTTGGCACGATTCAGGGAAGAAATCGCGTAGTCGTCCATTTCTTCCCGGGTATAGCCTTTCTTGTCCGCCATTTCCTGGGCGAAAGATCCCATCAAACGGCCAGTCTCGGCGTCTTCGAGGCCATCCAGGAACATATGGTCCTGGGGCGCCTGCCCAGGCCCCATGCGGTAGCCCTGGCGGGCGCCCAGCAAAATGTGAGGCGCGTTGGACATACTCTCCATGCCACCGGCTACCATGATGTCGTTTGAGCCGGCTTTGATCAGGTCATGGGCGAACATGGTCGCTTTCATGCCGGAGCCACAAAGTTTGTTAATGGTGGTGGCGCCAGTACTGTCTGGCAGTCCCGCCTTGCGCATGGCCTGGCGAGCGGGCCCCTGTTTCAGGCCAGCCGGCAGCACGTTACCCATAATGACTTCCTGAATATCGGCAGGCTGCAGGCCGGCGCGCTTCACCGCCTCAGCGATGGCAATTGCGCCCAGTTCCGGCGCGGAAACCGGGGCAAGACTACCCATAAAACCACCCATGGGGGTGCGAACACCGCTCACGATGACAACGTTGTCCTGACTCATGCTGTGACCTCTCTGTTGGTTCTTTATGATTCTGGTTATGGTTTGTGGGGCGCTTCGAGATACTCCTGGGATTGCATTTCCAGCAACCGGGATTCCGTGCGCTCGAATTCAAAGCTCAGGCGCCCGCCCGAATAGAGCTCGGTGATGGGCGCCGCAGCGGAGATAATGACCTTGACGTTGCGGTCGTAGAACTCATCGATCATGTTGATAAAACGGCGCGCCTGGTCGTCCTTGTCGCCACCAAGCACCGGTACATTGCTGACGATAATGGCGTGGAACTGGCGCGCCATTTCGATGTAATCGTTCTGACTCCGGGGGCCGTCACACACGTCTTTGAAGTCAAACCAGACCACATCGTCTGCGTGGGCCTGGGCCGGAATCTTGCGACCGTTGATTTCCATGGTTTTACTGTGCTTCGCCGCTTCGACGGCCAGGGCGTCGAAACTGTTCCGCAAGCTGATATCCGCCTCATCATCCAGCGGACAGTGATAAAGCTCTGCCTGCTCCAGGGTACGCAGGCGATAGTCCACGCCGCCATCCACATTCACCACATCGGTGTACTTCTTTACCAGCTCAATGGCAGGTAGGAACCGCGCGCGCTGGAGGCCATCTTTATAAAGGCCATCGGGGACGATATTGGACGTACACACCAAGGTAACACCACGACCAAAAAGCCCATCCATCAGCGTGGCAAGGATCATGGCATCGCCAATGTCGGAAACAAAGAACTCGTCGAAACAGATGACACGGGTCTCGTCCGCAAACTTTTTAGCCACCATCTCAAGGGGGTTTTTCTCCCCTTTCAAAGCTTTCAATTCGTTGTGAACGCGCTGCATAAAACGGTGGAAGTGCACCCGCATCTTGCGCTCGAATGGCAGCGACTCAAAAAAGGTGTCCATCAGATAGGTTTTACCCCGGCCAACGCCGCCCCAGAAATACAGGCCTTTAACCGGCTCTTCCCGGCCCTTCTTGAGTTTGCGGCGCAGTTTGGCCAACCCTTTGTTGCGCTCGTTTTCAGCAGCCACCAATTTATCGTACAGTGCCTGCAAGCGTTGAACTGCATCTACCTGGGCGGGGTCCTTGTGAAAATCCGGGCGTTCAAGATCCTTTTGGTAACGCTCCCAAGGGGTCAGGTTCGCAACGGTATCGGAGGACGTGGCTGCAGTCATCAGGCTTCCTGAATAGTTGAGTCGAGTGAAAAATCGGCGCGGTATTGTCGCCTATTTCGCGCTTTTTCGCCACGCCGGGCGGCTCTCGGGGCAATACGACGATTGGCTCAGTGTTTCAGCATGGGCTCAACCGGTTTGGGGCGTTATACTCCGTTTACGGGGATTGGCTCACTTCCAGGCAATATAAGGACGATTTTCATATGACAAACCTGATTCTGGCGGCAGTTGCCGCGTTGGTAGTTGGCATTGTCATCGGGATTCTGGTTGGCCGTTCCGGCCAGGGAGCAACGTTGCGGCAGCGCCGGGCGGAGCAGCAGATTGAAGAGCTGCGCAGCGAGTTTACGCGCTATCAGGCCCAGGTGAACGAACACTTTATGGAATCCGCGCACTTGTTGCGCCGGTTCAACGACGCCTACCGGGATGTGAACCAGCATATGGCTCGCGGCGCCAACCGTCTGTGCAATGACGAAGACTGGATGGAAGAGCTGGACCAGAAATCCAAAGGCAGACTGGAGCATGGCAGTGATGGCGAGCCTTCAGAACCTCCGAGGGATTATGCACCCAAGGCCGACCCTGAGGCCAAAGGCACGCTTGCCGAGGACTACGGTCTGGACAAGGGCGAGAAGCGCCCGGCTTGATTCGAAATCAGAGGCTGCGCCACGCGCAGCCTGACAACGATCTTCATACCGGATTATCACAATCGATGAAACGGTGTGTAACACCAAACGCCTCAGCAATCGCCGCCCCTAACGCCTGCACTCCATAACGCTCTGTCGCGTGATGGCCCGCCGCAAAGTAATGAATGCCGCATTCCCGGGCGGTATGAGTTGTCGGCTCCGAGATTTCACCACTGATGTAGGCGTCTACGCCCGCCTCCAAAGCAACGTTGATAAAGCCCTGAGCGGCGCCCGTACACCAGGCGACGGTTTTGATTTTGTCTGCCCCGCCACCAACGTGCAACGGCTGCCTGTGCAGAGCCCGAGCCATCTCTAACTCAAACTTTTCCACTGACAAGGGCTCCGGCAACTCACCCTGCCAGACCAGCCCCCCCAGCGGCCTAGGATTCTGGATCCCGAGCACTTCGGCCAGTTGCCGGTTGTTGCCATACTCCGGATGATCGTCCAGTGGCAGATGGTAGGCGACGAGGTTGATGTCGTTGTCCAGCAACTGCTTGATCCGGTTTTTCTTCATGCCACGGATGGCCTGATCTTCGCCTTTCCAGAAGTAGCCGTGGTGGACAAGGATCATGTCTGCGTTTTGTGCGACTGCGGCGTCGATCAGTGCCTGCGATGCCGTCACTCCCGTCACGATAACGCCTACGCTCTCCTTACCCTCTACTTGCAGCCCATTGGGAGCATAGTCCTGAAAATTATCGGGCTGGAGCCATTCGGCTATTTTAACGAGGATTTCGTTTCTAAGGGCCATGACACCTCTCCTGCTCTATCTGACTCATGATCATCGTAAGCTGGCGTGCACTCAGTTCAGCGGTGACGGGCGGGAGGGGCTTTCCGGAAATTTCGGAGGCCATGGATGGCCGGAGAGAAGCGCACAGGGATGTGCTTGTAGCGGTTTCCGGGAAGCCCCTCCCGCCCGTCACTACCACCGAAGTTCTGCACGCCAGCTGGCTCAATGCTTAGCGAGCCCACCCTTTGGGAGCAAGGCCTTACAGCACACCGAGACCTTTTATCAGAGCATTGTTCTGATCGCTCGTACCAATCGTGATGCGCAGAAAATCGCTGATTCTTGGCTTATTGAAATGCCGGACAATAATGCCCTGCTCCCGAAGCTTCGCCGCAATCGCAGCGCCTTCATGGCCGGGATGGCGGGCAAAAACAAAGTTTGCCTTGGATGGCAACACCTCAAAACCCAGAGTTTCCAACTCCCTGGTCACCCGCTCGCGCTCGCGGATCACGCCACTGCAGGAATCCTCGAACCACTGCTTGTCCTCAAACGCAGCCACGGCACCAGCCAGAGCCAGACGGTCCAGCGGATAGGAATTGAAGCTGTCTTTGACTCGATTGAGAGCCTCGATCAGATCTTCATTACCAACCGCAAAGCCAACTCTCAGGCCAGCCAATGAACGGGCCTTGGATAAGGTCTGGCATACCAGAAGGTTTGGGTATTGATTTACCAAGCGAATCGCCGTCTCGCCACCGAAATCCACATAGGCTTCATCAACCACCACCACGCTATCCGGGTTGGCCTGCAGGATATCCTCTACATGCCCAAGTCCGAGGTAGCGTCCCGTCGGCGCATTCGGGTTCGGGAAGATAATGCCGCCGTTGTCACGCCTGTAGTCGTTCGGATCGATCTCGAAGCTGTCGGTCAATGGAATAACCGCGCTTTCGATCTGGAACAAGCCACAATACACCGGGTAGAAGCTATAGCTGATATCCGGAAACAGGATCGGCTTGTCGTGTTTCAGCAGCCCCTGAAAGATATGCGCCAGCACTTCATCGGAACCGTTGCCAACAAACACCTGTTTGGGGTTGATTCCAAAATCCACGTGATATTCGGCAATGGCATCTTTCAGGGCCTGGCCTTCCGGGTCCGGATACAGACGCAGGCTGTCATTCAGTTCTCTCTGAATGGCTTCGATCACTTTTGGCGATGGGCCGAACGGGTTTTCGTTGGTGTTCAGCTTAACCAGATTGGCCATTTTTGGCTGTTCACCCGGCACGTACGGCTTGAGTTCACTGACCAGGTCACTCCAGTACTTACTCATTGATCCGGTACTCCGCTGAACGTGCGTGTGCTGTCAGACCTTCGCCACGGGCCAGAACCGACGCTACCCGCCCCATACGGTCGGCACCCTGAGCGGTAAAGCCGATAAGGGAAGAGCGCTTCTGGAAATCGTACACGCCCAGAGGTGAACTGAATCGTGCGGTGCCGCTGGTCGGCAAGACGTGATTCGGACCCGCGCAATAGTCACCCAGGGCTTCGGCCGTGTGCCTGCCCATGAAAATCGCGCCGGCGTGGCGGATGTCGTCGAGCATGGCCTGCGGGTCTTCCACTGAAAGCTCCAGGTGCTCCGGCGCAATCCGATTACTCACTTCTGCGGCTTCTTTCAGATCTGCCACCTGAATCAGTGCACCCCGTCCCAGCATGGAGGTGCGGATAATTTCTTCTCGCTCCATGGTCGGCAGCAGCTTGTTGATACTGGCTTCCACGGCATCCAGGAAGTCTACGTCCGGGCTGACGAGAATACTCTGGGCCTGCTCGTCGTGCTCAGCCTGGGAAAACAGGTCCATGGCAATCCAGTCCGGGTCGGTCTTGCCATCACAGATCACCAGGATCTCGGAAGGGCCGGCAATCATGTCGATACCGACAACTCCGAATACTTCGCGCTTCGCGGTGGCCACAAAAATATTCCCCGGACCCACAATCTTGTCCACCGAAGGAACGGTGTCCGTGCCATAGGCCAGCGCAGCCACGGCCTGGGCGCCACCGATAGTAAACACGCGGTCTACCCCGGCAATGGCGGCCGCTGCCAGCACCATGTCATTCACCACACCATCCGGGGTCGGCACCACCATGATAACTTCAGACACACCAGCGACTTTGGCCGGAATCGCATTCATCAGTACCGACGAAGGATAGGCCGCCTTGCCACCCGGCACGTACAGACCGGCGCGATCCAGCGGCGTTACCTTCTGGCCCAGCACGGTTCCGTCTTCGTCCTGGTATTGCCAGGATTGCTGATTCTGGCGTTCGTGGTAGTCACGGATGCGTTCCGCCGCTTTTTCCAGACCCTCACGCTGATCCTGGGGAATTCGGTCCAATGCTGCCTGCAAACGGCTTTTATCCATTTCCAGCTCAGCCATGGAGCCAACGTCCAGGCGATCAAACTTGGCCGTAAACTCCAGCACTGCCGCATCGCCCCGGGTCTTCACCTCGTGCAGGATATGCCGAACCGACTCATTCACCTGATGATCCACACTGTCGTCCCAGGCCAGCAGCTGGGCCAGCGCACTGTCAAAGTCGCTCTGGGTGGTGTTCAGTCTGGTGATTCTGTCGGTCATTTTTCAGATCCTGTCTTGGAGTAACACTACGAATCGCGGCGTCGTTCAACGGCCGCGGACATCTTCTCGATTATGGGGTTTATCTGGCCGTGTTTCATCTTCATGGAGGCCCGGTTAACCACCAGTCGGCTACTGATGTGGTCAATCAGTTCTCTTGGCTCCAGCCCGTTGGCCTTGAGGGTATTGCCGGTATCCACGATATCAACAATCTCATCGGCCAGATTCAGGATCGGTGCCAGCTCCATTGCCCCGTAGAGCTTGATGATATCGGCCTGCCGGCCCTGAGCCGCATAGTAGCGCCGGGCCAGGTTGACGAATTTGGTGGCAACACGAATCCTGCCTGCCGGTGGCTGCTCGCCTTTTTTGCCTGCGGTCATCAACCGGCAACGGGAGATGTTCAGATCAAGCGGTTCGTAGAGGCCGTCGCCACCGTGCTCCATCAGAACATCCTTACCTGTAACGCCCAGATCGGCGCCACCGTATTGAACATATGTGGGCACATCGGTCGCCCGGATGATCAGAATCCGCACGTTCGGGTCGGTGGTGGGAAACACCAGCTTGCGGGACTTTTTCACGTCGTCGACAAGCTCAATGCCCGCTTCCGCCAGCAGCGGCAGGGTTTCTTCCAGAATGCGACCCTTCGACAAGGCGATGGTGATGGAATCTGTCATGTATCCTTCCGGGTTCCCGTTGGTCAAATTCAGGCTGGCAGACGGCGGATGCTGGCGCCCAACAGCTGCAACTTCTCTTCAATGCACTCATAACCACGGTCAATGTGGTAAATGCGGTCAACAATGGTATCGCCGTCTGCCACCAGGCCGGCGATCACAAGGCTAGCCGAGGCCCGCAGGTCGGTCGCCATGACCGGAGCCCCGGTCAGATGTTCGACACCCTTGATGATGGCAGCGTTACCCTCAAGGGTAATGTCTGCGCCCATCCGGATCAGTTCCTGCAAGTGCATGAATCGGTTTTCAAATACGGTTTCGACGATGGTACCTGAACCCTCGGCCACCGCATTCATGGCCGCAAACTGAGCCTGCATATCCGTGGGGAACGCCGGATAAGGCGCGGTCCGCAGGCTGACTGCCTTGGGCCGCTTGCCTTTCATATCCAGTTCAATCCAGTCCGGGCCGGTAGTGATGTGCGCCCCCGCCTCTTCCAGCTTGAGCAGCACCGCTTCCAGAATATCTTCCCGGGTATCTTTTACTTTCACCCGGCCACCGGTCGCAGCCGCCGCCACCAGATAGGTTCCGGTCTCAATCCGGTCAGGCAACACGTTGTAGTGGCATCCGTGCAGGCGCTCCACACCATTGATTTCAATGGTCGCGGTACCGTGGCCTTTGATATCGGCACCCATGGCGATCAGGCACTCAGCCAGATCCACCACTTCCGGCTCACGGGCCGCGTTTTCGAGGATGGTTTTACCCTCGGCGAGCGCAGCTGCCATCATCAGGTTTTCGGTACCCGTTACGGTGACCGTATCCAGGAAAATGTGGGCGCCCTTCAGCCGGCCATTGGTCTTGGCCTTGATGTAGCCATTCTCCACCTTTATGTCGGCACCCATCATTTCCAGACCGTGGATGTGCAGGTTAACCGGTCGGGTACCGATGGCACAGCCACCCGGCAGGGAGACTTCGGCTTCGCCAAAATGTGCCACCAGCGGGCCAAGCACCAGTATGGAGGCACGCATGGTCTTTACCAGCTCGTACGGTGCATGGAAGTGCTTGATGGTGTTGGCGTGTACTTCAACACTCATCTTTTCGTCAATGAGCAGCTCCACCCCCATGCGACCGAGCAGCTCGATCATGGTGGTAATATCGTTCAGGTGCGGCAGGTTGCCGACGGTGACCGGCTCATCCGCCAGCAGTGTCGCCGCCAGAATGGGCAGGGCCGCGTTCTTGGCACCGGAAATGCGAATTTCGCCATCCAGGGGCTTTCGACCCCTGATCAATAGTTTGTCCACGGTAATTATCCTGTTCGGTTCAGGCGCCGGCCTGCTGATCGGCCCACTCGCTCGGGGTAAAGGCTTTCGGGTGAAGGGCGTGAATGGTGCCGTCCATGACATGCTGGAATAGCACCTTGTTGATCATTTGCTGCCGTTTGATGGTGGGCAGTCCCTCAAATACGTCACCCACCACCACTACAAGATAGTGGTTGCCATCAACCTGTACCTGAACCTCGCAACCGGGCAGGGCTTCTTTGACAAGTTCGGTAACCTGGGCGGCGTCCATAAGGATTCCTCGACTAAGTTGAAATCAGGGGCGGAATTGTAACCAATTCCCGGGCGCCGGTCAGCTGTGCTCGGCAAATCCGGGAATCTGATCCTGAAGATTACTGAGTGCGGCCAGAGAACGAAGTCGCTCACTGGCGCCTGTGAAGGAGAGATGGCAATGTCGGCTTAGCGCCAGACGCTGCCAACACAAAAGCATCGAAAGCACCACACTGTGCGCGGTGCCAAGCCCGGACAGATCAACCTCAAGCGTCCCATCGGCCTGCCGTATTTCCTGTTCGCCCTGCTTGCGCAACGCCAGGACCGTGTCGGCATCGACATCGCCGGTTACGCAAAGAGTTTTGCCGTTCCGGACGATGCCCGGCAACCGATCACTCATGAACGATCCACCTGCTCGTCCAGATTCAGGGCCTCAACCGCGTCACCCCAGCCGTCAATGACCGCCTGAACCTGGCCGCGATTCTCTTCCATTTCCTGAGCAAAGCGATCCCGGAAGGCAAGGCCGATGTTGACGCCCTCTACGATGACGTTTTCCATCATCCAGCGGTCGTCACCTGTCCGGTACATTGAGTAAGTGACCGGATAACGGTTGCCGGAGGCACTGATCAACTCCATTTCTACTGAAGCGCGATCCTCATTCTGAGGAAGGATGGTGGCTTCCTTGACGATGATCTCGAAATCTTCCGCAGAAACCAGGGCCTGGGCATAACTGTCAAACAGGCTGCGCTTGAACTTCTCGACAAAAGCATCCCGCTGCTCTGGCGTGGTCTGGCGGGCATATCGACCCATCACCCGGGCAGCAATCCGGCGAAAATCGACAAACTCCTGAAGGGTTTCATCCATGCTGGCATAAAACGCCTCAGGGTCCTTTTCGTACAACCCTTTCTCGGCATTGAGCTTCTGCACCAGCTTCTGGGTATTCTCGTCCACGTAACGCTTCAGATCCTCCTCCGGGCCGGCCCAGACCTGGCCCACCATCAGGGCGACCATGGCAATCATCAACGTCAAACGGTGTTTCAGGACACTCATTAGTTTCTCCTGTGCATTGCTCTGGCTCAGCGGCCGGAGGCAAAGTTACTGATCAGCCGTTCCAGATTCATGGCAGACTGGGTGGAATAGAAGGTATCCCCCGCGTTCAGCGATTCCAGGTCCCCGCCAATCGATATATCAATGTACTGCTCACCCAGCAGTCCGGATGTACGTATTACTGCTGCACTGTCGGCCGGGATGTTATCAACCTCGGCATGGATGGACATGGTTACCCTCGCCTGGAAGGTGTCCCTGTCCAGGGTGATGGACTCAATAGTACCGACAGTGACACCGGCCATGGAAACCTTGCCACGGGGCGTCAGGCCTCCGGTATCGTTGAAATTCGCGTACAGCGTGTAGGTCTGCTCCGCGGATTTCGGCGACAGACCGCTAACCTGCAGTGCCAGAAACATGAGCGCGGCCAGGCCGGCAATCATGAACAGCCCAACAATGATTTCTATGCTTCTCTGTGCCATGAAAGGCTCCCTGAATCCTGTTAAAAATCACCGAACATGACGGCGGTGAGTACGAAATCGAGACCGAGCACCGCCAGCGATGAGTACACCACGGTTTTGGTGGTCGCCGAACTGATACCTGCGGAGGTGGGCACGCAATCATAACCCTGGTAGACCGCAATCCAGGCACACACGAATCCGAACACCACACTCTTGATAAAGCCGTTAAGCACATCGTCCACAAAATCGACGGAGGACTGCATGTTGCCCCAGAAGGAGCCCTCGAACACACCCAGCCATTCCACGCCAACCAGCATGCCACCCCAGATCCCCACGACCGAGAAGATCATGGCAAGTACCGGCATGGCGAGAAAACCAGCCCAGAGTCTTGGAGCAATGACCCGGCGCAATGGATCCACCCCCATCATTTCCATGCTGGAAAGCTGTTCCGTCGCCTTCATCAAGCCGATTTCTGCCGTCAGGGCGGAGCCCGCGCGACCGGCGAACAGCAGGGCCGTAACCACCGGCCCCAACTCTCGCACCAGCGTTAGGGCAATCATCTGGCCAATCGCCGACTCCGAGCCGTAATCACTGAGAATGGTATAGCCCTGAAGCCCCAATACCATCCCGATAAACAATCCGGAGACCACCACAATCGCCAGCGACAACACGCCGACTGCGTAGAGCTGTTTGACCAGCAGGGGAAAACCTGTGGCCGGACGGGGAACACCGGCCAGCACACCAAAGAGAAACTGCCCGGAACGACCAAAGGAGGCAATGATCGCGATCCCGAGCCGCCCCAGGCCGGCAATACGATCCATCATGAAGACCGCCCTCCCACACCAAAATCAGCCGCCGCATCGCCACTCGGGTAATGGAACGGCACCGGGCCATCAGGCTGCCCTTCAAGAAACTGCTGAACCCGCTCAGACGGATGTGCCCGCAGCTCCTCGGGAGTGCCCTCACCGATCACCTTGCCGTCGGCAATAATGCAGGCGTAATGGCAAATACTCAGGGATTCAGGCACGTCGTGCGACACCAGAACGCTGGTTAGCCCCATGGAACTGTTGAGATCCCGGATCAGCTTGACCAGCACGCCCATGGCAATCGGATCCTGCCCGGCAAAGGGCTCGTCATACATGATCAACTCCGGGTCGAGTGCGATACTGCGGGCCAGAGCGACGCGCCGGGTCATGCCACCGGACAACTCTGAGGGCATCAGCTCTCTGGCACCACGCAAGCCCACCGCCTCCAGCTTCATCAGAACAATGTCCCGGATCATATCTTCGGGTAACGACGTGTGCACACGCAGCGGGAAAGCGACATTCTCGTAGACACTGAGATCGGTAAACAGCGCGCCACTCTGGAACAGCATGCCCATTTTTTCGCGCAGCTGGTAAAGCGCCTTGCGCTTTAGCCGGGGCACGTCATGGCCTGCCACACTCACCTGGCCGGAATCCGGGCGAAGCTGACCTCCGATGAGCCTGAGGAGCGTGGTTTTACCGGTACCACTGGGCCCCATGATGGCAGTCACCTTCCCTTTGGGAATATCCAGACTGATTCCATCAAAAATCCGGCGCCCGGAACGGGAAAACACCACATCCCTAAGTGTTATGTACGCAGATGACTCCATAATCCATCCCTTTCAAGGAGCGCCTACATTATGACAAGCTCTCCCAGACCTCAATTAAAGCAACGTAAAATGTCTTGATGGCAATGATCAGAATCCCTGATGCAGGCGAGCCGGGGGCACCAGAAGTGATATACTTCGGCCTCAAATCCCAGATCGAGCAGACAGCCAGCCGACATGACCGAATCAAATACCTTCAACACCCAGGACTTTTGCAACTCGGCCCTACGGGCAATCCGCATCGAGCGCGAAGCCATTGAAGCGCTGGAAAGCCGTATAAACGATGATTTCAGCCGCGCCTGCGAGGTCATCATGGCCTGCAAAGGCCGGGTTGTGGTGACAGGTATGGGCAAATCGGGGCACATCGGCAACAAGATTGCCGCCACGCTCGCCAGCACGGGCACGCCCGCCTTTTTTGTTCATCCCGGCGAAGCCAGCCATGGCGACCTGGGTATGATAACACCCCAGGATGTGGTCATCGCCATTTCCAACAGCGGCAGCACCAGCGAAGTGGTCACCATTCTCCCCCTGATCAAGCGCATGGGCGCGCCATTGATCAGCATGACCGGCAAACCCGATTCGGTACTGGCACAAGAGGCCGTTGCCAACCTGGATGTCAGCGTGGCCATTGAAGCCTGCCCGCTGGGCCTGGCACCCACCTCCAGCACAACCGCCACCCTGGTCATGGGCGATGCCCTGGCCGTGGCGCTGCTTGAAGCCCGGGGATTCAGCGCCGAGGATTTTGCGTTTTCCCACCCTGGCGGCAGCCTCGGACGCCGTTTGCTGCTGCGGGTATCCGACATCATGCATACCGGTGACCAGATTCCTCAGGTTGCCGAGGGCACAACCCTGAGCGGGGCACTGCTGGAAATAACCCGCAAGGGCCTGGGTATGACCACGGTCGTTAATGCCGCCGGCACCCTGACGGGCATCTTCACCGACGGCGACCTGCGCCGGACCCTGGACAAATCCGTGGATGTGCACACTACCCCCATCCAGGACGTGATGACCCGCAACGGCAAAACCATCCGGGCAGACCACCTGGCGGCAGAAGCCTTGAATATCATGGAAGAAATGAAGATCAACGCCTTGCCGGTTACCGACGCAAACGGCACCCTGGTGGGCGCTATTAATATGCACGACCTGCTGCGGGCCGGAGTGATTTGATGACTCAGACAGCGCATCCGTTACAAACCCACTGGGACGCAGCCCTGAAGGCCAAAGCCTCGGACATTCGCCTGATCGCCCTGGACGTGGACGGCATTATGAGCGATGGCCGCCTCTATTTCAGTGCCAGCGGCGATGAACTCAAGGCCTTCAACATTCTTGACGGCCTGGGCCTGAAACAACTGATGCAGGCAGGCATCACCGTGGCGGTGATTACCGGACGGCGCTCGCCCCTCACGGAAAAGCGGATGTCGGATCTGGGCATCCCGCACCTGATGCAGGGTCGCGAAGACAAAAAAATTGCATTACTGGAATTGATCCGGGATATGAACCTTGCGCCGGAGCAGATTGCCTACATGGGCGACGACCTGCCCGACCTGCCCGCGCTGCGTTTTGCCGGCCTTGGCATCACGGTACCCAACGGCTACTGGCTGGTTCAGCAACACGCCGACTACTGTACCCGCAGCCCCGGTGGACAGGGCGCTGTGCGCGAGGCCTGCGATCTCCTGCTCTGGGCGCAAGGGCACCTGGACAACACTCTTGCCCCCTATCTGGACGAGCCAGCATGATCACCGAGCGGCTTTTCGGCGATCGTGGCAAACGGCGGATTACAGCGCTGGCCCTTGCCGCCACCGTAACAGCAACCGTTTTTCTGCTGTGGCAAAGTGACGAGCCTGTCAGTTCGCGGAATGCCGCCAGCGAACTACGGGGGCCCGCAGAGCCCGACGGCTTTGTGATCGGCGGCCAATACCGCGCCTGGGATGAGCAAGGGAACCTCCAGATTGATCTCACAAGCCCCAGAATTGAGCAGTTTGAAGCAACCGGCACGGCTCATCTGGATACGCCGAGAGCCCGGCTTTTCAGTGAGGGCAGCCCCGACCCTTGGCTCATTGAGTCCAATGAAGGTAGCCTTCAGCAGAACAATGAAAAGCTGGAACTTACGGGGAACGTCCAATTGACCCGACAGTCCGAAGGCCGCGAAGCCGTTCTGGAGACCGAGGCACTGACCCTGGACAACAGCAACGGCACCGTCTACACCGACCAGCCGGTGACCATCACCGAGCCTTTCGGCGTCACCCGCTCCACCGGCATGAAAGCCTGGATCAACGAACGCATTCTCGAACTCAACTCCCGGGTAGAGGGACAATATGAAACCGTCAGGTAAACGATCTTTCTGCCGGCCAGCGATTCTGGCCATGGCATTGCTGGCCGGCCCGGCATCGGCATTCAACCTGGATTCCGATATCCCCATAAAGGTCAGTGCAGATTCGGCCCGCCTGGATGAAAGCGCCGGAACGGCCGTTTACACCGGCGCTGTCGAACTGATTCAGGGCGAAACCCGGCTGGACGCGGATCGGGTGGTACTTTACCGCAACCAACAGGGTGTCAGCCGGATTGAAGCCGCCGGCAACCCCGCCCATTACCGGCAACCCGGCCAGGAAGGCGAAGGCACGACCGATGCCAAGGCCCTGAACATCACCTGGTCTGGCGATGAAAACCTGGTTATTTTTGAACGCCAGGCCGTTATTGAACAAGACGGCAACGTATTCCGGGGCGACGTCATTCACTACGACACCGTTCGCCGCGTTGTTACTGCGGAAGGCGGCACGCCATCCGACGGCGGCTCCGGCCGGGTGGAAATGGTGATTCAGCCTCGTAATTCAGCTCAATCCAGTGACGGGAAAGGTTCGGATGGCAGTTCTCAGGGCCAGTAATCTGGCAAAAAGCTACAAGCAGAAAAAAGTGGTGCTGGATGTTTCTCTGGAAATTCGCTCCGGCGAGATTGTCGGCCTGCTCGGCCCCAACGGCGCCGGCAAGACCACCTGCTTCTACATGATCGTGGGCCTGGTGCCTGCGGATCACGGCCGGATCACCATCGACGCCAAGGACATCACCCCGCTGCCAATGCATGGGCGCGCCCGCAAGGGCATCGGTTACCTGCCCCAGGAAGCCTCCGTGTTTCGCAAACTGACCGTGCGGGACAACATCATGGCCATCCTCGAAACCCGCAAAGGCATGAGTCGGGCGGAACGGGAGGCCAAGCTGGAAGAGTTGCTGGAAGAGTTTCATATTACTCACATCCGAGACAGCGTGGGTATGGCGCTATCCGGAGGCGAACGCCGCAGGGTTGAAATCGCCCGGGCGCTGGCCATGGAGCCCGCGTTTATCCTGTTGGACGAACCCTTCGCGGGCGTAGACCCTATCTCCGTCAGTGACATCAAGCACATTATCCGGCACCTGCGGGATAAAGGTATTGGCGTGTTGATTACCGACCACAACGTTCGGGAAACCCTCGACATCTGCGAGAATGCCTACATCGTTTCCGGCGGCCACATCATCGCCTCCGGCAATGCCGAAGCCATTCTGGCAAACCAGCAAGTGAAAGAAGTGTATCTGGGTGATGAGTTCCGGCTCTGACCTGATAAAACAGGGTTTATCCGAGGTCTGATTGTTTTGATGATCTGTAGCAAGTAAACTCGGCAAAAAACTTGCTTATACTGTTCACAGACAATGGCAAGTAACCAGCGTACAACATTTTTTTCGGCCTGTGCGCCGGCAAAGCAACAACCGGGATGCCCATGAGTTATGGATCTTGAGCCATGGTTATGAAAGCCTCATTACAGCTTAAGCTGGGCCAGAGTCTGACCATGACGCCCCAGCTGCAGCAGGCCATACGCCTGCTACAGCTTTCTACCCTCGATCTCCAGCAGGAAATCCAGCAGGCGCTGGAATCCAACCCAATGCTGGAAACCTCAGAGGACGATGAGCACCCTGAAGGCGACGAGCGCGAAGAGCACGAGCACAGTGAAGCTTCCAGCTCTGAGGCCAACCAGGACGACAGCCACCAGGACGCGAGCCCGGACTGGGACGAAACCGAGAACGGCCCTGACTGGTCGTCCGAGAACGATATTCCGGACAACATTCCCGATGATCTGCCAGTGGATACCGCCTGGGACGACATCTACCAGTCTGCCCCGGCTCCGGCCAGCAAAGGCGAAGACGAGCACGAATCGGATTTCGAAACCCGGAACTCGCCTACCGAAACCCTGCAGGATCACCTTGAGTGGCAGCTGAACCTGACACCTCTGAGCGAGCGGGATCAGGCCATTGCCCACGCGCTGCTGGATGCTGTGGATGAGCGCGGCTACCTGACGTCTGACATTGAGGACATTCACGCAGGCCTGCTGGACGAAACCGAAGAAGACCCGTTGGAACTGGACGAAGTGGAAGCGGTACTCCACCGCCTGCAACACTTCGACCCGCCCGGCGTGTTCGCTCGGGATCTCCAGGAATGCCTGCTGATTCAGCTCAACCAGCTGCCACCGGATACCCCCTGGCTGCGCCAGGCGAGACTGGTGGTTACCCAGTTCCTGCACCTGCTTGGCAACCGGGACTACGCGCAACTGTTACGCCGCAGCCGGCTCAAGGAAGACCAGCTGAAACAGGTACTGGCCCTGATCACCAGCCTGAACCCTCGCCCTGGCGATGTCGTGGACCGGGCCGAACCGGATTACGTTATCCCGGACGTTATCGTACGCAAACACGAAGGCCGCTGGCGGGTTGAACTCAACCCGGAAATCGCTCCGCGTATCCGGGTGAATGCCAGCTACGCGTCACTGATCCGCCGGGCTGACAGCAGTGCCGATAACACCTACCTGCGCGACCAGCTGCAAGAAGCGAAATGGTTTATCAAGAGCCTGCAAAGCCGGAATGAAACCCTGCTGAAAGTGGCCACCCGCATCGTTGAACACCAGCAAGGGTTCCTGGATCAGGGCGAAGAAGCCATGAAGCCTCTGATCCTGTCTGACATTGCCCAGGCGGTGGAAATGCACGAGTCCACGATTTCCCGGGTTACCACCCAGAAGTACATGCACACGCCCCGCGGTATTTTTGAGCTGAAGTACTTTTTCTCCAGCCACGTCAGCACCGCCGAGGGCGGCGAATGCTCGTCTACAGCCATCCGGGCGATGATCAAGAAGCTGATTGCCGAGGAAACCCCGAAAAAGCCATTGAGCGATAGCAAAATTGCAGCCATGCTAGGGGAACAGGGAATCAACGTGGCGCGGCGTACCGTGGCCAAATACCGGGAGGCCATGCATATTCCTCCCTCGAACGAACGAAAACGCCTGGTTTAAACTTTCGCCGGTGCAAGATGCACTGGCACGCAATCCGGCAAGCACGCCGGCAGTATGACAACAGGAGACGCCTATGCAACTCAACATTTCAGGCCATCACGTAGAACTGACTCCCGCTCTGAAGGATTACGTCAACACCAAGTTCGAGAAGCTGGAGCGTCACTTCGACCACATCAGTAACTGCCAGGTCACCCTGGAGGTCGAGAAGGTGCGCCAGATGGCGGAAGCCACGCTGCACGTGATTGGTGGTGAGATTCACGCAAAGGCAGAAAATGAGGACATGTACGCCGCAATCGACGCTCTGGTCGACAAGCTGGACCGTCAGATCCTCAAGCACAAGGAAAAGAACGTAGACCGGATGCACGGTAACGGCGGTCGCTGAAGCGCGAACCTTACCGGGTGTTTCATGAAACGAGCTGCGGCGGGGCTAACCGGCCGCAGCCTTTTTTTTACGGACATGCAGTCGATCCATGAGCGAGCCATCCCTGACCATCGACAATATTCTTGCCCCTGAACTGACCCTCTGTAAGGTGCCGGCCTCAAGCAAGAAACGTGTGCTGGAGTTCATCGCTGAACGGATTCACTTTCAGGATGAAATCCTCAGCGACACCCAGATCTTCAACAATCTGGTCTCCCGCGAACGGCTGGGCAGCACCGGTATCGGTGAGGGTATTGCCATCCCCCACTGCCGACTGGAAGGCCTGGACCGCGTCATCGGCGTGCTGATGACTCTGGAGGAACCGGTAGACTTTGATGCTATCGATAACCAGCCGGTAGATCTGGTGTTTGCACTGATCGTCCCCAAAGAAGCCACCAGTGAACACCTGGAGTTACTGAGCCAACTGGCGGAGCGCTTCAATGACAGCACTTTCTGCGCCCGGCTGCGCCAGAGTGAAGATCCCGCGACCCTTTACCAGCGTATGGCGGAGAGTAATCACTGAGATCAGCCTGATATCTGGACAGGCTGCCAGGCAGATTGAAGGAGAAACAGTCCCATGAAGCTGATTATCGTCAGTGGCCGATCCGGTTCCGGCAAGAGTACGGCCCTGCATGTGCTGGAAGACCTGGGATTCTACTGCATCGACAACCTGCCCATTGGCTTGCTGTTCCCGCTGACCCGAGAGGCGGCCACTCAGGAAGCGCCCGGCCGGCTGAAAAAAATGGCCGTCAGTATTGATGCCCGTAACCTGTCCGCCGAGCTGGCCAATTTTGAAACCATTTACCAGCAACTGAAGCAGACCGGTGTCGAGGTTGAAATCATTTTCCTGGATGCCGACGAACAGTCACTGCTGCAACGCTTTCACGCAACCCGCCGCAAGCATCCACTGAGCGATGACAAGACGTCTCTGCGGGAGGCAATCACCAACGAAAAGCAATTGCTGGAACCCCTGTCAAAGCTGGCCGATCTTTACGTCAACACGACCGGGCTCTCCATGTACGAGCTACGCGACATGATCAAGCAGCGCGTGGCCGGCCGCAAGGATCAGGAACTGGCACTGCTGTTCCAGTCCTTTGGCTTCAAGCACGGCGTGCCGGTGGATTCAGACTATGTCTTCGACGTACGCTGCCTGCCCAATCCATACTGGGACACCAGCCTGCGCAAACACACCGGCGTTGATCAGCCGGTCATCGAATTTCTGGAACGGGAACCGCTGACCCGTCAGATGGTGAATGACGTCACGGGCTTCCTGAATACCTGGCTGCCCTCGTTTGCCGACAGCAATCGTAGTTACATGACCATTTCCATCGGTTGCACCGGTGGCCAGCACCGCTCCGTTTATGTGTGTGAGCAGCTCGGGCGCTATTTCCGCGATCATTACCGTAATGTGCAGGTGCGCCACACCGAACTGCCACACCTTCAAGCCCGGGGAGAAATCTGAGCGCCTATGATTTGCCGCCCCATCACCATCATCAACAAACTCGGTCTGCATGCACGGGCTACAGCAAAGCTTGTGGCCACCGCTTCGAACTTTGACAGCAAGGTACGAATCCGGGGCAAAGGCCGGGACGTAGACGCCAAGAACATCATGCAGGTGATGATGCTGGCTGCCAGCCAGGGCACCGAAGTGGAACTGGTTGCCGATGGCCCGGACGAACAGGATGCCATCGACGCATTGACTGCCCTGATTGACGATTATTTTGGTGAAGGGGAATAACCTCCGGTTTCGTCATTCACCTACAATCCTTTCTCACGTGTGCCACCTAACTCCGCTATAATGCAAAGGTTTTCTGATCGCAGGTGGTTCAATGACCGACATTCTGGAAAAAAGCCAGGCCCGCCAACGCCTTCGCTCACTCAGTGAAGCGCTGGACAGTGGTGCCCTCAAGCAGGTGGCCCGCATTCTGAATGGCGGTCTGAGCCCCAGCGATATTGCTCACCTTCTGGAATCCTCGCCACCACGCCAACGGGCCCTGCTCTGGAACCTGGTCGACAAGCAGCTGGAAGGGGAAGTCCTCCAGTATCTTGGCGACGATATTCGTAGCTACTTCCTGAGCCAGCTGAACGCGCAGGAGCTGGCGGACATTCTGGAAGATTTCGAGTCGGATGACCTGGCCGACTTGCTTCAGCAATTGCCGGACACGGTGATCCAGGAAGTCCTGGACACCATGGACGAGCAAGACCGTCAGCGGGTCGAGGAAGTCCTCGCTTACCCGGAGGACACTGCTGGCGGCCTGATGAACACCGACACCATCACGGTTCGGCCGGACATCAGCATCGACGTTGTGTTGCGCTACCTGCGCCGTCACCGCAGCCTGCCCCCGATGACCGACAGCCTGATTGTGGTCAGCCGTCGGGACGAGTTTATCGGCATGCTGCCCATTACCCGGATGCTGGTATCCAATCCCGCGGCTACCGTTCGGGAAGTGATGGACACGGACATTGAACCCATTCCCGTGTCCCTGTCCGACACCAAGGTCGCCACTCTGTTCGAACGCTACGACCTGATTTCTGCCCCTGTGGTGGATGAGACCAACAAGCTGCTGGGCCGGATCACCATCGATGACGTGGTCGACGTTATCCGTGAGGACGCAGACCATTCCCTGATGAGTATGGCTGGTCTGGATGAAGACGAGGACACCTTTGCCCCGGTGATGAAGACCACCCGCCGGCGCGCGGTCTGGCTGGGCATCAATCTGATCACGGCCTTTACCGCATCGGCCGTGATTGGACTGTTTGAAGACACTATTGCCAAAGTCGTTGCACTGGCCGTACTGATGCCAATTGTGGCCAGCATGGGCGGCATTGCCGGTAGCCAGACTCTGACCCTGGTGATCCGGGGTATGGCCGTTGGCCAGATCAGCGGTGCCAACGTGGGCTGGCTGCTGAACCGTGAGTTTCTGTCCGGGGTACTGAACGGCCTGCTGTGGGCGGTGGTGGTTGCCACCGCCGCGGTGGTCTGGTTCCAGGACTGGCTGATTGGTGCCATCATCGCGGCGGCACTGGTGATTAACCTGGTGGCGGCGGCGCTGGTGGGCACCGTCTTGCCGCTGTTCCTGAAATCCCGGAACATTGACCCGGCCCTGGCCGGCAGTGTGATACTCACCACCGTAACCGACGTTGTCGGCTTCATGGCCTTCCTGGGACTGGCCACCATTTTCTATGCCTGAGCAACCTGTGACCTACCATGACTGACCAATTTGACGACGAATTCCAGGACGACCTTGGCCCCAGCAAATCGCAGCTGAAGCGCGAAATGCACGCGCTTCAGGATCTGGGCAAACGCATGCTGGACCTGAACGACGAACAGCTGGCCACCCTGAGCATCAGCGAGACCCTGAAAGCGGCGATCATTGAATCACGCCGGATTCCCCAGCGTGAGGCCCGCCGGCGACACTTGCAGTACATTGGTAAGGTGTTGCGCCAGGAGGACGACCCCGAAGCTATTGGCCGTGCCATCGACGCCTTCCACGCTGGCAGCGAAGAGCATACCCGCCGACACCATCTCGCCGAGCGCTGGCGCGACCGGATGATTTCCGAAGGTGACAAGGTGGTAGGAGAGTTTATTGATTACTGCCCTTCAGCGGATGTACAGCACCTGCGCAATCTGGTGCGCAATGCCCGCAAGGAAGTCGAAAAAGGCAAGAATACCGGTCAGGCCCGGAAGCTGTTCCGGGCTCTGCGGGAATGGATCGACGACGCCGAGCAGTAATCAGAGCCGCCGGTGCTCCCAAACGGGCATACGGCTTCGCAACTGATGCAGCTGCTCCAGGTCCAGATCGGCGCAAGCCATGCCTGGGCCTTCATCGAACTCACTGACGACCTTACCCCAGGGATCGCAGATCAGGCTGTGGCCATAGGTTCTTCGCCGGCTACTGTTCTGCCCCCCTTGCCCCGGCGCCACCACCCAAACCTGGTTTTCAATGGCGCGGGCGCGTATCAGGGCGTGCCAATGGGCATTGCCCGTCTGCCAGGTAAAGGCGCTGGGCAGGCAGACCCATTCGGCGCCCTGCTCTCTCAAGGCCCGGAACAGTTCTGGAAAGCGAAGGTCGTAACAGATCGCCAACCCCAGTCGTCCGGCCGGCGTATCCACCGTAATCGCCTGATCACCGGGCTCAAAGGTATCCGATTCCCGATACTGGCCGTGGGCGTCTTCAACCATGGCGTCAAACAGGTGAATCTTGTCGTAGCGGGCCACTTCTTCGCCATGATCGTTGTACACCAGACAGGTGGCGCGTACCCGGTCTGTTATCTCTGAACCATCTCGCCGACTGGCCAACGGCAGGGAGCCGCCGACAATCCAGAGCCCCAATGACCGGGCCTGCTCGGCCAGAAAGCGACGGATAACAGGCTCGCTACCCGCCTCCCGGCGGCCGCACTCCAGCATCTGCGCGGTCGCCAGAACGGCGAAGTTCTCGGGCAACACCGCCACCTTCGCCCCTGCGCCTGCCGCTTCAGCCAGCAGTCTTCGGGCCTCTTCAAGGTTGGCATCGATGTCATGGGTACTGACCATTTGTATTGCCGCGACCTGAACCATCATGGCCTCCTTACTCACCGGTATCGAACACGCCCCGCAGATCCACTTCCGGATTGCTCCAGGTTCCTGTGACACTGTACGTGGCACTGGTCAGTTTGCTCAACGGGTCGCCCAGAATTTTATCGAGCACGAACAAGGCGCCGCCGATGGGGGCGCTCGCCCCCATCAGTATGGCAGCCAGGGGCAGATTCTGTGTCACGGGTAGTACCAGTACCAGGCGCATATCCAACGTTTCTTCGGCCATGTTGGTATTGCCACTGAGTTTGAACGCGCCGGACGGACCCACCAGTTGCAGTTCCGGATCCATGGTCACCAGGCCATTTATGATGTTGGCTTTACCGGAAATGGCGTCAAAGGCGACGCCCCGTTCGTACAGATCCGAGAAGTCCAGCCGCAACCTGCGCCAGAGCGTATCAGTGTTCAGCAGGTTGAAGATCCGGAACAATTGCGCCGAATTGCTCTGCTCCATGATCATGCCGTCGTCCAGGCGGGCACTGACCGTGCCGCTTATCTTGCTGAGAGCAATGTTGTTCGGGCTTCCCGGCCAATCCAGATCCAGTTCAACCGCCGTTTCTTCGTTGGTCATCGGAATGGTGCTGCCAGTCAGCGCTTCCAGATCCTTAAGGGCCCCGCCCTCCAGCTTACCAGTAAACCGGGTCGTTTCCCGGTCATCCACAATGCTCCAGGTCATATCGCCGGACAACACCAGGGATCCAAGCCGGCCTTCCACCTCCTGTACACGCAACCGATAGGGTTCAGGGCGCAGCTTGAAACGCCAGCTTCCCGCAGACTCGCCGTCCAGCCGGAGATCCGAGATTCTGGCATTAATGTCGGGCCAATTTCCCATATCCAGCTCCCTGAACGCCTGCAACTGCTCCTCAAGAGTCAGAAATTCGTTGTCCTGCTCTGCGGCACTGGCCTCCCGCACCAGGCGCAGGGTTGCAAAGTCGGCCTCTACCGTGCCTCCTTCTCTGGGTAACACCACCCTGCCCCGGGCCCGATCCGAGTCGGTATGAACGACCCACCGGTCCTCCAGCTCAAGCGCATCAATGGTGATATTGGTCAGGTGGTGAGCGCCCAGATTCAGATGCCCGAACACCAGTTCGAAGCCCGTCTCCTTAAAACGGAGTTCAGCATCCAGACGATCCTGCCATTGCGCAGCGATCGCCACGCCTTCGCTCTGGAACGGATCAACCCGGACCGACAGGGGGGTTCGCTCGCGCGCGGTCTTTGCCAGTGGTTTGGGCCAATCCACCTGCAGACCTTCAAGGTCTGAAAACAGGGAAATCACCGGCTCGCTGGCACCGCCTAACTCCAGCTCTGCGGTGTAGACAAGCTCTCCGGCAAGCCCGCGCGCCGCATCGTTAGCCAGGCCAAAGGCCGCCAGGGAGTCTGGCAGCTTCAGACCACCTTGCTGGCGTATCAGCATGGCATCGCCGGCCTCCGCGGTGGAAAAAACGACACTGACCGGTTGATCGAAAAAACGGGCAGTGACCGGTGGCCCGGAAAACCCATCAACACTGTCGTAAGTCACGTCGGCCCGAATATTCTGCCAGCGAAGTCCCGCATCCGGTAACCAGAATCCGGCATTGTCGGTTTTTACCTGCGCCGTAACCCGGGTGTCCTGCCCTTGCGATAGCGGTAGCTCCAGCCCAAGGTCCAGCTCAAATTCCCCCTCATAACGGGCCCGGGTGTTACCGTATCCCAACAATTCCCCTAACGGAGTATTGGTCAGCCACCAGGGTATTCTCTCTGCCGGAACCGTCGACGCGGCATCTACGCGCACCAGCGTGCCAGTTTCCCCATCTCCGGGAAGGACCCGAACACTGGCGTTTTCCAGCTCCAACCCACCGATCTCGCCCCGAGCGAGCGCTACCCGGGTGTCGGCATTCTGGATCTCGACCCGCCCGCTGGCCTGCTCCACAGCGGGCCAGCGCTGGTCGTATCGAATCCTGGCGTTATCGAATTCATACCACATGGAGGAAACAAACGATCCAGACGGCGCGGCGGAATCGATACGGCCGTGGCCATAGTACTGCCCCCGGATACCGGCCTCCGGAATACTGTTGGTAAGCCATTCGTAAAGCCCTTCGCCCACAGCATTCGCCGGCACGAAATCCGCCAGCATATCGGCATTGCCGCCTTCTACGCCGACGCTCAAACCAAGATTGTCCTCCCCGTATCGATCCAGCCGCAGGTCAAAGGCGCCGCTTAACCGGGTATCTGAGCGATAGATAAACTCCAGATCATCGGAGAATACCCTGGTGATCCCTCCTTCCAGGGTCCAGGCGACGGTTCCGGATAGAGAGTCCAGCATCCAGTCAGTGTTGAACAACTGCGGAAAGCCCAGCATGATGGGTTCTGGTGTATCCAGGGTCACCCTGCCGCTGTCTGGATTCATCTGGATAAAGCCATATAGCCCCTCGGCGCGGGGAGCGCCAGACCAGGCCCGCACCCCGAACTCCCGCAATCTGGCACTTAACGAGAACCGGGAGCCCTGCTCTGGCAGAGTAAACAACATATCGTCCAGAAAACCCGCAGGCTGATAATGCTCCAGCGCCTCGCTGGCGGCATCCGGCAGCAGCTCCAGGGCCTGAACCAATCGCCGCAAAGGCTTGAGCGGCAGTGAGTCTGCCACCAGCTTAAGCTCATCCTGACCGTCTTCGATGCGAACACTGAACGGCAGAACCTGATCGCCGATCCAGTCCCAGCGAAGCTTCTGCAAACGTAGGGCCTCCCCCCGCCGCCAACCGAAGTGAGCCTGAATATCTTCAAGAGGCGCCAGAGATTCACGGTTAACACCTAACTGAAGATAGGGGGTGCGAACCTGGCCCTGAACCTGCTGCAGCTCGCCATCCTCAAAGCTTAGCCAGGCACTGCCCCCCAGATCGAAGCCTTCAACCCGTATGCCTCGCCAGTTCAGATCATCAATCAGGCCGTCGAACAGTCGACCGGAATCCACATCCAGGTAGAGTTGACCGGTAAACTCACCCCTGAAAAACCGCTGTCCTACCAGAGCAAAACTGGCCAGCTGTGTGGTCGTACCGCTCTGCATGGCCCGGCCTGCGGCCTGGAACAAGCCGCCCTGGTAGGACAGATCAAGCTGTGGAATATCCAGAAAACGCAGGTTCTGCCGGCTTGGGCCCAGCGCCAGGCTGACCCGTGTCACCCGGACTTCCGGATTCGACAACCAGCGGCCAGCCAGGCGAATCCACTCCTGGAGTTCCGGCGCACCCGGCTCGGCCAGCTCCGCAATCTCTTCGACCGGATTGATAAACGGATCCTCGGTAGGGCGCACCACCGTTAACGCCAGACCGTCAGCGTCAAAATTGCGGAACACCAGGCGGAAGCGGAACAGGGAGGCAAAAAAATCGAGCCGCAATTCCAGGTGCTCAAGTTCCGCGGCAATGCGGTCTGAATCCGGAGAATTGATGGTGATGTCTTTGGCGGTAATGGAAGGATCCAGCCAATACCATTGGGAGGATAAACGGCCAACAGACACATCCAGGCCTGTGGCTTCGGAGAGCGAAGCCGCCAGTTCATCAGAAAAGCTGTTGATATCAGAGGTGAGCTGGCGACCGACACCAACATAGAGTGCGAATAACACCAGCAGCGTCAGGATGGACCACCAGACCACACTGGCAAAGACCGCCAACCCGCGGGCAACCAGACCGCGCTCATCCTCGGCTGGTTGCGAACTGTCCGGCTCGCGGATCGACATAAGACTCAGCTCCCTGCAACGCCCTGCTGCTCAGGTGTCAGAGCAAAACAACGTCGTACTGTTCCTGGCTGTAGAAAGGCTCAACCTGGAAGCGAATGGTTTTACTGATAAAGGTTTCAAGGTCTGCCACGTTATCTGACTCTTCATCCAGCAGGCGGTCCACCACCTTCTGGGACGCCATCACCAGATAATTTTCGGCTTCATAGGCCCGGTTAACGCGCAGGATTTCCCGGAAGATTTCGTAGCACACGGTTTCGGCGGTTTTCAGGAACCCCCGGCCATCACAGATCGGGCACGGCTCGCACAGAACCTGGCCCAAGCTTTCTGTGGTGCGTTTTCGGGTCATCTCCACCAGGCCCAGCTCGGAAACGCCGGTAATCTTGGTTTTGGCGTGATCCCGTTCCAGCATCTTCTCCAGCATCCGATGCACCTGGCGCTGGTGTTCGGGATCTTCCATGTCGATAAAGTCGATGATGATGATCCCGCCCAGATTCCGCAGCCGAAGCTGACGACTGATCGACCGGGCGGCTTCCAGATTGGTTTTGAAGATGGTCTCTTCCAGATTGCGGTGGCCCACAAAGGCACCGGTGTTGATGTCGATGGTCGTCATCGCTTCGGTCTGATCGATGATCACATAGCCACCGGATTTGAGCTGAACCTTGCGGCTCAGGGCTTTCTGGATTTCATCTTCAACCGAATACAGGTCAAAGATAGGCCGCTCACCGGGGTAGTACTCCACCTTGTCGGCAAACTCAGTGACGAACTCTTTGACAAACTCCATTACCCGCTGATAGCTCTCGCGACTATCAATACGCACTTTTTCAGTTTGCGGTCGGATCAGATCCCGGATGGTGCGAATAAACAACGGCAAATCCTGATAGACCACTGAGGGTGCCGGCGCTTTGGCAATGCGCTCCTGGATCGACTGGCTGAGCCGGTGCAGGTAGGTCATATCCGCAATCAGGTCTTCGGCTGAGGCAGCCTCCGCCGCGGTGCGGATGATATAGCCACCCTGCACATCATCATGTTCCGCTGCGCCTTCCTCAATCAGGGATTTCAGCCGCGCGCGCTCATTATCATCTTCAATGCGCTGGGAAATCCCGACATGGCAAACGCCTGGCATGAACACCAGATAACGGGACGGAATGGAAAGCTGGGTGGTGAGTCGCGCGCCCTTGGTACCAATCGGATCCTTGGTTACCTGCACCACCAGGGACTGCCCTTCCCGTAACAGGGTACGGATATCCGGTACAGTCCTGGGGGCATCCGACGGTTCGTCGCCAGACGCCTGGCCACTGACGACATCGGATGCATGAATGAAGGCCGCCCGTTCCAGGCCGATGTCCACGAACGCCGCTTCCATGCCGGGCAGCACCCGAACCACCTTGCCCTTGTAGATGTTGCCAACAATCCCCTTGCGACTGGTGCGCTCGATATAGGCTTCCTGCAACATGCCGTTTTCAACGAGGGCCACCCGGGTTTCTACCGGAGTCACGTTGATCAGGATCTCTTCACTCATGCTTGGCTCTCCTTACTGCATGGCCAGTGGCGCCAGACAGGGTCGCCGGCATTTGCCAATAACTCTGCGGTTTCCTGCAAGGGCAAACCCACCACAGCGCTGTAGCTGCCCTTGAGTTCCTGAACAAAGATACCACCAAGTCCCTGAATTCCGTAGCTTCCCGCCTTGTCCATGGGTTCACCGGTAGCGACGTAGGCAAGGATTTCGGCCTCTGAGAGCTCCCGAAAGCTGACATCGGTGACCACCACCAATGACCGACACGTCTGCTCCTGCGCCAGAGCGATCGCGGTCATCACCTGATGGGTTCTTCCAGATAACCGGCGCAACATCTCACAAGCCTGAGTATCGGACTCCGGTTTCCCAAGAATCTCTCCGTCTACAACAACAGAGGTGTCAGACCCCAGTACCCGGGCACCCGGAGCTCCACCGGCAACACAAGAGGCTTTCTCCCGGGCCAGGCGCTCAACATAGTGCTGAGCCGATTCACCCGGTTGCGGAGTCTCGTCTATCTCGGCGGGCGCCACCTGAAAGTCAGCACCGATCTGTCTCAGCAACTCAGCCCGGCGCGGTGATGCCGAGGCCAGAATGAGGCAGCTCATACAGTTATCCCAGTTTACGGTTGATTGTGTCCAGTACGCCACTGACCACAGGCCAGGCCAGAGCGCTCGTCAAGGCTGGCCACAAGTAGCTGAAACCGGCGCTTTCAGCACCTAGTAACTGTTTCACGAAATGTACCAGCATCTGGTTGATGCCCAATAACAGAAACACCATCAGGCACTGCTGAGGCAGCGGATACATCCGCAACCGCTGGTGAATGGTCAGAACCAGAAAGGCGATCAGGGCCATGCCCATGGCATTCACGCCCAGCGGGGTAGACTCGAGAATATCCAGTAACAACCCCAGGCACCAGGCCATCAGAATGCCAAACTGGGCCGGGGCGCGGAAGGTCCAGTAGAAGACAATCAGTCCGAGCCACTCCGGGCGAAACTGAAACCAGTCCACCGGGAACAGGGAGATACTCAGCACCAACGATAACACCACGGTGATGGCGAACAGCGGATAACTGATGACAGACAACATCAGTTTGCCTCCTCGTTATCCGGGGCCGCCTGCCCATTTTCGGGCACCGAGCGCTCTTCCGGCTGAAACACGATCAGCACCAGCCGGCTCTGGTTGAGGCGGGCTTTCGGCGCGGCCTGAATGGTCACAAAAGGCTCCCCCGGCTCTTTCTCGATCGAGCTGACCTCAGCCACCGGATAACCTCTGGGGAAGCGCCCGCCAAGGCCGGAGCTCACCAACATGTCGCCCTCGCGGATATCGGCAGTATCTGGTACGTGAACCAGATCCAGTTCATCGGTTTCGCCGTTGCCCAACAAAATCGAACGCAGACCGTTACGTACCACCTCAACAGGAACGGCGTGACTGCTGTCGGACACCAGGAGGACACGGGAGGTGAACTGGCTGGTCTGGATCACCTGGCCCATCAGGCCCTCTGCGTCCAGTACCGCCTGACCAGTCGTGACACCATCACTCTCGCCTTTGTTAATGATGATCTCGTGGGAGAACGGATCCGGGGAGACCCCCACCACTTCGCCCACAATGACCCGGTCATCCAGTACTTCGGAAGAATTCAGCAGCCGGCGCAGCTCGTTATTCTCCGACGCCAGAGCCGCGTACTTGAGAGCACGGCGTTCCAGAATCAGCAGTCGGGTTTTGAGCTCTTCGTTCTCCTGCTGCAGATCATCACGGCTGACAAACAGGCCGGAAAACCAGTCGGCAAAGGAATATGGGGCATTGCCAAGCCAGTACACCGGAGCCAGCCCGGTGGCAAGAGTGCTGCGGACGGTGGTGAGCTTGTCAAAACGGGCATCGGCAGCGATTAACGCTGCCGATAACAGAACGACGAGAAACAGCCGGAAACCGGGTACCGGTCCCTGGACAAATATGGTCTTAATGGCTTAGCCCTCCCACGGGGTTACCCCTCCTGGGAGAACATTCCGATGCCACCGCGATCAATCACTTCCAGGGCTTTACCGCCGCCACGGGCTACGCAGGTCAGCGGATCTTCCGCAATAATGACCGGCAGGCCGGTCTCTTCGCTGATGAGCTTGTCCAGGCCCCGCAGCAACGCTCCGCCACCGGTCAGCACAATGCCGCGCTCAGCGATGTCGGAGGCCAGCTCAGGCGGAGACTGTTCCAGGGCGCTCTTCACGGTCTGGACGATCTGGGCCAGGGATTCCTGAAGCGCGTCGAGAATTTCTTCGCTGTTCAGGGTGAAGGCCCGGGGCACACCTTCAGCCAGGTTGCGACCACGAACGTCGATTTCTCGCACTTCAAGGCCTTCATAGGCACAGCCGATTTCATGCTTGATACGCTCGGCTGTGGAATCGCCGATCAGGCTGCCGTAGTTGCGACGGACGTAAGTAACGATGGCTTCGTCGAACTTGTCGCCACCAACCCGGACGGATTCGGCATAGACGATGCCATTCAGGGAGATAATGGCGATCTCGGTGGTACCGCCACCGATGTCGACAATCATGGAGCCGCTGGCTTCTTCCACCGGCAGGCCGGCACCAATGGCGGCCGCCATGGGTTCTTCGATCAGGAACACCTCGCGGGCGCCTGCACCCAGGGCCGATTCGCGGATGGCCTTGCGCTCTACCTGGGTAGATTTGCTGGGCACACACACGAGTACGCGGGGGCTCGGGGTAATGAAACTGTTTTCGTGCACTTTGTGAATAAAGTGCTGGAGCATTTTTTCGGTCACGACGAAGTCGGCGATCACACCATCTTTCATGGGACGGATGGCGGTAATATTGCCCGGGGTGCGGCCCAACATGCGTTTGGCTTCGGACCCGACGGCAGCGACCATTTTCTGGGAGTTATTGGTACGGATGGCCACGACAGAGGGTTCGTTAAGTACAATGCCGCGTTCGCGCACGTAGATAAGGGTGTTGGCGGTGCCCAGGTCGATGGACAGGTCGCTTGAGAATAAGCCTCGGAGTCTTTTGATTAACATTCGTGTTGTTTCAACCTGAGAGTTGCGGTTGCAGAAAAGAATGCGGCAACTTTAGCAGTGAGCACCTACTCAGGCAAGGCGCCATCGGGGCTTCGGGGCTTACCATTCTCACATTTTATGGCTTTAGACGGGGCCAATGTTGCGCGCGGTTCTGGTAATATGTCGGGCTTTGTTGTCGCCAGGGTTCCGCGCGCAGTTAACCGTGGAGCATGGCTGCTTGTGAGGATGGCTTTCCAAAACACGCTCCTTCGGCACATCCCTGTGTCGCTTGAGCTCCGCCATCCATGGCTTCGCACAGTTTTGGAAAGCCATCCTCACAAGCATCCCCATACGTTATTCCTGGCTTCTAACCTGACATTAAATTGTTTTCACACACGCTTTTTGGAGGCAACGTGAGCATTTCCCGCGAGGACATCGAGAAAGTTGCCGTGCTCGCCCGCATCAAAGTGGACGGCGAGCAGGTTTCGGCTCTGGAGAAGGATCTGGGCAATATCCTGGACCTGGTGGATCAGTTGAGTGCCGCGGATACCGATTCGGTGGAGCCCATGGCCCATCCGCTGGATGCGGTGCAGAAGCTGCGGCCGGATGTGGTTACCGAAACCAATCAGCGGGAGGCGTTCCAGGCGATTGCGCCGGCTACCGAGGATGGGTTGTATCTGGTGCCCAGGGTTATCGAGTGATTTGGTCGTCCATCAGAGATTTCGGGATTTATCATGCATAACAAGTCTGTAGCAGAGCTTTCCAGAGAGCTGGAGAGTGGCAGGATTTCGAGTGTGGAGCTGACTCAGCAGTTCCTGGACCGTCTGAAAACGGAAGACGGCAAGTACAACAGTTTTATTACCATCTCAGACGAGCAGGCGCTGGCTGAGGCGAAGGCCGCTGATGAGATGCGCGCAGCCGGTAAGGCCACGGTGTGGACCGGGGTGCCCTTTGCTCACAAGGATATCTTCTGCACCAGCGGCATTCGCACCAGTTGCGGGTCGAAAATGCTGGATAATTTTGTGCCTCCCTACGACGCGACCGTGACGGCTAACTTCAAGGCGGCTGGCGCGGTGTGCCTTGGCAAGACCAACATGGACGAGTTCGCCATGGGCTCGTCTAACGAGTCCAGTTTTTATGGCGCCGTGACCAACCCCTGGGGCCTGTCCGGTGGTGACAAGCGGGTACCAGGTGGTTCATCCGGTGGTTCTGCGGCTGCGGTAGCGGCACGACTGGTGCCGGCGGCGACGGGCACGGATACCGGTGGCTCAATCCGTCAGCCGGCGGCATTGTGCGGCATCACCGGTTTGAAGCCGACCTATGGCCGGGTATCCCGGTACGGGATGATTGCCTTTGCCTCTTCCCTGGATCAGGGCGGGCCGATGGCGCGCACGGCAGAAGATGCCGCGCTGATGTTGAATGTGATGGCGGGGCACGATCCGAAGGACTCCACCTGCATTGACCGGGAAGTACCGGATTACACGACCACCCTGAACGAGCCGCTGAAGGGCCTGAAGATTGGCCTGCCGAAGGAATACTTCAGTGACCAGCTGGCTCCGGCTATGGAAGAGCAGGTTCGTAACGCCATTCGCGAGTATGAAAAGCTGGGCGCGACGGTGAAGGAGGTTTCCTTGCCAAACGCGAAGCTGGCCATCGCAGCGTATTACGTGATCGCTCCGGCGGAGGCGTCCGCCAACCTGTCCCGGTTTGACGGCGTGCGCTATGGCTACCGCTGCGAAGACCCGAAAGACCTGATGGACATGTACACCCGCACCCGGGCGGAAGGCTTCGGCAACGAGGTGAAGCGCCGGATTCTGGTGGGTTCCTATGCCCTGTCCGCCGGTTATTTCGATGCCTATTACCTGAAGGCCCAGAAGGTGCGCCGCCTGATCCAGCAGGATTTCATCAATGCGTTCAAGGAAGTGGACGTGCTGATGAGCCCGGTGTCGCCAACGCCGGCGTTCAAGCAGGGCGAGAAGAACACCGATCCGGTGTCCATGTACCTGGAAGACGTGTTCACCATCGCCATTAACCTTGCAGGCATTCCGGCCATGTCGGTTCCGGCCGGGTTTGTCGACGGCTTGCCGGTGGGGCTGCAGATTATCGGGGATTACTTCTCCGAAGCGCGCCTGCTGAACGCCGCCCATCAGTTCCAGCAGGTGACCGACTGGCACCAGCGTGAACCTCAATAAGCCCGGATTAGGAGACGAACACATGCAGTGGGATATCGTGATCGGGCTGGAAATTCACGTTCAGCTCGCCACCCAGACCAAGATTTTCTCCGGCTCCAGCACCGCTTACGGTGCCGAGCCCAACACCCAGGCCAACGCGGTTGACCTGGCGATGCCCGGCACCCTGCCGGTACCCAACGAACAGGCGTTCCGCTACGCGGTAATGTTCGGCCTGGCCACCAACGCAGAAATCGGCCGTCGCTCGGTGTTCGAGCGCAAGAACTACTTCTACCCGGACCTGCCCAAGGGCTACCAGACCACCCAGCTGGCCCAGCCCATCGTTGGCCCCGGCTACGTCGACATCGACCTGGCCGATGGCAGCACCAAGCGCGTGCGCATTCACCACGCCCACCTGGAAGAGGACGCCGGTAAATCCCTGCACGAGGATTATCATGGCATGACCGGCATCGACCTGAACCGCGCCGGCACCCCGCTGATCGAGGTGGTGACCGAGCCGGATATGACCAGCGCCGAGGAAGCCGTGGCTTTTGCCAAAAAGCTGCACAGCATCGTCACTTCACTGGGCATCTGCGACGGCGATATGTCCCAGGGCTCCATGCGCTTTGACGTCAACATCTCTCTGAAGCCAAAAGGCTCTGACACCCTGGGCACCCGCACCGAGACCAAGAACCTGAACTCGTTCCGGTTCATGGAACAGGCCATCGCCCACGAGGTGGAGCGGCAGATGGATATCCTGGAAGACGGCGGCGTGATTGTGCAGGAAACCCGCCTGTACAACGGTGACCGGGACGAGTCCCGCTCGATGCGCACCAAGGAAGAAGCCAACGACTATCGCTACTTCCCCTGCCCGGACCTGCTGCCGGTGGAAATCGACGATGCCTTCATCGAAGACGCCCGCAGCCGCCTGCCGGAACTGCCGGACGCTCGCAGGGCGCGTTTCAAGGAGCAATACGGCCTGAACGACTATGACGCCGGCATCCTGTCTGCCGACGCCAAACTGGCTGCATTCTTCGAAGAAACCGTGGAACACGGCAAAGATGCCAAGCTGGCCGCCAACTGGATTCAGGGCGAGTTCTCCGCTCGCCTGAATGCGGAGGAGAAGTCCGTCGCCGAGGCGCCGATTACCGGCGCACAACTGGGCGCCATGGTGACCCGCATCGCCGATAACACACTGTCCTCCGCCGGTGCCAAGAAGGTGTTCGACGCGCTATGGACGGGCGAAAACAACGATGTCGATGCCATTATCGAAGCCAAGGGCCTGAAGCAGGTGTCGGATACCGGCGCTCTGGAAACCATGGTGGATGAGGTGCTGGCCGGCATGCCGGATCAGGTGGCTCAATACCAGAACGAGGAAGATCCGAAGAAGCGCAAGAAGATGCTTGGCGGCTTCATGGGCCCTCTGATGAAGGCTTCCAAGGGCCAGGGTAATCCCAAGCTGTTCAATGAGATTCTCGTTCGCAAGCTGGACGGCTAGACCTCTAACCAGGTTGGGGCCCGCTATCTGGGCCCTAGCCTGCCGATTTTGGTGCGGGCAGGATTTGGGCTTCCTTCCCAAAAACCGCTACAAGCACTTCCATGTGCGCTTCTCTCCGGCCATCCATGGCCTCCGAAATTTTTGGGAAGGAAGCCCAAACCCTGCCGATCAAACGTGTTTGCAGCACGCTCGGAAAAACAATGCTCAAAGGGCCCCGCAACATCAAGTCAGTACGAAGGCTTGCGAGACGTTGATGAGCCACAGCGGGAGACGCCTCCCAAAAATTTGTGGAGCCAGGGATGGCGGAACAGAAGCGTCACACGGATGTGCCGAAGGAGCGTTTTTTGGGATGCGTCTCCCGCTGTGGCTAACTCCAGACTCAGAAGGCTGGGCGAAGGAGAACACCAACATTAAGAAGCGAGCCGCCGAAACACCCGTTCAAACTGCGCAATATTTTGCTGGATGTAATCAATAAAGGCCTGCATGGCCGGCGTCGGATGCCGGGCCTGAGGGTAGACCACACACCAGCTACGGCGCAAGGGGAACCCGGTTATGTTGAGGGCATGAAGCGAGCCCAGCGCCAGCTCTGAAACGACACTGAGCTTCGGCACCACCGCCACTCCGAGCCCCGCCAATACCGCGTGTTTTACCGCATCGTTCGAACCCAGTTCCATGGCGGATTCCATTTTCAAACGGTGCTGCTGGCAATAAACCTCCAGCGCCAGACGACTGCCGGAACCGGGCTCACGGGTCAGAAGCTGGTTCTTCAGAAACTCCCCGGCACTGACAGACTGCAGATTTAGCAGTGGGTGGCCATCAGGAACAATCGGAATCAACTCGTTATCCAGAAAGGGAAACGAGGTCAGCGGCCGGTCTGGAGGAACCATCCCCATAATGACCAGATCGCCGCTGTTATCGCTCAGCCGTTCCAGGGCAGCCGCCCGGTTGACCACTGCGACCGAAACATTCACTTGCGGGTTAATCTGCAGAAACGACCGCAAAAGATAAGGCACCACATACTGCGCGGTATTGACCGCCACCAGCTTGAGATCCCCCGCCACGCGACCTTCCAGCGCCGCCATCCGGTTCTGCATGTCCGTCAACTCGCGAAACACCGAGCCTACGCAAGCTGCCATCTCCTCGCCAGCGGCGGTGCAATACAGCTTCCTGCCCACGTACTCAAACATAGGCATCCCAACTGCCTGCTCCAGATGACGCATCTGGCTGGATACGGCGGGCTGGGTCAGTCCAAGCAGATCACCGGCCTTGCTGTAGCTTTTCAGATCGTAAACGGCCTTGAACACCTGCAGCTGCCGAAATGTAAGGCGGCTAGCCAGTTTCTGGACACTTAATGGCACAGGTTCTCCCGACTCACCTATTCATAAGTCATTACTTATATATAACCCAAATAATATCAATTTTAACTCATCAGTTGCCATCGTTAGGCTTTTAACACCTTCATTCGGGACGACGAAACGAGGAATCGCCCATGTTGAAGAAAGTACTGATCGCCAACCGAGGCGAAATTGCGGTGCGTATCGTGCGGGCCTGCGCCGAGGCCGGGATCCGGTCTGTGGCGATCTACACCGAGCCCGATCGCTACGGCTTGCACGTCAAGCGCGCTGATGAAGCCTACTCCCTGGGCGAGGATCCGATTGCCGGCTACCTGGATCCCGCCCGCATCGTCAATCTCGCCCTGGAGGTGGGCTGCGATGCCATTCATCCTGGTTATGGCTTCCTGTCGGAGAACGCCCGCTTCGCTCAGCTGTGCGAAGAAAAGGGTCTGACCTTTATTGGCCCGAAATCCGACGTTATTCACAAGATGGGTGACAAGACCCAGGCCCGCGACAGCATGCGGGCGGCCGGCGTGCCCATTACTCCCGGCTCCGAGGGCAATCTGGCCGATCTGGATGAGGCCCTGAAGCTGGCTAATGAGATTGGCTATCCGGTGATGCTGAAGGCCACCTCCGGCGGTGGCGGCCGGGGGATTCGCCGTTGCGATACACCGGAGGAGCTTAGAACCCAGTACCCACGGGTGATTTCGGAGGCCACCAAGGCTTTCGGCTCGGCCGAGGTGTTCATGGAAAAATGCATCGTCAATCCGCGCCATATCGAGGTGCAGATTCTAGCGGATAGCCGGGGCAACGCCATTCACCTGTATGAGCGCGATTGTTCCATTCAGCGTCGTAACCAGAAACTGATTGAGATCGCCCCCAGCCCGCAACTGACACCGGAACAGCGCCAGTACATCGGCAGCCTCGCCGTCAAGGCCGCAAAAGCCGTGGGCTACGAGAATGCCGGCACGGTGGAGTTTCTACTCTCGGGCAACGAGGTGTACTTCATGGAGATGAACACCCGGGTGCAGGTGGAGCACACCATCACCGAAGCCATTACCGGGGTGGATATTGTCCGGGAACAGTTGCGGGTCGCCGCGGGGGAATCCCTCAGCTACCGGCAGGAGGATATTTCGTACCGGGGCTATGCGCTGCAGTTCCGCATCAACGCCGAAGATCCCAAAAACGACTTCTTGCCCAGTTTCGGGCGCATTACCCACTACTACGCCCCCGGTGGCCCAGGTGTTAGAGTGGACACCGCCATCTACACGGGCTACGAGATTCCACCCTACTACGACTCCATGTGCCTGAAACTGGTGGTCTGGGCACTGACCTGGGATGAAGTTATCGCGCGCGGCAAGCGGGCTCTGGATGACATGCGCCTGCATGGCATCACCACAACCGCCAACTATTACCAGCAAATACTGGATCATCCGGATTTCCAGGCTGGCGTGTTTGACACCAGTTTCGTGCCCAGCCATCCGGAGCTGTTGAACTATTCCACCAAACGCCACCCCAGCGAAATTGCGCTGGCCATCGCAGCCACGATCGCGGCCCACGCCGGCTGGTAATCCACAGGAGGATTGAATATGAGCAACGCCAAAAAAATTGAAGTTACCGATCTTATCCTTCGTGATGCCCACCAGTCCCTGATTGCGACCCGCATGCGCACCGAAGACATGCTGCCGATCTGTGACAAGTTGGACCAGGTGGGTTACTGGTCCTTGGAGGTCTGGGGCGGCGCCACTTTCGACGCCTGCGTGCGCTTTCTGAAAGAGGACCCCTGGGAACGCCTGCGCCAGTTGCGCAAGGCGCTGCCCAACACCCGCCTGCAAATGCTGCTGCGGGGGCAGAACCTGTTGGGTTACCGTCACTACGCTGACGATGTGGTGGAAGCGTTCGTGCAAAAAGCCGCCGACAACGGCATTGATGTGTTCCGCATCTTTGATGCCCTGAACGATCTGCGCAATCTGGAAACCGCCATGAAAGCGGTGAAGAAGGCGGGCAAGCACGCTCAGGGTACCATTTGCTATACCACCAGCCCGGTGCATACACCCGAGCTTTTCGTGAAGCAGGCCCAGGAACTCAAGGCCATGGGCGCCGACTCCATTGCCATCAAGGACATGGCCGGGCTGCTAACTCCTTACGCCACCTACGAGTTGACCAAAGCCATTAAATCGTCCGTGGATCTGCCTCTGGTCATCCATAGCCACGCCACCGCCGGCCTGGCCGCCATGTGCCAACTGAAAGCGGTGGAAGCCGGCGCAGACCGTATCGACACCGCCATTTCCGCCTTTGCCAACGGCACCAGCCATCCTGCAACAGAATCCCAGGTGGCCGCCCTGAAGGGCACGGACTATGACACCGGGCTGGATCTGGAGCTGTTAAGCGAGATTGCCGACTACTTCCGGGAAGTGCGCAAGAAGTACCACCAGTTTGAAAGCGAATTTACCCGCGAGGACATTTCGGTACAGATCAATCAGGTGCCGGGCGGCATGATGTCCAACCTGGCCAACCAGCTCAAAGAGCAGAACGCCCTGGACCGCATACGCGAGGTCTTCGACGAGATTCCCCGTGTGCGCAAGGATCTGGGCTACCCGCCACTGGTCACCCCCACCTCCCAGATTGTGGGGACCCAGGCGGTCTATAACGTGCTGGCTGGTCAACGCTACAAGACCATCACCAACGAAGTGAAACGCTACCTTCAGGGAGGTTACGGCCAGCCACCTGCCGAGGTGAACGCCGAAATCCAGAAAAAGGCTATCGGCAACGAAACCGTCAATGACGGTCGCCCCGCCGACCTGCTTAGCCCGGAACTGAACAAGCTGCGAGAAGACATTGGCAGCCTGGCCACCAGCGAGGAAGACGTGCTGACTTACGCCATGTTTCCGGATCTTGGCCGGGAATATCTGCAACAACGGCAGGATGGCACACTGAAGCCCGAAGAGTTGCTACCGGCCGAGCAAAAGGGCCGGGACCGCCTGGGCACCGCCATCGCCACCGAGTTCCGCATTGACGTACACGGCGAAAGCTACGAAGTGGCCGTTACCGGTGTTGGCGGCTCAGGACCGGGCAAGCGCAAGCTCTATCTGTCTCTGGACGGCATGCCCCAGGAAGTGGTGTTTGAATCCCTGAACGAATACGAAGCCGGCGCCGGCAGCGGTCGGAAACAGGCCACCGATCCCGGCCACGTCACCACGACCATGCCGGGCAATGTGGTGGACGTGCTGGTTAAGGAAGGTGACACCGTAAAAGCTGGCCAGGCGGTACTGATTACCGAGGCCATGAAAATGGAAACCGAGGTACATACAAGTGTTGATGGCACGGTGAAAGGTGTGTATGTCGCCAAAGGCGATCGGGTCACGCCAGGCGAAGTGCTGATCGAAATCGCCTGACCCCAAACGCAAGCGGGGCAACCGATTGGCTGCCCCGCTTCGCCGACGCATTGATCAAGTCAAACCAGAACCGCCCAGAGATCATGCTCGTCGGCATGCTCAACCACGGCCTGAACGATCTGACCGGGAACCAGGTCGGTTTCGTCGTTCAGGTAGACCATCCCGTCAATCTCAGGCGCGTCGGCTTTTGATCTGCCAATCGCACCCTCCTCGTCCACTTCATCAATCAGCACATCAATGGTCTTGCCAATCTTTGCCTTAAGGCGGGCAGCCGAGATTTCTGCCTGTTTGGCCATAAAGCGAGCCAGGCGATCTTCCTTCACGTCCTCGGGGACCGCACCTTCGAGCTCGTTCGCCGGCGCCCCTTCCACCGCGCTATAAGTGAAGGCGCCGACTCGATCCAGCTGAGCCTCGTCCAGCCAGTCCAGCAGGTACTGGAAATCTTCCTCGGTTTCCCCCGGGAAACCCACGATGAAGGTGGAACGAATAGTCAGTTCCGGGCAGATTTCCCGCCACTTCCTGATGCGCTCCAGGGTCTTGCTGTCATGGGCCGGGCGCTTCATGGCTTTGAGTACTCCAGGACTGGCGTGCTGGAACGGGATGTCCAGGTACGGCAGGATCTTGCCTTCGGCCATCAGCGGAATGATGTCGTCCACATGGGGATAGGGATAGACATAGTGCAACCGAACCCACACGCCCATCTCACCCAGCGCTTCACACAACGCCTGCATTTTGGTCTTTACCGGGCGCCCCTGCCAGAAACCGGTGCGGTATTTGATGTCGACGCCGTAGGCGGAGGTGTCCTGGGAAATCACCAGAATCTCTTTCACCCCCGCATCCACCAACCGTTTGGCCTCGTCCATCACGTCGCCAATCGGGCGACTGACAAGGTCACCCCGCATTGAGGGAATGATGCAGAAGGTGCAACGGTGGTTACAGCCTTCCGAGATTTTCAGGTAGGCATAGTGGCGGGGCGTCAGCTTGACGCCCTGCGGCGGCACCAGGTCCACAAACGGGTCATGCTCTTTCCTGGGCGGCACATACTGGTGGACGGCGCCGACCACTTCTTCGTAGGCATGAGGACCGGACACTGCGAGCACGCCCGGATGGGTTTCACGGATCCGGTCGGCCTCAACCCCCATGCAACCGGTGACGATGACCTTGCCATTCTCACTGATTGCCTCACCAATGGCGTCCAGGGATTCCTGCTTGGCGGCATCTATAAAACCACAGGTGTTCACCACCACAATATCGGCGTCGTCGTAGGTGGGCACCACATCGTAGCCGTCCAGGCGCAACTGGGTCAGGATACGTTCAGAATCTACCAGCGCCTTCGGGCAACCAAGGCTGATAAAGCCTACTTTTCCGCTCTGGGGCGCGTTTTGCGTTTTCTCGGTCATAAAAGCCTGCAGGATGTCCGGAGCCATGCTCCCGATGAGTGTAGCGGGCAATTTTACCTCACGACCGGAAGAACTGCAGCAGTAGCACCACCTACTCCGCCACCACAAATCCGCTGACGCAGATCAACTTACCGACTAAAACTGTGACACCGTGTTCAGAATTTTGTAGTAAAAGTGCCACAATTACCGACAGGATTCTTGCTGTTCACTTTTTAAACAGCTAAACTTTCAATCGTTTATGCGTTTTTCTGGAAGGCGTTTATGGGAAAGGCAACTTCTTTTCAAACCACACATGCCAGAAGAGTGAACATGAAACCTCTTGCCGCCAAACCCAATCTGCGAAACCAGCAGCGGGTGGACGTTTCAACCGACATTACCATCGAAAAGCCGGATGGCTGCTGCCTTACCTGCCAGGTATCCAACCTGTCCCGCTCAGGCGTGATGCTCTCCTGTGATCAGGACACCGTCAAACAGCTGGTTCCGGGCCTGAAAACACCGGCCCCCGGCCACTGGATCGAAGTCAAAACCCGTTTTTCGGTGCCCGTCATTGCAAACCAGCCGGTCACGGTGCTTGCCGATGGGAACATCGTACACATGCGTCGCATTGCCCGAGACGAGTTCCAGATTGGTATCCAGTTCTGTGAATTCGAAGGTAACGGCTTTGACTATGTCGATCGTTACGTTGCCAAATTGCTTTCGGACGCACGTAATCCCTCCAGCGAAGCTCACTGAAGGAAGCCAGTGGCGACGTCGCTGGCGTTTACACCCGCCTCCAGACACCGGCGAAGGCTATATTATTAGAACCTGAAATTCTTACAGCACTCCTTCTTATACCCTAAGCTGCTCTGATATAGTTGTTCATCTAAATAACAGCCATTACTTCGCCCTCCATGGCAACGGATGAACATGACCACATATAACCTCACCCATCTCAAACAGCTGGAAGCCGAAAGCATCCACATCATTCGGGAAGTGGCCGCCGAGTTCGACAACCCGGTCATGCTCTACTCCATCGGTAAAGATTCTGCCGTGATGCTGCATCTTGCCCTGAAAGCCTTCTACCCGGGCAAGCCACCGTTCCCGTTGCTTCACGTGGATACCACCTGGAAGTTCCGGGACATGATCTCGTTCCGGGATAATGTAGCGGAGAAGTTCGGGCTAGACCTGATCGTGCACATCAATGAAGAAGGCGTGAAGCAAGGCGTCGGCCCCTTTACTCATGGCAGCGCCAAGCACACGGACATCATGAAAACCCAATCCCTGAAGCAGGCCCTGAACAAGTACAAGTTCGACGCCGCCTTCGGGGGCGCCCGCCGGGACGAAGAAAAATCACGCGCCAAGGAGCGGGTATATTCCTTCCGTGACGAACACCACCGCTGGGACCCGAAGAACCAGCGCCCGGAGCTCTGGAATATTTACAACGGCAAAGTCAACAAGGGCGAAAGCATCCGGGTCTTCCCGCTGTCCAACTGGACTGAGCTGGACATCTGGCAATACATCTACCTTGAAAACATTGACATCGTTCCCCTCTATTACGCAGCGGTGCGGCCCGTGGTAGAGCGCGATGGCACCCTGATCATGGTGGACGACGACCGCATGCCCCTGAAAGAAGGTGAAAAGCCGATGATGAAATCGGTACGCTTCCGCACCCTGGGCTGCTATCCGCTGACCGGCGCCATTGAATCCGAGGCCAACACCCTGCCCGACATCATTCAGGAAATGCTGCTGGCCACCAGCTCAGAGCGGCAAGGCCGGGTGATCGACCACGACTCAGCGGGCTCCATGGAACAGAAAAAGCGGGAAGGGTATTTCTAACATGTCACACCAGTCTGATCTGATCGCAGAAGATATTCAGGCTTACCTGAAGCAACACGAGAACAAGGAACTCCTGCGCCTGCTCACCTGCGGCAGCGTGGATGACGGCAAGAGCACGCTGATTGGCCGGCTGTTGCATGACACCAAGATGATCTATGAAGATCACATGGCCAGCCTGAAAACTGACAGCGCAAAAATGGGCACCACCGGCGAAAAACTGGACCTGGCACTGCTGGTGGATGGCCTTCAGGCCGAGCGGGAACAGGGCATCACCATTGATGTCGCCTACCGTTATTTCAGCACCGACAAGCGCAAGTTCATCATCGCGGACACCCCGGGCCATGAGCAGTACACCCGCAACATGGCCACCGGCGCATCCACTGCGCAACTGGCCATCCTGATGATTGATGCCCGCCACGGCGTACTCACCCAGACCCGCCGGCATTCCTACATTGCTTCGCTGCTGGGCATCCGGCACATCGTGGTCGCCGTGAACAAAATGGATCTAGTGGACTTCAGCGAAGAGCGCTTCAATGAAATCCGCGACGACTACCTGGCCTTCGCCTCACGACTGGGCCTCAAGGATATCCGATTTGTTCCCATCTCGGCGCTGGACGGAGACAACGTCGTCAACAAGAGCAAGAACACCCCCTGGTTTACCGGCCAGCCGCTGATGGAAATTCTGGAAACGGTGGAGGTGTCCCGTGACAAGAACCTGGAGCATTTCCGCTTCCCGGTGCAGTACGTGACCCGTCCGAACCTGAACTTCCGCGGCTTCTGCGGCACCATCGCCTCAGGCGTGATTCGCCCCGGCGATGAAGTGATGGCCCTGCCCTCACGCCGTACCACCAAAGTGAAGGAAGTCGTGACCTTCGACGGCAACCTGGACGAAGCCTACATCGACCAGGCGGTTACCCTGACCCTGGAAGACGAGATCGACATCAGCCGTGGCGACATGCTGGTGAAAGTGGAGGACGAACCGGAAGTCCACAACCGCTTCAATGCCAACATTGTCTGGATGACCGACGCACCGCTGGAAACCGGCCGGCTGTATGACATCAAGCTGGGCCCCACCTTTACTTCCGGTACCGTGAAGAAAATCCACCATCAGACCGATGTAAACACTCTGGATCAGCAAGCCAATCCCAGCCAACTGGCCCTGAACGAGATCGGCCTGTGCGAACTGACCCTGAACCAACCGGTCGCGTTTGACGCCTATCAGCGTAACCACGCCACCGGCAGCTTCATCGTCATTGACCGCCTGACCAACGTAACCATCGGGGCGGGCATGATCGCTGGCCTGGCCGATGGCCTGGAATCCCTGGACCCGGTCACCGCCGAGGAACGCGAACGACGCATGGCCCAGAAACCGGCCATCATCGCCTGTAACGGCAAACATGGCCCGGAACTGGCACTGGCCGTTGAGCGAGCTCTGTTCGATCAGGGCAAGACCGCCGTCGTGGTATCCGAAGAAAATGCGGGCGACGCAGACGAACGCCGTCGGGTAGCGCAGTTGCTGACCGCTCACGGGCTGGTAGCCATTGCCGTGAACCTGGGTTCGGACATTGCCAACGCCAGTGCCAACGCAGAGAACGAAGCTGACATTCCCGGCGCCGTCTCGACACTGGTCCAGGAACTGATTCGCAGCAAGCGAATCTGATTTCCATACCCGCCCATTGAGAACCCCGGCCCGAACGAAGACGTCGGGACCGGGGTTTCTTTCTCTGCCAACCGTGGCACAATCACGCTCCGCCAAGCCGACTGAATCTGACAGGAGCTGACCCATGGCCATCAAACACCTGCGCACCGCCTTCGCAAGCCAATACCAGCCGGGCCAACCTGCCCGCCTCGTAGCGGGCGAGGCCCTGCAGGAACCGGGCGGCGACTACGAAGCCCTGCACAAGCAGATGAAGCGCCTGTTCAACAGCAAACCCGGCAAGAAATACGGCCGCTTCTCAGACGACATCGGCGAATGCCCCTTCAGCGCTTGGCTCAAAGACTACCTGGAAGACAAACAGACCTTCGCGGCCATGACTGACCGTCTTTTCGGCCAGTGGCAGGAACTGCTGACCGGCAGCCAGGAAGAATTCGACGGCCACCTGATGATCGTACACGACGCCCTGGCCGATGCCGAAGTGGTGTACCTGTTTATCCTGGAAACCGACAGCGCCATGCGCTTCGACGGCAGCCAGAAACTGGACGCCACCGACGTACTCAGCCTGTCGCGCCTGAACCTGGCCGTGCGAATTGAACTGGACGACTGGCGCAACGCCAACGGCAGCGAAAACTACATGACCCTGATCCACGGCCGCGGCACCGGCGACCCCGGCGAACTGTTCATCCGCCTGTGCGCCTTCACCAACAGCGTGGACGTGGAAAAGGAAACCATGACCTTTCTGGACGCAGTGGAAGCCTTCGCCAAAAGCAGCGAACCGGAAAAAGCCGGCGAAGTGCGCGCCAAGGCCTACGAATTCTGCAAAGACCAGCACGCCCTGGGCGAGCCCGTGGAAATCGAAGCTCTGTCGAATTACCTGGACGAAAGCCAGCCCCAGCGCTTCAAGGAATTCGCCAGCCAGAACGCCGAACTACCGGAAACCGGCGTACTGCACCCGGACCACCGCAAGGTCAAAAAACTCGTGCGCATCGCTGGCTCCGGCGGAGGTATGAGCGTGTCTTTTTCGTCGGACCTGGTCAACCAGGCGGTGTACTACGACCGTGACAAAGACGCCCTCACCATCACCCGCCTGCCCAAAGCGCTGCGAGAACAACTGCAACGGTACCTGGAAGCCCGCGAGGACTGATCTAAACTCAGTTCTCTGCAACATTCTCCGGCTGATCGTCCCACCGGGGGCGATTGGCCCTGAGCTTCCTGACCTCCTGCATCCAGCCCACGCCATCGATCAACTCCCCGGTTTCATGATCAATAGGCGGATACGGCAGGTTGCGATCATCACAGTACCGCTTCACTGTTGGCTGGCACCAACAGAACAGCAGACGGTTGTACTCGTCATCGGGCATCCGTCGCTGATCAAACATACCTGCCAGCTTCCGCTGACGCTGGGCTTCGGAAAGGATAATCGAGCAGGCTGAAGACACATTCAGCGATTCCACCATTCCCATCATCGGAATCACAATATGCTCATCCGCCTGTTCAGCAGTGACCGGATTCACCCCATCCACCTCGTTACCCATGATAATCGTGCACGGCACGGTGTAATCCACCTCCCGAAAATCCACCGCCCGGTCTGACAATTGCGCCGCATAGAGCTTGTGACCCTGAGCTTTCAGCTCCGTTACCGCGTTATCCATGGTCGGATGGGTGTGAGTTGCTACCCAATGAAAGCTGCCGCCGGCTGTCTTACGAAATGCCCGAAAACCCTCCTTGGGCCAGACCACGTGCATATTAGCCAGACCGAAGGCATCGCAGGACCGAATAATGGCCGACAGGTTTCTGGGTTTGTGCACCTGATCCGTCAGCACCCGCAGGTCTGGTTGGCGAGTGTTGAGGACTTGCTTGATTCGGGCGAGGCGTTCGGGAGTCATAAGTAAATTGGCTAGCGATGATTTTCCGGCTCCCACAAACCAACAATCAAGCTTGTAGAATCCAGTACAGGTGTCTGGGAAGGGTTTTGGGGTGGGCTTTCCAAAAATTTCGAAGGCCATGGATGGCCTGAGAGAAGCGCACATGGATGTGCTCGTAGCGGTTTTTGGAAAGCCCACCCCAAAAGCCTTCATGCACATAAGCGGCGAATAATAGCACAGAGCCAAATGAGGAATACCGAGACAACGGTGGTTGAAGATTAAGCACCCCGTTATAATACGCAGTCCATTTTTGCCAGCGCCCCACTCCACCCCGGCGCCAACACACCAAACTACGTGAGACCCATGGCCAAGAAGCTGTACATCAAAACCCACGGCTGCCAAATGAACGAGTACGACTCTGCCCGCATGGCAGACCTGCTCAAAACCGGCGAAGCGGTCGAAGTCACCGACAACGCCGATGACGCCGACATCCTGCTGCTGAACACCTGCTCCATCCGCGAAAAAGCCCAGGAGAAAGTGTTTCACCAGCTTGGCCGCTGGAAAAGTCTCAAAACCAAAAAGCCCGACCTGATCATCGGCGTCGGCGGCTGCGTCGCCAGCCAGGAAGGCCAGGCCATCATCGACCGGGCGCCTTATGTAGATATGGTCTTCGGCCCCCAAACCCTGCATCGCCTGCCCGACATGATCACCGAAGTACGCACCAAGGGTAATGGCGTTGGCGTGGTCGATGTCAGCTTCCCGGAGATCGAAAAATTCGACAATTTGCCTGAGCCTGGCGCCGACGGCCCCTCTGCGTTTGTCTCCATCATGGAAGGCTGCAGCAAATACTGCACCTTCTGCGTGGTGCCCTACACCCGCGGCGAGGAAGTCAGCCGCCCGGTAGACGATGTCATCGCCGAAGTGGCTCATCTGGCTACCCAGGGAGTGCGGGAGGTGAATCTCCTTGGCCAGAACGTGAACGCTTACCGTGGCGAAACCCACGACGGCGACCAGATGGACCTGGCAGAACTGATCGAAGTCATCGCCACCATCGACGGCATTGACCGCATCCGCTACACCACCTCTCACCCGGTGGAATTCAGCGATGCGCTGATTGAAGTCTACGAGCGGGTTCCCGAACTGGTCAGCCACCTGCACCTGCCGGTACAGAGCGGCTCTGATCGCATCCTCGCAGCGATGAAGCGGGGCCACACGGCGCTGGAGTACAAATCCAAGCTGCGCCGCCTGCGCAAGATCCGCCCGGACATCAGCTTTTCTTCGGATTTCATCATCGGCTTCCCTGGTGAAACCGACAAGGATTTCGAGGACACCATGAAGCTGATCAACGACATCGGCTTCGACATGTCCTTCAGCTTCGTCTACAGCGCCCGCCCCGGCACGCCGGCGTCTGACTTGCCCGACGATACGCCGATGGAGGTGAAGAAGCAGCGGTTGAGCATTCTTCAGGATCGCCTGAATCAGAATGTAATGGATATCAGCCGCAAGATGGTGGGTTCTACTCAGCGTATTCTGGTGACTGGTTTGTCCAAGAAGGATCCTGGTGAGTATGCGGGGCGTACGGAGAACAACCGTATTGTGAATTTCCGCCACGAGAATCCTGAGGTGGTTGGTCATTTCATCGACGTAGAAATCGTCGAGGCCTATCCGAACTCTCTTCGTGGTGTGCCGGTTAGTTCCGAGTTGTTTTAGGCTTCGGCACCCATGTGCTCTTTGTGTGGCGTTGGGAGGCGGGCTGGATCAGCCTCCCAAAAACCGCTACGAGCACCCGCAAGCGGGTCCGGCCAGCAATCATAGATTGCTGTCGTTCGGCGGCGCATGAAGCTTCGCTTCATAAACGCTTGCCTCACCCATGTGCGCTTCTCTACGGCCATCCATGGCCTCCGACATTTTTGGGAGGCTGATCCAGCCCGCCTCCGCGTATCATGCAGTAGCATGCCAGTAATACCTGGACAGGCTTTCAAATTATTCCAGAGCGCAGAGAAAACCGACGCCGCTGAAATGTTCCTCCGCTTGTTTTTTCCTTTCGAGCCTGCACATAGTCAGTAAGGACGGTGCGTGGTTATGCTTCCACAGACTGTTGAGGGCCAGGGACGGCCCGAAACAAGCGCACAGGGATGTGCTCGTAGCGTGTCTGTGGAAGCATAACCACGCATCGGCCATACTCCACCCATAGAAATGCTGACTCCCAACCAGGGGAGTCCAACGAAACGGAGCAAGATTGAACACTCACGATACCAGACAATTTGACCTGCACCCGGTGGACCAGCGCCGCCTGGCGACCTTGTGCGGACAGTTTGATGAACACCTGAAAATGATCGAGCAGCGCCTGCAAGTGAAAGTTGGCCGGCGCGGGCATCACTTTCGGGTGGAAGGCAGCACTGAAAACGTAGCGGCGGCAACCGAGGTTATCCGGCATCTGTACCGGGAAACCGAGGCCAGTGATGACATACCGCCCGATACCGTGCACCTGTTCATCCGCGAAACCGGCCTGGAACGGCTGCCGGATGATGTGCCTTACGATGAAGGCCAGGTCACTGTTATCAAGACACCCAAGCTGACCGCCAAACCCCGTGGCCGGAATCAGCAGAAGTATGTGCACAACATTCGCACCCATGACATCAACTTCGGCATCGGGCCCGCGGGTACCGGTAAGACGTGGTTAGCCGTGGCTTGTGCTGTCGAGGCTCTGAAAGACGAGCAGGTGAAGCGGATTCTGCTGGTTCGACCGGCCGTGGAGGCCGGCGAGAAGCTGGGCTTTCTGCCGGGCGATCTGGCCCAGAAGGTGGACCCGTACCTGCGCCCGCTCTACGACGCTCTCTACGAAATGCTGGGATTCGATCAGGTAACCCGCCTGATCGAGAAAAGCGTAATCGAGATTGCCCCCCTGGCATTCATGCGCGGCCGTACCCTGAACAACTCGTTTATTATTCTGGACGAAAGCCAGAATACCACCCGGGAGCAGATGAAGATGTTCCTGACCCGGATAGGCTTTGGCTCTACCGCGGTCATTACCGGCGATACCACCCAGGTGGACCTGCCCCGCGGACAGAATTCCGGGCTGATTCATGCCGCCAGCGTGTTGAGCAAGGTCCCGGGTATTGGCTTTACCCGTTTCGACGCCAAGGATGTGGTGCGTCACCCCCTGGTTCAACGCATTGTTGAAGCCTACGATTCTTTCAACGACGGGAGTGCCACAAGCCAATGAGCAAGGTAACTGTGGACCTTCAGATGGCCTTTGACGGCACGGGCGTACCTACCGAGGCGTTGTTTGAAGCCTGGGCAGAGGCGGCGTGGCAGGATGAGAATCCAACCGAAGTTACCATCCGTATTGTCGATAACGACGAAAGCCGTGAGCTGAATCACCAGTACCGGGACAAGGACAAGCCTACCAATGTTTTGTCCTTCCCATTTGAAGCACCAGCGGGTATAACGGTGCCATTGGCCGGAGATCTCGTGATTTGCGCGCCAGTTGTTGAACAGGAAGCGCGGGAGCAGAGCAAAGACGCTGTCGCCCACTGGGCCCATATGGTGGTGCACGGTATGTTGCATCTCCAGGGCTACGATCATATTGAAGATAATGAAGCCGAGGTCATGGAAGCCCTCGAGATCCGGCTGCTGGCGCAGCTCGGATTTGCTAACCCTTACGAAGCAGAGGAAACGGAACCAGACTCATGAGCGACGATCAGTCGAGTCGCAGTCAGGGCAACAAGTCCTGGCTGGAGCGTATATCACAGGCCTTTTCCAGCGGGCCTGAGTCCGTCGAGGACGTGCTGGAAATCCTGCGGGATGCTGAATCCCAGAGCATTATTGATGCTGACTCCATGAGCATCATTGAAGGCGCCATGCAAGTGATCGACATGCGGGTGGACGAGATCATGATCCCCCGCTCCCAGATGATCACCGTAAAGGCCTCTCAGGAACCCAAAGAGTTCCTGCCCGAGATTATGTCTTCCGCCCATAGCCGCTTTCCGGTCATCGGCGAGAGCCAGGATGACGTCATCGGGGTATTGCTGGCGAAAGACCTGCTTCCTCTTGCCCTCAACAACGATCTGAACTGGAACCGCATCCGCGAAATCCTGCGGCCGCCCACCTTTGTTCCCGAAAGCAAGCGTTTGAACCAGCTGCTCAAGGAGTTCAAGGAAAATCGTAATCACATGGCGATTGTGGTGGATGAGTACGGCGGAACCGCTGGCCTTATCACCATCGAAGACGTGCTGGAACAGATCGTCGGTGAAATCGAAGACGAACATGACTTCGATGAGGAGACCCATATCAAGGCCCGGGGCGACGGGACCTTTGCGGTGAAGGCCGTGACGCCCATCGATGATTTCAACGAATTCTTCGAGACAGACATGGATGAAGAAGAGTTCGATACCATTGGCGGCCTGGTACTGAAAGAATTTGGACACCTGCCCAGACGGGGCGAAACGGTTGAATTCGGCGGCTTGCAGTTTACTATTGCCAACGCCGATAACCGAGTCATCCGTCTGTTGCAGGTAACCCGCAGTGAGTCATGATCCACAGCACCCGCCACTGAAACTCCCGTTCAGCACCCGAAAATGGCTGGGCGCCGCAATCCTTGTGATTGCCGGCGCTCTGCAAACACTGACCTTCTCGCCATTCTATCTGTGGTGGCTGGGGCCCTTGTCGGTGTTTCTGATCCTGCTGGTCACCGTACACCAGGCGCCGGACAAGCTGTTCCGCTCCGGCTGGCTGGCCGGGCTTGGTCTGTTCGCCTCCGGTGCCAGCTGGATTTACGTCAGCATCAGCGAGCACGGCAATACTTCGGCACCTCTGGCCATTGTACTCATGGTCCTGTTTATTGCCGGGCTGGCCCTGTTCCATGGGCTGGCCTTCTGGTTCTGGGGCAAACTCGCCAAAGACAGCGCACCACGCCGACTCTTGCTGTTCCCTGCCATCTGGGTACTGGGCGACTGGTTGCGTGGCTGGCTGCTGACTGGTTTTCCATGGCTGTATCTGGGCACCGCCCATACCGACGGCCCCCTGGCCGGGCTGGCGCCACTGACTGGCGTGCATGGCATTACCTTCTGGATCACCGTTACCGCAGTGGCTGCTTACGGCGCCTGGTGGCTGTTCAAACTTGACAGGAAGGTCACTGCTGGCGCCGTTCTGGTAGCAGCTCTGCTGCCCTGGCTGATCGCCCCGGCCATGAACAAAGCTGACTGGACCGAGCTCAGCGAAGAGCCCGTCAGCTTTGCGGCGATGCAGGGCAACATACCGCAACAGATCAAGTGGGATCCTGATTTCCTGCGCGATCAGATTGTGGCTTATCTGGGCATGACCGAAGCGCACTGGCAAACCGACCTGATCCTCTGGCCAGAAACAGCCATCCCCATTCCGCAAGACCAGGCTGGCAAGGTCATTGATCATATCCGGGAACAGTTAGGAGAAAACAGCACGCTGATCACCGGCATCCCCTGGTATGGCTACAGCGGCCAGATTGAAGACTACACCTTCCACAACAGCATTATGGCCATCGGCAATGGCGACGGCATGTACCACAAACAGAAGCTGGTGCCCTTTGGCGAATATGTGCCACTTCAAGGTCTGCTGCGGGGGCTGATCGGTTTCTTTGACCTGCCCATGAGTAGCTTCACGCCTGGGCCAGAGCAGCAAGCGCCGCTGGTCGCCAATGGCATGAAAATCACCCCTTACATCTGCTATGAAGTGGCCTACCCCGATTTCGTGGCGTTTAATGCCCGCAACACCGATCTGCTGCTGACGATCAGTAACGACGGCTGGTTCGGTGATTCCATCGGGCCGCTGCAACATCTGCAGCTTGCCCGCATGAGAGCCCTGGAGACCGGCCGCTACATGCTGCGGGGCACCAACAACGGCGTCACTGCAATCATCAATCACAAGGGCGAGATTACCGAGCGCATCCCACAGTTCGAGCGCGCGGTACTGACCGGTGAGGTATTTACGGCAACCGGGAGCACACCCTACATGCAAACAGGATCCTGGCCGGTGCTGACGCTGGCGATCATCCTGATTGTGTTCATCCGAGAACGGGTGATTCCGAAAAACTGAGCGCCTTGAGCCTGCTGCTCAAATGGCTTGCAGGCTCAAGGCGATGGCTTCAGCTTTCTTTCGGTGGCCAGCGGCTGGTTACCCGCTCAAAGTAATGGGAGCCGCAGGCCTCGCAGGGATGCAGGTGGCTGGTCTTGGTCAGACAAAGCATGTGGCTGCAGTTCATGCACCGGAACATACCCGCCGTGGCCACTTCACCGGAGATATAGTGACTGACGTCCTGATTCTCCAGCTTCTGCTTCAGTTCCAGAGTATCAACCAGGGTCTGATCGGCTACCGAGAGAAGCCGGTCTGCCAGGGTGTGTTCCAGCAACGCGATATCCAGTTGCAGCCATTCGCCCAGGCCTTCCCCGGTCTCCTCCACGAAATGCAACAGGTGCTCCAGATCCCGCTGAAGATACGCCCCGAGCAGATCCGCTTCTTCCCGGGTCATTTCCTCGACCTCGTATTCCACTTCTATCGCTTTCTGAACTTCTTCCTCCAGCGTCTGCAACGACGTTTCCTGTAGCACATGCAGGCGTGTCTGCACCCGCTCAAGCATCCGGTCGTAGACCTCAAGGGCTTTTCCGGAGAGGTGACTGCGTTCTGGCTCGCTCATTTGGGCTCCTTATTCTGCACCTTTCACCATACTCTCAGTCTGGCACAAACCCGCAGAATTGGCAGACTACCTGTTAAGCCGCGTGTGCGTTAGAATGTTCGGCCTTTTCTCGAACATCCTTTTCACACAGGGTACTTTTGGCAATGGCAGGAATGGACGAACAATACAACCCACGTGAAGTAGAACAGACCGCCCGCACTTTCTGGGAAACCAACGAGACCTTCAAGGTCAAGGAAGAGCCGGGCAAGCCCAAGTACTACTGCCTGTCCATGTTCCCCTACCCCAGCGGCAAGCTGCATATGGGCCACGTCCGCAACTACACCATCGGCGACGTGATTTCCCGCTACCAGCGTATGCAGGGCAAGAATGTAATGCAGCCTATGGGCTGGGACGCTTTCGGCCTGCCTGCCGAAAATGCCGCGATTGCCAACAAGTCTGCACCGGCCAAGTGGACTCGCTCCAACATTGATTACATGAAGAACCAGCTCAAGCAGCTGGGGTTTGGCTACGACTGGAGCCGCGAACTGGCCACCTGCGACCCGGAATACTACCGCTGGGAACAGTGGTTCTTCGCCCGCCTCTACGAGAAAGGCCTGGTGTACAAGAAGATGTCCACCGTGAACTGGGACCCGGTTGACCAGACCGTACTGGCCAACGAACAGGTGGTTGACGGTCGGGGCTGGCGCTCCGGTGCCCTGGTCGAGCAGAAAAAGATTCCGCAGTGGTTCATCCGCATTACCGACTACGCGGAAGAACTGCTGAACGATCTGGAAGACATGGAGGGCTGGCCCGAGCAGGTCAAGACCATGCAGCGCAACTGGATCGGCAAATCGGTAGGGACCGAGCTGACCTTCCCGCTGAAAGAGCAGGAAGGTGGTCTGACGGTTTACACCACCCGCCCGGACACGCTGATGGGCGTCAGCTACATGGCAGTCGCCGCTGAGCACCCTCTGGCCAAGGCGGCGGCCGAGCGCCACCGCGATGTGGCCGAGTTTGTCGACCAGTGCCGTAACAGCAAGGTGGCCGAAGCCGAGCTGGCGACCATGGAAAAGAAAGGTATAGATACCGGCTTCAAGGCCATTCACCCGCTGACCCAGGAAGAAATCCCGGTCTGGGTCGCCAACTTTGTACTCACGGACTACGGCACCGGAGCCCTGATGGCGGTTCCTGGCCATGATGAGCGGGATCACGAGTTTGCCGTCAAGTACAAGCTGCCCATCAAACAGGTGATTGCACCGAACGACAGCCGCGATATCGATATCCAGGAGCAGGCCTTCACCGAGAAAGGCGTTCTGGTGTCCTCCGGCAAATACAGCGGCCTGACCAGCGAAGAGGCGTTTGAGGAAATCGCGGATTACCTTGAAGCCCAGGGCATTGGCAAACGTACCGTGAACTACCGTCTGCGTGACTGGGGTGTGTCCCGGCAGCGCTACTGGGGTGCGCCCATCCCGATGATGACGCTGGAGGACGGCACCGAGATGCCGGTGCCGGATGACCAGCTACCGGTTCGTCTGCCCGAAGACGTTGAAATGGACGGCGTCCAGTCGCCGATCAAGGCCGACCCGGAGTGGTGCAAGACCGAATACAACGGCCAGCCAGCCACCCTGGAAACCGATACCTTCGATACCTTCATGGAGTCCTCCTGGTATTACGCCCGTTTCTGCAGCCCGAACTACGACAAGGGCATGCTGGACCCGGCTGCCGCCAATTACTGGCTGCCAGTCGACCAGTACATCGGCGGCATCGAGCACGCGATTCTGCACCTGCTGTATGCCCGGTTCTTCCACAAGCTGCTGCGCGACGTTGGTCTGGTGAACAGTTCCGAGCCATTCAAGCGCCTGCTAACCCAGGGCATGGTTCTGGCCGAGACCTACTACCGCAATGAAGCAAATGGCGGGAAAACCTGGTACAACCCGGCCGATGTGACGGTTGAGCGCGATGGCAAGGGCCAGGTAGTGCGAGCGGTGCTGAAATCGGACGGCGAGCCTGTGGAAATCGGTGGCGTTACCAAAATGTCCAAATCCAAGAACAACGGCATCGATCCCCAGGCCATCATCGATCAGCACGGTGCCGACACTGTGCGGTTGTTCATGATGTTTGCGGCACCACCTGAGCAGTCGCTGGAGTGGTCCGACAGCGGCGTTGAGGGCGCCCATCGCTTCCTCAAACGACTGTGGCGGATGGTCAATGAGCATACCGCCGGTGGCGAAGCTCCGGCGGTTGATCCTGCCAGCCTCAATGGTGCTCAGAAAGACCTGCGCCGCAAGACCCACGAAACCATCGCCAAAGTCAGCGATGACATCAGCCGCCGCCTGACCTTCAATACCGCCATCGCGGCTGTCATGGAACTGCTCAACGAAGTGGGCAGGCTCAGCGATGACGAGCCGCAAACCCGCGCGGTGCGTCAGGAAGCCCTGGATACCGCCGTGCTGGTGCTTTCCCCCATTGTGCCGCACATCTGTCACAACCTGTGGCAGGCCCTCGGCCACTCCGACACGGTGGTCGACGCCTCCTGGCCGGTTGCCGACGAAAGCGCCATGGTTCGTAGCGAAATCGAGGTGGTTCTGCAGGTGAACGGCAAGGTCCGGGCCAAGGAGAACGTACCGGCGGATATTGGCAAGACAGATCTGGAGAAGCTTGCCCTGGAGAACGAAAACGTCATGCGTTTCACCGACGGCAAGACCGTACGAAAAGTGATCGTTGTGCCAGGTAAACTCGTGAACGTGGTGGCTAACTAAGATGCCCTGCCCTGTCCCTGAACTGAAAAAGCTGGGCCTTCTGGCACTGCTTGCCTCGCTGCCCACCCTGACCGGCTGTGGCTTTCAGTTACGGGGCAGCTCCCCGGTTCCGGCTGCCCTGCAACCCCTGGCTATTGACTGCCCGTCCTCCCTGCCCGGACAGTTCTGCCAGTCTCTGCGTGAGCAGCTGGAGCTCGGTGGCATCGAGCTGCGGAATCCGGGCCAGGCAGACTACCTGCTGCGCCTGTCGGACTACCGCCAGGACCGCCGGGCTTCAGCCATTACCGCACAGGCAGCGGCGGCTGAGTACATTCTGCGCCACACGGTCGCCATGGAGCTGGTGACCAAAGACCAGATCCCGCTGATTGCCACCACCGACCTGAACGCCAGTGAAACCTACCGCTACGACGAGACCAATGTACTCGCCAAACAGCGCGAGGAAGACGAATTGCGGCAACAATTGGGCGGTCGCCTTGCCCAACAAGTTATCTTCCGGCTGGCGCCTATGTCCCGACAACGAATTGATGCCCTGGTTCAGGAACACACCGCCGATGGTGAGGAGCCTGAATCACCATGAAAACCCAGCCCGGCCAACTCCCGCAACTTCTGAAGAAAGGCCTGGCTTCGGTTTACCTGATCTCCGGCGATGAACCCCTGCTGGTTCAGGAATGCTGTGACCAGATCCGCGCCGCCGCCCGTGAAGCTGGCTATCTGGACCGGCTCACGTTTCACGCAGACAATCAGTTCGACTGGAATACGGTTGCTGACGAATGCAACGCCCTGTCCCTGTTCGCTGAAAAACGTCGCATTGAGATTCATCTGCCCACCGGCAAACTTGGCGATGGCCGCCGGGTTCTGGAGCAGGTACTGCAATCCCCGCCGGAAGACGTCATTCTATTGCTGATCAGCGCCAGACTGGATGCCGCCGAAACCAAGCGCAAATGGTACAAGGAACTTCAGGGCCATGGCGTGCACGTTCCGCTCTGGCCGGTCGAGGGAGACAAGTTTCCCGGATGGTTGCAGCAACGGGCCACCGCAAAAGGCCTCAGCCTGACCCGTGGAGCACTCGGTATTCTTGCAGAGCGCCTGGAAGGCAATCTGCTGGCCGCCAGCCAGGAGCTGGACCGTCTGACGCTGCTCACCAACGGCAAAACCATCGATGAAGAGACGGTGGAACAGGCCGTACAGGATAGTGCCAGGTTCAACGGCTTTGAACTGGTCACGGAACTGCTATCCGGCAAGGCGGTTCATGCCTGCCGCATGATCGGGGTGCTGGAGCAGGAGGGCGAAAATCCTCTTGGACTACTCACTGTGCTCGCTCGTGACCTTCATCTTATTGTTGAGCTTAAAACCGCCTTGCCCGGTGGAGAAAACCCCGCGGGCTTTCTTAAAAAGCGCGGCGTTTTCCAGCCAAAGCGTTCGTCCGCCGTCCAGCAAGCGGCTCGAAGACTTTCACTGGCCCAGTTACACCAGGCAATCAACCTTTGTAGTCTGATTGATCGGGCCGCCAAAGGTTTCGATGATCTTTCCCCCTGGCATCACCTGCGGGATCTCTCCCTTATTCTGGCCGGCAAGCGGGCCAGCTGATCTGAATCAAAGCGGGATAACACCGGCCCGCTCAGGGACTTGACACTTTTTCACGTTCGGGCGCATTGTAGAACTCCCAACTCATCAGGGAAGGAGAAATACCATGAGTCTGCAAGACGATTTCAACAAGCTGTCCGACAAGATCAAGCAATATCGTGACGAGGCGCGCGTTCAGTTGCACCTTGCAAGGGAAGATGTAAAAGACGAATGGGACGATCTGGAGCAGGACTGGGATCGGTTCCGGTCAAAGCTGGATCAGATTTTCCATGATGCCGAGAATGCCAGCAATGAGGCGAGGGAAACTGCTCGCAAGCTGGGTGAGGATCTGAAAACCGGATACCAGAACATCCGTAACAAACTGAAATAAAGCGTTAACTGGTTAACAAATAAACACATCTCTCCGTAAACAGGGGCTTTTGTCTCACTGCCTCTGTGCCATACTTCACAGTAAAGACTGAACAGTTCGTCATAATTTCGTCGAACTGTTCATTTTGCCACCAACCAGTCGTCTGGCTGGCCACGGCGTATGACACGTGCTGTGAGGTATAACGGTCATATGAAAAAAATAATCGCACTCTCCGTCACCCTGACTTTCTCACTTACCGCCGGCATGGTCGTGGGCCAGAATACCCGTTTCAGTGACCCGCAAACGGTCATTGATAATGAATTCTGGAGCAACCTGTATGCCGACGGCGGCTCGTCGTTCTTCTGTGATACTCCCTTCACTGGTAAGGGCTTTGTCATGACCGATGGCTACGTTTATCCACTTGCCGACATTCGCACTGCCCTGGACTGCGGAACAACCTCCCAGTGCCGCCAGGACAATCGCTATCGGCAAATTACGTCTGATCTTCACAACATGGTACCGGTACGAACCCGGGTTGAAATGCGGCGGCGTAACGCCCGGTATGAGAATCTTGGCGAGACCACGGGCGCCGATGATTGCGGGATTCGTGAAAGCGCCCAGTTCTTTGAACCGCCAGAGCGGGTTAAAGGTGACGTTGCCCGCACCATGGCCTATATGGTGGATACTTATGGCCTGCCCTGGCTGGGGGCCACGCCGGTGTTCAAAGGCTGGAGCAAACTGGATCCCCCGGATGACCGGGAGTTGAGCCGGCATAAGCGGATTGCCGAAATTCAGGGCAATGAGAATCCGTTTGTGGTGAATCCGGGGCTGATAGAACGTCTATAGATTGACGCAAGCCAGGAGGTGGGGTAGAGCTTTCCGAAACACGCTGTGAATACTTCCATGTACGCTCTGTTCCGCCATCCCTGGCTCCACAAGGTTTCGGAAAGCTCTACCCCACCTCCTGGCCCAAACCTGAGTAAATAGCATCCATAAAAAAGCAGGCCATCAAGGCCTGCTTTTTTCATTTCTGCTTCAGAAATCAGATCAGATTTCGTTAGCAGCCGGCGCCATCATGGCGTCGCTGCCACTGCGAATGCCTTCGGCCAGAGACACGGTCTTTGGCAACAGGCGGTCGAAGTAGAAGCGAGCAGTCTTGACCTTGCCGGTATAGAAGCCAGAGGTATCGCTCTCGGCTTTCGGAGCAGCAGCTTTGACCACTTTGGCCCACATATACGCCAGAGCGGTGTAGCCGAACATGTCGAGATAATCGACAGCAGCGGCACCAATGGCTTCCGGGTTGTTAGCCGCCTGGTTCACCACGTGTTCGGTGACGTCTGACAGGCGCTCCAGGGAGGCCGCCAGCGGCTCAAGGTAGGGGCGCAAAGCTTCGTCGCTGCTGTTGGCTTCGATGAAGGCGGCAACGTCCTGGGCGAACAGTTCGTACAGTTTGCCCTGGCTGCCCACCACTTTACGACCCATCAGGTCCATGGCCTGGATGCCATTGGTACCCTCATAGATCTGGGTGATGCGGCAGTCACGTACCAGCTGCTCCTGGCCCCACTCGCGGATGAAACCGTGGCCACCAAAGACCTGCTGGCCGATGATGGTGGTGTCCAGACCACGATCGGTCAGGAAGGCCTTGGCGACCGGCGTCAGCAGGGCAACCATGCCTTCGGCATGCTTGCGCTGTTCGTCGTTGTCGGAGTACTTGGAGATATCCAGCCACTGGGCGACGTAGGTAGAGAAGGCACGACCACCCTCTACGTAGCTCTTCATGGTCATCAGCATGCGGCGCACGTCCGGGTGCACCAGAATCGGGTCAGCGGCCTTTTCAGGCTGCTGGGCACCGGTAGGCGCGCGGCTCTGGATACGCTCGTTGGCGTATTCGCGGGCGCTCTGCAGGGACGCTTCGGCGGCACCAATGCCCTGGATGCCCACACCCAGGCGCTCATAGTTCATCATGGTGAACATGGCGGCCAGGCCTTTGTTTTCTTCACCAACCAGCCAGCCTTTGGCACCATCAAAGTTCATCACGCAGGTGGCGGAGCCTTTGATACCCATCTTCTTCTCGATGGAACCACAGCTGAACTGGTTACGCTCGCCCAGGGAACCGTCGTCGTTCACCATGAACTTGGGCACCAGGAACAGGGAAATACCCTTCGGGCCTTTCGGCGCGTCCGGCAGTTTGGCCAGCACCAGGTGGATAATATTCTCCGCCATGTCATGCTCGCCCCAAGTGATGAAAATCTTGGTGCCGGTGATGTTGAAGGAGCCGTCGTCGTTCGGTTCAGCTTTGGTCCGGATAATACCCAGATCGGTTCCGGCGTGAGGCTCAGTCAGGTCCATTGCACCAGACCAGACGCCGGAGTACATGTTCGGCAGGTACTTTTCTTTCAGCTCCTGGCTGCCGTGGGCGTCCAGGGCCAGGCAGGCGCCGGCGGTCAGCATCGGAGCCAGACCAAAGGCCATGTTGGCGCCCTGCATCATTTCTTCAAACTGGGCCACCAGCGTCTTGGGCATACCCATACCACCGAAGTCCGGGTTACCACCCAGACCATTCCAGCCACCTTCCACGATGGTCTGGTAGGCTTCTTTGAACCCTTCCGGCGTGGAAACTTCGCCTTCGTTCCACTTACAGCCCTGTTCGTCGGCTTCGCGGTTCAGGGGCGCCAGCACGCCGCTGGTGATCTTGCCCGCTTCTTCAAGGATGGCGTCAGCGGTGTCGGGATCTACGTTTTCTGCAATCTTTGGCAGTGACGCCCACAGGGAGGGTGCGTCAAACACTTCGTTCAGAACGAAACGCATGTCACGAAGGGGTGCCTGATAATCAGCCATGTAAAACTCTCCAGAAATTCAGTCAGTCACTTGGGGGGCGGTGTTGATGCCTCTTCTGTTGGAGGTCGGAGCCCACCCGCTCGGCTATGTGTCCGAAACAAGGTTGTTGTTCTATGGCGCGCTATTCTACCTCAAAACACGCCGGCAACTCATGAAAAAAGCCCGCCTCCTGCGGGAGAACGGGCTTTCTCTGTGCCATCAACCAGATAGCAACCCCGCCTTAGATGGCGAAGGCTTCTTCCGGCATGTCCAGCAGGCTGTCTGCACCGGCCAGCATGGTTTCTGCGTGAGTCCGGGTGCGCGGCAGCAGACGCTTGAAGTAGAAGCGTGCAGACTGAACCTTGGCGTTGTAGAACATCTCCTCAGAGGTGCCTTCGGCCATCTTGTCCAGTGCTACCTTGGCCATGCGGGCCCACAGGTAAGCGAAGACCGCATAACCGGAGTACATCAGGTAGTCCACAGCAGCAGCACCGACTTCCTCGCGGTTCTTCATGGCGGTCATACCAACCTTCATGGTCAGATCGCCCCACTCCTTGTTGATCGCAGCCAGCGGCTCGATGAATTCTTTCAGCTGCTCGTTGTCTGCGTTCTCTTTGCAGAAGACGTGAACCTGCTTGGTGAACACTTTCAGAGCTTCACCCTGGGTCATCAGAACCTTACGGCCCAGCAGATCCAGCGCCTGGATACCGGTGGTACCCTCGTAGATCATGCCGATGCGGGAATCACGAACGTTCTGCTCCATGCCCCACTCGGTGATGAAGCCGTGACCACCGAATACCTGCATACCCAGGTTGGCAGACTCGTAACCGATCTCGGTCAGGAATGCCTTGGCGATCGGGGTCAGGAAGCCCAGCAGCGCGTCAGCGTGCTTGCGCTCTTCCTCAGTCTTGCCAGAGTGAACCACGTCCACTTGCTGGCCAGCCAGGTAGATCAGAGCACGGGCGCCTTCGGCCACAACTTTCTGAGTCAGCAGCATGCGGCGTACGTCCGGGTGCACGATGATCGGGTCAGCGATGCCGTCCGGATTCTTCGGACCGCTCAGGGAACGCATAGCCAGACGCTCCTTGGCGTAGGCCAGGGAACCCTGGAAGCCCAGCTCGGCAGAACCCAGGCCCTGGATAGCAGTACCGATACGGGCAGTGTTCATGAACGTGAACATGCAGTTCAGGCCTTTGTTCTCCGGCCCGATCAGCCAGCCCTTGGCACCGTCGAAGTTCATCACACAGGTCGCGTTACCGTGAATACCCATCTTGTGCTCCAGGGAGCCACAGGAAACCGCGTTGCGCTCACCGGCAGAACCGTCTTCGTTCGGCAAATGCTTGGGCACGATAAACAGGGAGATACCCTTGGTGCCTTCCGGAGCACCCGGCAGACGAGCCAGTACGATGTGAACGATGTTCTCAGCCATGTCGTGCTCGCCGGCAGAGATGAAGATCTTGGTACCGGTGATGCTGTAGCTGCCATCAGCGTTCGGCTCGGCCTTGGTGCGCAGGGTGCCCAGGTCAGAACCACAATGCGGCTCAGTCAGACACATGGTACCGGTCCACTCACCGCTGATCAGCTTGGTCAGGTAGGTCTGCTTCTGCTCTTCAGTGCCGTGGGCTTCGATCGTGTTGGTGGCACCGTGGCTCAGGCCCGGGTACATACCCCAGGACCAGTTAGAGGTGCCAACCATTTCGCTGATAACCAGGCCAATGGAATGCGGCAGGCCCTGGCCACCGTAGTTGGGATCGGCAGTCATGGACGGCCAGCCACCTTCAACGTACTGCTGGTACGCTTCTTTGAAGCCGGTCGGGGTTTTCACGCCGTCTTCGCTCCAGGTACAGCCCTCCTGGTCACCCACCTGGTTCAGCGGAGACAGTACCTGCTCACAGAATTTCGCACCTTCCTGGATAATGGCATCAACCATATCCGGAGTTGCATCTTCGGCACCTTCCAGATTGGCGTAGTGCTGCTCGCTGTTCAGCAGCTCGTTCATTACGAATTTAATGTCACGCAGGGGCGCTTTGTATTCAGGCATGGAATCCACCTCGGTTCTGGGTCTCAGCTGAAACGGGTTTACAGCTTATGGCCTCGGGTTTGCTCAGACACCATGATGCACCGCATCACGGCCTTAATTAAACACTTGTTTGAAACATACGTTTTGAGGCACAGAATTGTCAATAGCTTTGACTGAAATTTGTGTTGGTTTTGTGTTCGATCAGCAAATTCTCAGGGCAGAAATGACCGGAGAAAACGGGAAGACAAAGAGAAAGGCCAGACGAAGCGATCAGGCGAACAGGGAAGTCACAGACTCGGAATAGCGGGAGTCGCCTGTCATGGCAGAGACATTGCGGTAGCTCTCTTCCGCCTCGCGGGAACGGGCACTGCGAGCATCACCCTGGCTTCCCTCAACACGGGCAGAGGCTTCCGCCGTCCGGGATTCGCCCTCACCTGCCGCCAGCTCCGACTGTGCCTGCAACATGGTCTGCATGGCCTGGGCGGCAACAGCGCGATCCTGACCGGAGGGCTGGGCAGGCGCCATGGCAGCAGCCCGCGCCACGCGCATTTTTTCAATGGTGGCCTGAGGATCCCCCGCCACCGGCGAAACATCAATGGGAACTTCACCGCCTACCGCATACTGGGCGCCATCCGGCCCTCGCTGGTAGGTAAACGACATAGCACCCGCGTACTGCCCACCAGCAGCCTGATGCGCCGCCTCGTGAGCACGCACTTCCCTGTCCCGGGCTTTGAGGTCAGTCAGCTGCTTCAGCTCTTCATCGGTCAGGCCTTGCGGATTCTCGCCCGCGTCGGAGCGTGATTCGGAAGACTGGTCGGATTTTCGTCCTTCGGAAGACTGCTCAACCGATTTTGAGGTTGATGAAGTATCGCCACTGGCAGGCTTTTCACCGGAAGCCTCCGGTGTTCGGCCACTGCCTGCGAACGGCGTGGACGCACCGGTGGGAGAGCCGGAGAAGATGGGAGCGATTGAGGAGAATACGTTCACAGAAACCTGGCTCAGGCGCGAATATCCAGCAGGGTACCCAGCGTTTCATCAGCGGTTTTAACGACCTGAGCAGAGGCCTCGACGCTGCGCTCGTATAGTTTCAGGTCGATCATGGGTTCCACCAGATTTCCAGCGCCCTCCGCTGAGCCCTGAGGACCGTCAACGCCACCTCGGGCAATTTTCCGGGCCGCGTTCTCCATGCCCACCATGCCGTCCTGGATACCCTGAATCCCGATAGCAAGTGTGTTGTTGATCATGAGCAGCCATTCCTGTGACGAACCTTTGACCTGATTAACTCACATTTCTGGTCAATTTTCAATCAGTGGTGTGATATTCAGATACCGAGACAGGATCGCCGGCATCTCGGCGGTATCGGTATTTTCCAACCAGGGAAGCACACCGAGGCAAGGGGCGCCGAGGTGGGTGGACAGGTAGTTCAGGGTATCCTGTTCGCAACTCATCACCTGTTCTTCGGGATGGTTACCTACCCAGCCTGCAACAACCAGTCCGTCGGCGCGAATCGCTTCGGCGCTGAGCATGGCATGATTGATACACCCCAGTTGCAGCGGCACAACCAGTATCACCGGCAGTTTCAACTCTCCCGGCACCGCTGCGTAGGTTTCTCGATCATTGAGTGGTACTCGCCAACCACCGGCGCCTTCGATCAGCAGAAGATCGGCGGGGCGGATCTGCATGCCACGACAAAACCCGACGATTCGCTGGGCGGTGACCTGTTTTCCGGCCTGCTGGGCAGCTACGTGGGGGGCAATGGCTGGTTCCAGGGCGATGGGGTTGATGGTGTCGTACGGAAGTTTTTCGGTGATGGCGGCCTGCAACATCAGGGCGTCTTCGTTTCTCAGGCCTTCAGGTGTCTGGTCGCAGCCGGAAGCGATAGGCTTCATGGCCAGGGTACGTTTGCCGGCGGCTTTGGCTACCTCGAGAATGGCGGCGGAGACAATGGTTTTGCCGACGCCGGTGTCGGTGCCTGTAACGAAGAAAGTATGTTTCGCCATGCTTTATATTCCTACTTTTGGCGCAAGCGAGGGTGCCACTTCTCCTTCCAGGACACGCTACAAGCACATCCATGTGCGCTTGTTTCGGGCCGTCCTTGGCCCTCAACAGTCCTGGAAGGAGAAATGGCACCCTCGCCCAAATGTTTCAGAGGAAGTCCAACCACTAAATACGAACAGCTCAACTAACCAACCCAATACGCCCAAGCCGCACAGTACCCAGCCTCAACGACGTTGTCAGCTCGCGTCGGATAGGCACGACACATCGCCCGAAAACGCCCCGGCGCTGTCACCGTCCGCCGGCGCTCTTCGCCTTTAAACACCGCACCGAGTTCTTTCAACTCACGATTGAGGTGCATTGGTGACTGGTACGGCAGTGAGATGGTTTCAGTAACCTGTTTTGCGTTTGACAGAACCGTCTCCACGAGCGCTTTCCACTGTGCTTCCGGAACAAACCGGTTTACGTGCGCCTGTCCCGGATCGGCCTCGGCCCAGGCCTGCTTCAATTCAGACAAGGTGCCGTCTAGCAGTGTCGATATGGCCAGTCGTCCGCCAGGCCTGAGAATTCTGCGGCACTCCCGAAGGATCAGTTCCGGCCGGGCGCTCCACTGAATCATCAGATTACTGAAAACAAGGTCAACGCTGTTATCGGCCAGCGGAAGTTGTTCGGCATCGGCGTGCAACCAGTGGATCGATCCCGGGCCACGATTAGCAGCCTCTGCCAGCATGCCAGGTGAAAGGTCTGCGCCGGTAACCACCGAGTTCGGGTATTGCTCCGCTAACTTCCGGCTAAACCAGCCGGTTCCGCAGCCTAGATCAAGAACCGATTCGGGCACCGTGCTGTCGGCAAGCTCGGCAAGCATGGAGTCGCCCATGATTTTCTGTAGGCGGGAGGCACCATCATAGGTGGCACTGGCGCCACCGAAGCCGCGAGCAATCGACTGCTTGGTTCCGGTTCCGCCCTCAACAGGAGCCGTTGGCTCTATTCGGGTATAGATGGTCATAGCACTGGCTCCCGGGCCACGGCCTCACTCAGGATGGAACGGCTCTTCGCCAGGGCCCGCAGCAACCGGTCAACATCCGCTTCCGTGTGGGCGGCGCTGAGCGTAACCCGCAAGCGGGCCTCGCCCTCCGGCACCGTGGGCGGCCGTATCGCCGTTACCAGCAGCCCCTCATCCTCCAGTGCGCGGCTGAGCGCCAACGCGGTCCAATTATTTCCGATCATGATGGGCTGAATGGGCGTTCGGGATGACATCAGCTCATAACCCAGATCCTGAGCACCCACCCTGAATTGCTGAATCAACGCGTCAAGATGAGCGCGTCGCTCATCACCGCTCTCAACAGCATCCAGGCTGGCGCAGGTTGCCGCGGCCAGTGCCGGCGGCATGGCGGTGGTGTAGATATAGGTCCGGGCCTTCTGTACCAGGTAGTCAATCAACACGTCAGAGCCAGCGACAAAGGCCCCGGAGGTTCCCACGCCCTTGCCCAGAGTACCGATCAACACCGGCACATCCTCCTGGCACAACCCGGCTTCCAGCACGCTCCCCCGGCCCTGTGGCCCGAGAACACCAATGCCATGGGCATCGTCCACCACCAGAAGCGCATCGTGAGCCTTACAGACGCGAGCCAGTTCCGTGAGTGGCGCAATGTCTCCGTCCATGCTGAACACGCCATCGGTAACCACCAGTTTGTGGCCGGAGGTTGCTGAGAGCATGGCTTCCAACGCGGCCACATCACCGTGAGCATAGCGGCGCACGCGGGCACGGCTGAGAATGCAGCCGTCAATGATCGAAGCGTGATTCAGTCGATCCGAGAAAATGGTATCGCCACGGCCCGCCAGTGCGGAAATGACACCCATGTTTGCCATGTACCCGGTGGAAAAAAACAGCGCCGAACTCCGCCGAGTGAACGCTGCCAGCCTCTGCTCAAGGCGATGATGGGTCTCGTGGTGGCCGCAAACCAGATGCGAAGCAGCTCCGCCCAGGCCGACCTCCGGCAGCGCCTGCTCCAGCGCCCGCATGTTTTCGCCATGACTGGCCAGGCCCAGATAGTCGTTACTGCAGAACGACAGCAACGACCGGCCATCCGCCGTCAGCGTCGGCTGCTGGGGGCCGGCGATCAGGCGGCGGGTTCTGTACAACCCGGCCTGCTTTCGTTCTTCTATCTCTTTGGCGAAGTCACGCATGCGGAATCACGCAGACTCCCGGGTCGCGTCGTAAAACATGTGCCGTGTGGCCTCATATTCCACCGCCTCGGCAATGGCCTCTTCCTCCTGCTCCTCGGTCGCGCACTGCTCCCGCTGCTCCGGCCGGATGCCCAGCTTGCGGAACAACTGCATGTCCGCATCCGCCTCCGGGTTCGAGGTGGTCAGCAGTTTCTCACCGTAGAAAATGGAGTTGGCTCCCGCCATGAAACAGAGTGCCTGCATCTGCTCATTCATCTGCTCACGGCCCGCGGACAAACGTACATGGGAAGCCGGCATCATGATTCGGGCGACGGCGATAATGCGAATGAAATCAAATGGGTCCAGGTCTTCCACATCTTCCAGCGGCGTCCCCTTCACCTTCACCAGCATGTTCACCGGCACGCTCTCCGGGTGCTGGGGTAAATTGGCAAGCTGAACCAGCAGACCGACGCGGTCATCCTCATCCTCACCCATACCCATGATGCCGCCACAACAAACCTTCATACCGGCCTTGCGCACATTGTCGAGCGTATCCAGGCGGTCCTGGTAGGTACGGGTCGTGATGATGTGGTTATAGTATTTCTCGGAGGTATCCAGGTTGTGGTTGTAGTAATCCAGGCCAGCGTCTGCCAACTCCCTGGCTTCCTCTTCTTTGAGCATGCCCAGTGTCATACAGGTTTCCAGGCCCAGGGATTTCACCTGGCGGACCATATCCAGAACGTAGGGCATGTCTTTCTTTGACGGGCTACGCCAGGCGGCACCCATACAGAACCGGGATGCCCCTTTTTCTCTGGCAACGCGGGCCTCAGCCACCACCTTCTCGATTTCCAGCAGCTTCTCCTTTTCAAGCCCGGTGTTGTAATGACCACTCTGCGGGCAATACTTGCAGTCTTCAGGGCAGGCACCGGTCTTGATCGAGAGCAGCGTGCTCACCTGAACCTCATTCGGGTCAAAGTGCTCCCGGTGGATGCTCTGGGCGCGAAACAGAAGATCATTGAACGGAAGATTGAAAAGCTCGCGAGCTTCCTGAAGCGTCCAGTCGTGACGGGTAGCGGTGGCAGTCATGTGAGAGTCCTGTTAACCTTTCCGGGATTTTTGGTTTACGGATAAACCGCGATGATAAACGGACTGATCTCGCTGTCAACCTCGACAAAGGTTAAGGTTAACAGCTCAAGACGCGCCGGACGCTGCGTCATCTGCCTCGCAGGCGCTGCCCAGGATGGCCTTTGCCAGGACTGCCGGAACGACCTGCCCGCCAACCGCTGGTGCTGTCTGACCTGCGCTCTGCCCTTGCCCTTTCCAACCCCGGATGGACATTGCGGCGAATGCCTGGCTTCACCACCGCGTTATAGCCGCTCGCTGATCCCCTGGCGTTACCAGTTCCCGGTTGATGGCATGATCGGCCGCTACAAATACCACGGCCAGCACAAATTCGCGCGACCATTACTGGCGGGTTTTACCGACTACATTGAGCATCATCTGGCAGCCGAGGGCCGGCCGCAGGTTCTGATCCCCGCCCCCATGCACTGGACCCGGCGCTGGCAACGGGGCTTCAATCAGGCCCAGGATATTGCCGAGGCGGTGGGAAGGCGGCTGGACCTGCCTGTCAACGCCCGTCTGGTGCGACGAACGCGACGGGTTCACGCACAACGGAAACTGAACCGGACAAGCCGACTGGCCAATCTTCAGGGGCTGTTTGAGGTTACCGGACCGGTGCCGGCAAACATCGCCATTGTTGATGACGTGGTCACTACCGGAGCCACCGTTCGCGAGCTGGCCTCGGTGCTCACCAGAGCGGGAGCGAAGGAAATCCAGGTCTGGGCACTGGCGCGTACACCCGGCTGATCAATTGGCGAGTTCTGTCAGTACGTGTCCGGCGATAGCCAGACACGAGGTGAGTCCGGGCGACTCAATCCCGAACAGATTGACCAGGCCGTCAACACCATGTTTCTCAGGGCCATCGATGCGGAAATCGGCAAAGCCGCCATCCGGGCCCGCCAGTTTAGGGCGAATGCCCGCATAAGCCGGCTGCAGACGGGCCTCGTCCAGGGACGGCCACCAGCGCCGGATACTGTCGGCAAATCCACGAACACGCTGCGGATCGACCCGATAGTTTTCTTCGTCAATCCATTCCACATCCGGCCCAAACCTGGCCTGACCAGCCAGATCGAGAGTCAGATGAATGCCAAGCCCACCGGGTTCGGGCATGGGATAGATCAGAGTATTGAATGGATGGCGGCCACTGAAGCTGAAATAAACACCCCGGGCCAACCATTGTTTCGGCCTCGCACACTCGGGCAACCCCGACCATAGCCCCGCAAGTGCTGGGGCGCCAAGTCCAGCAGCATTAACCACTTCCCGAGCCTTCAGCAACAGATCTCCGGTCCCACCCACCTTCAGAACATGCCCCTCCGGACCGGATTCGGCAGACACCACCGGACTGTTCAACGCAATCTGACCACCGGCGTCTTCCAGATCACCCTGCAGCGCCAGCATCAGGCCATGACTGTCTACGATCCCGGTTTGCGAAGACCAGAGCCCGGCAGTGGCCTGGATTGAGGGCAATTGGCACGCCATCGCAGTGCCCTCATATAACGCCAGGGACACACCGTTTCGGCCCGCCTGCGCCTGAATGCCAACAAGACGTTCGGCCTGCGCGGCGTCACTGGCAATGATCCACTTCCCGCATTTTCGATGCATAACCTTATGGCTGACACAATATTCATAAAGCTGCTGCCGGCCTTCCACGCAAAATCGAGCCTTGAGGGAATGCTCCGGGTAGTAGATACCGGCATGAATGACTTCGCTGTTGCGGGAGGATATGCCTTCACCAATGGCGGCACCGGCTTCCAGCACCAGCACCTCTCTCCCCGAACGGGCCATCGCACGCGCAATGGCAAGTCCTACTACGCCGGCGCCGATTACTACGGTCTGTATACTGAACTGCTCCTGAGCCACTCCGCATTCCTCTACCCTGCTCTCTGGCAGGGAAATTACCGCAGATCAACGCTGGTTGCATTACCTGCCCGCCAAGAACCGTTATACTTGCCCCAAGACAGAACGAACGCATGGAGCCTGGCGATGTCTGATAGAAAACAGTTTATTACCGTTATGGTGGTTGCCGCGCTTTTTGTTGGCTGGATTGGCTGGCGTGGCTTTGAAGTGACCCACCTGAACGCGCAACTGAAGGAAGACAGAGTCGTCGCCGGTTACCCGTACCAGCACCGCGTATTGAGGGTTGAGGGAGATACTGCCGTCATCAGTTCTCTTCGGTCCCACTCGGTATCAACCCAGAAGGCCCTGACCGCCGTATTCCCCGGCATGCGCCATCTGGCAGACACCCATCGCGACTGGCAGAAAGCAGAACGGGAGCTTGCCCAGGTTCAGGCCAGAGCCGGGGATCTCGTCCTGGCCACGGGTCGGGTCAACCGCATTCGCTGGGAGCTGGACGAAAACTGGTACCATTTGCAATCCATGAAAACCCGATACGACACCACATTCTGAGCCCTATGCAGACTGAACCTCCGGCGATCACCCCATCCTCGCATCCCTACGATGCCCTCACCCCGGAAGTTATTCTGGATGCCATTGAGACGCAGGGATTCGAGGTCAACGGCCGGCTGTTTGCCCTGAACAGCTATGAGAACCGCGTCTATCAGGTCGGCATTGAAGACAAGCCACCGGTAATTGCCAAATTCTACCGTCCAGGCCGCTGGCCAGATGCGGCGATTCTGGAAGAACACGAATTTACCCTGTCACTGCAGGAGGCCGGGGTGCCCGTGGTTGCCCCTTTGGTGCTGCCGGGCGGGCATTCCCTCGGCCAGTACGGGGATTTCAGATTCGCGGTATTTCCGCAACGCGGCGGCCAGGCCCCGGATACCAGTGTGACCGACACCCTGTATAGACTGGGCCAGTGGCTGGGGCAGATTCACAACATTGGTGCCTTGAAACCGTTTGAGCACAGACCTGGGTTTGATCTGTTGGCGGGGCTGGAACAGAACAACCAGCTGCTGGTGGAAGGTAACTGGATTCCGGATGATCTCAGACCGGCCTGGAATTCCCTGATTCCGGACCTGATCGCCAACTGCCGTGAACGGATAGCCGAAGCCGGCCCGGTAGACACCTTGCGCATTCACGGTGATTGTCACGCCGGCAACATTCTGTGCCGGGACGAAACCATGCTGTTTGTGGATCTGGACGACTGTCGCACAGGCCCGGCGGTACAGGACATGTGGCTGCTACTGAACGGAGACGCCAGCGAGCGGGGCGCCCAGCTTGGCGAATTGCTGGAAGGTTATGAAATGTTCCGGGATTTCAATCGTCGCGAACGCCACCTGATTGAACCCCTGCGATGCTACAGGCAAGTCGCCCACTGTGCGTGGCTGGCAAGGCGCTGGGAAGATCCGGCCTTCCCGAGATTCTTCCCCTGGTTTTCACAGCCGCGGTTCTGGTCAGACCAGATCCTGTCCTTACGGGAACAGCTGGCCGCACTACAGGAACCGGCTATCAGCGTGCCGGGCCAATTCTGATTTTCTGACACGAGGTACCCATGAGCGATAACGAACGGCGTTTCACAGCCAAAAGCCTGATTGTTACCGGAGTTGCCGCCATCGTCGGTACGGTACTGGTGCTGGAAGCGTCTGGCCGGATTGATCACTCCGACAACAAGGACCACGCTCCGGTGGGTGAATTTACCGCCATTCACGTCAAACCCGGCGAAACCTTCCGTATGTCCCGCAAATCCTCGGAGCTGCACGCCGTTTGTGAGAATGGCTACCTGGCCATTGCTGCCGATGTCGATCCATCTTTCCGGGGCATTCTGGTCGACTACAAAAACCGTGGGGTTCGCTGCGCACGGCCGTCCCCTACCGACAAGGATCTGGCGACACCTCGCCCCGATGAGCGCGAGGCCGGAGCGGGCGATGAGTAATCGCACGCCCCCGGAGCAATTGACCGACCGGTTATTTGCCACTGAGCGCAATCCCGAGGATTTCCGCTTTGACGCGTCCGTCGCCCGGGTGTTTCCGGACATGATCCGTCGCTCTGTCCCCGGCTACACCACCATCATCCCGATGATTGAGGTGATCACGGAACAGTACGTTCAGCCAGGCTCACATTGTTACGACCTGGGCTGCTCGCTCGGCGCGTCCACTCTTGCCATGCGCCATGGCATCCCCTACCCGGACTGCACTCTGGTGGGCGTGGACAATTCCGAGGCGATGATTGAGCGCTGCGAGCATTATGTCGCTCTGGATGATCACGACCTGCCGGTTACACTGCGCTGCGAGGACATCCTGAGCACCGAACTGAGCAATGCCTCAGTCACCACCCTGAACTTCACGCTGCAGTTCGTGCCGCCCGAGCAGCGGTTGGCCCTGCTGACCCGTATCGGCGACGCCACCCTGCCCGGCGGCGTGCTGGTTCTGTCCGAGAAGATCCGATTTGAATCCGACGCGGAACAGGCCATCCAGACCCGCCTTCATCACGAGTTCAAGCGGGCCAACGGCTATTCGGACCTGGAAATCAGCCAGAAGCGTGCCGCCATCGAGAAAGTACTGATCCCGGAAACCCTGGCAGACCACCGGGATCGATTGCAGCGCGCCGGCTTTGACCAGGTACTGGTGTGGTACCAGTGCTTCAACTTTGTCTCGATGCTGGCCATCAAGAACTCCTGACTTATCCACCGAAAGACATACCATGGCACTGTTTGACTGGCACAAGCACTTTGATCCCGTTCTTTCCTACCTGAACGAAACCGGTAACACCCGGTGGACCACAGCCCTGAAAGAACAACTCACTCGACGGTTTGAGGACAACCCCCACGGCGATATGGAACGCTGGCACAACGCACTGCAGTCCTTGCCAGATGTTGCCGATGCCAGGGTCGACCTGAATCGGTCTGCAATCACGTTGACCAGCCCCAGCGGCCTGGATCCAGACGCCATGACCCGCCTTGAGAATGGATTGCGGGGACTGATGCCCTGGCGTAAGGGCCCGTTCGATTTTTTCGGTACCTACATTGACACCGAATGGCGATCAGACTGGAAATGGGACCGGGTAGCGCCGCATCTGGCGGATCTGGCCGGGCGCACCATTCTGGACGTGGGCTGCGGCTCCGGCTACCATTGCTGGCGCATGGCTGGAGCGGGGGCCAGGCAGGTGATCGGCATCGACCCGGGGCTGTTGTTCATGTTTCAGTTCCTGGCAGTCAAAGGGTATCTGGGCCAGGCTCCGGTCGATCTGCTCCCGGTGCGCATGGAAGACCTCCCGGCCGACATGGAATGCTTTGACACCACCTTCTCCATGGGCGTGCTGTATCATCGTCGTTCACCGCTGGACCATCTGCTGGAACTCAAGGGCACGCTGCGTCGCGGCGGCGAACTGGTGCTGGAAACCCTGGTTGTAGACGGCCCGGAGGGCTACAGCCTGATGCCCGAAGACCGTTACGGCCAGATGCGCAACGTCTGGTTCTTGCCGAGCTGCCCGACCCTGCTCCGGTGGCTGGACAGAACCGGGTTCCGCAACGCCCGGGTGGTAGACGTCAGTGAGACCACCACCGATGAGCAGCGCCAGACCGACTGGGTGCGTTTCAATTCACTGGCGGACTTTCTGGACCCAGACAATCCCTCGAAAACCATTGAAGGCTACCCGGGCCCCAAGCGGGCGACACTGATCGCAGAAAAGCCCTGACACCCTGCACCAGAAAACCGGCACAAAAAAACCGCCTGGGGCATCCACCACAGGCGGTTTTTATTAGCTTCTGAACTTACTCTCCGAACGGATGCCGCAGAGTAATGGTTTCCACACGATCCGGACCGGTGGAAATAATATCAATCGGCGCCTCAATCTGCTCTTCCAAGAAGCGGATATAGGCCTTGGCGTTCTCCGGCAGCTGATCCACGCTGGTCAGGCCAACCGTGCTCTCGCTCCAGCCCGGCAGCTCCTCATACACCGGCTCGATATCGCTGTAGCTGTCGCAGCCGATGGGGGGACGGGTGATTTCGCCGTTCGGAGTCTTGTAGCCAATACACACCTTCACCGTTTCCAGACCGTCCAGAACGTCCAGCTTGGTCAGGCAGATACCGGACACACTGTTGATCTGGATAGCATGGCGCAGGGCGACCGCATCAAACCAGCCACAACGGCGGGAACGACCGGTGGTAGTGCCCACTTCGTTGCCCTTGACGGCGAGGTGCTTGCCCATGTCGTCAAACAGTTCGGTCGGGAACGGGCCGGAACCTACCCGGGTAGTGTAGGCCTTGGTGATACCCAGCACATAGTCCAGATACAGCGGACCAAAACCGGAGCCGGTAGCGGTGCCGCCAGCGGTGGTATTGGAGGACGTCACGTACGGATAGGTACCCAGGTCGATATCCAGCAACGAGCCCTGAGCGCCTTCGAACAGGATGTGCTCTCCGCGCTTGCGGTAGTCGTGCAAAATATCGGTTACGTCTGCGGCCATGGGCAGGATTTCCTCGCCCATCTGCTTGAGCTCTTCCAGGGCCGCATCGATATCCTCGGCCTCTTCCTTGAAGTACTCGGTGAGAACGAAGTTGTGGTACGACATGATTTCCCGCAGCTTGATCTCGAAATCGGCGGGGTTGCACAGGTCACCCAACCGAACACCCCGGCGGGAAACCTTATCCTCATACGCAGGGCCAATTCCCCGGCCGGTGGTACCAATCTTGTCATTGCCACGGGCACGTTCGCGGGCCTGATCAATACGCACGTGGGTGCGCAGGATAATCGGGCACGCCAGGCTGATTTTCAGGCGGTCACGAACGGCAACACCGTTAGCCTCCAGCTCCCGCACTTCTTTCAGCAGGGCTTCCGGCGAGAGCACCACACCGTTACCGATGAGGCACTGGACATCCTGCCGCAGTATGCCGGACGGAATCAGGTGCAGAGCCGTCTTCTTACCTTCGATCACCAGTGTGTGACCGGCATTATGCCCGCCCTGAAAGCGGACAACGGCAGCCACCTTGTCTGTCAGAAGGTCAACAATCTTGCCCTTGCCTTCATCACCCCACTGGGTGCCCAGCACAACTACGTTTTTACCCATGATTCTCTCTCAATTCAGACGGGCCAGAAGCACACGCCCTGAAGATTTACCCCGGAAATTAAACAAAAACAGCTCAGGCGATGGTTTCTACCACCCATTGGCCATCACGATTCACCAGTTGACGGTCACACCCCCGCTCCGAAGGATCCGTCTCACGATCGTCCGGCAATGCCCGGATCACCGTTTCAGTCATTCTCAGGCCGGAAATCACGCCTTCCAGCCTGGCATCGTTGTCCGCTGGCGCCCATATGGCTCCGGCTTTACGGAACGGGCGTTCGCCCAGCGACACCAGTGCGCGGATATCCAGACTGAACCCGGTGGCAGGCCGCGCGCGACCAAAGTCACTGCCAATAGCGTCATATCGGCCACCTTTCGCCACAGCATCGCCATGGCCCGGCACATAGGCCGCAAAGACCAAACCGGTGTGATAGTTGTATCCGCGCAATTCACAAAAGTCGAAGCCCAGGCTGACTTCCGGAAAATCGCGGTTCAACATGTCCGCCACTCGGGCAAGTTGATCCAGCGCCGCATCAATAGCACCGGAGGCGCCACTGAGAATTTCCCGGGCATCGGCCAGGGATTCTACCCCACCGCTGACCCTGGCCAACTGGCGCAACCTGAAACCGGCAGAGCCCGGCACACACTCACCCAGCAGGCGATCCAGCTCGGGTACGGACTTGCGTGCCATGGCATCAAACACCGCCGCTTCGGTATCACGATCAAATCCGGCGTCAGAAACCAGGCTTTCATAAATCGAAACGTGAGCCAGGTCCAGATGCAGCCTGGGCAAACCGGCCACGCGCAGAGTTTCCAGCATCAGACTGATCACTTCCATATCGGCAGCTTCGGAGCCACTGCCAAACAGCTCACAACCGGCCTGTATCGGTGTCCGTCCGGTCAGCATGTGGCGAGGTCGGGTATGCAGCACATGTCCGGCATAGCAGAGCCGGGTAATGCCGTCCTGGCCCAAGGTATGGGCGTCTATGCGGGCAGCCTGGGGCGTCATATCGGCGCGAACACCCATCATCCGACCGGTCAGCTGATCGGTCAGTTTGAACGTCTGCAGTTCCAGGTCGTGGCCTGTACCGGTAAAGAGGGATTCGAGATATTCAATCAGCGGAGGAATAACCAGCTGGTAGCCCCAGCGCTGGCAGGTATCCATAACATCCCGGCGCAGGGACTCGATCCGCCCGGCCAGCGGCGGCAGAATGTCCTCTACCCCGTCAGGCAGTAACCAGCGATCAGATACAGTCATGAGATTCTGTTGTCCGTTTCTCCCACGCTGGCCATAGGACCAGGGGGTAACTCAGGATTTAGGCGCTCGGGCTCAGAAAACCCGACACAAAACCGCCAGAATTTTACACGGTTGGCAGGCACAAAAAAACCGGAATCCAGGGGTTCAGTAAAAATTCCCCGCAGATTCCGGCTTGGCTGGTGTCAGCCGGCTCAGTTAGCGCCGGCAGGACTCTTCAGGAACTTCATAAAGTCACTGTCGGAATCAATCACCATGATGTCGTCCTTGCTGGAGAAGGTATTCTGGTACGCCTGCAGGCTGCGGTAGAAGCTGTAGAACTCCTCGTTGGCACCGTAGGCCTGAGCGTAAATGGCGGCCGCTTCCCCGTCACCTTCACCGCGTGTGGTTTCGGCTTCTGCAAAGGCGTTGGCCAGGATCACCGTTTGCTGACGGTCGGCATCAGCACGGATACCCTCGGCCAGCTCCTGCCCCCGGGAACGGAATTCCTGGGCCAGCTTCTGGCGCTCCGTGGCCATCCGCCGATAGACGTTCTCGCTCACCTGTCCGGGGAACTCGATGGCTTTCACCCGAATATCCAGGACTTCGATACCAAACTCCTTGATGGAGGTCTCGTTGACCCGATCACGTAGCGTGTGCATCAGCTCGTCCCGCTGACCGGACACCACCTCATGCATGGTACGGATACCGAATTCATCCCGGAGACCGTTGTCCACGCGAGACAGGATCAGGGTCTGCGCACGGAACTCATCGCCACCCGTGGCGCGATAGAACTGATCCACGTTAAGGATCTTCCAGGCAACATAGGAATCCACATCCAGCGGCTTCTTCTCAACCGTCAGGTACTGGCGGGAAGGCAGATCCATCGTCAGCACCCGGATATCAAACTCCCTGATCTGGTCAATAACCGGCACTTTGAAATGCAGGCCAGCCTGAATATTGGTTTCAACCAGCTCCCCGAAGCGAAGTTTCACGCCCCGATGGGTCTCAGGAATGATGTAAACACTGGACAGCACGAGCAGGACAACAATAAGGGCGCCTGCAAGGCCCACTACACCTTTAGGTCCCATAACTTATCTGCTCCTCCGGGTATTGGTGTCCTGGCGGGTGCGCAGCTCCTGCAACACCTGATCGGTCAGGGTCTGGATATCCACCTGTTGGCCACTGCTGCCGGACATCCGGCTGCCAGATGACGAAAGCGAACCCTGCGTCAGACGATCCAGGGGCAGATACATCATGTTGCCGCTGCTCTCGGTATCGACAAGGATTTTGCTGCTGTTACCCAGCACCTGCTCCAGTGCCTGGATATACATGCGCTCACGGGTAACGACCGGGGCCTGCTCATACACGGCCAGCAGCTGGTTAAAGCGTGCAGTTTCACCGCGTGCCCGCTCGATTACTTCCTGCTTGTACGCGTTGGCTTCCTCAATCATGCGCTGTGCCTGACCTCGGGCCTCGGGAACAATCTTGTTGCGGTAGGTTTCCGCTTCTTCCTTCAGACGCTGCTCATCCTCGCGAGCACGCTGAACCTCACGGAACGCGTCCTGTACCGGCGCTGGAGGCTGGGTGCTCTCGACGTTGACCCGGACAATCTCGAGGCCGGTTCCGTAATCTCTCAGGAAGCTTTGCAGGCGCTGCTCAACCCGCACGGCGAGTTCCGCCCGACCTTCAGTCAGTACGTCGTCCAGTGAAGAACTACCGACCTCATGACGCAGGGCACTATCGGTGGCAAAAGCCAGGGCCTGGTTGGAATCCCGTACATTCAGCACGTACGCCCGGGCATCACCCACGCGATACTGGACCTGAAGATCCACGGTCACCAGGTTTTCATCCTGGGTCAGCATCTGGCCAGAGGACTCGGCAGTACGGATGCTGGTAACGCGAACCTTGTTGACGGTGTCAATCAAGGGCACCTTGAAGCGGAGACCCGGCTCCTCGGTACGGTTGTATTCACCGAAGCGCAGCACCACCGCCCGCTCCTGTTCGTCAACCGTATAGAACGACTGGTAGATGACATAGCCCGCGACCAGGATGGCCGCAATGGCCAGAATGGCACCAAAACCACCTGCGCTGCCACCGGAGCTGCTGCCACCTCCAGAATTACCGCCTTTGCCGCCAAGCATGCGATTGAGCTTGTCGAGCCCTTTTTTCAGCGCTTCGTCGAGGTCTGGCGGCCCCTGATCATTGCCGCGACGACCACCACCGGTTCCCCAGGGATCGTTGTCGTTACGGTTTCCACCCGGTTCATTCCAGGCCATAGTTCTCTCCGTTCGTGTTTAATCGAATGGCTGCAAATACTAGGGATTTATCAAGGCCCCGGCAATAGCAGGGGCCGTTCAGACCGGCCGGCTTTCCAACCGGATCACGTCTTCACGCACACCGGCACGGCTCAAAAGCTGCAGCCAGTCCCGGTTCTGCAGCCGGACTTCCAGTACCTGATCGCCGTTGTCGCAATGCTCTTCGCTCAGAACCGAACCGGCCTCGTGCAGCAGCGCTCTGAGCTTGCCATCGGCCGGACCCAGGCGCACAAAGTGGTGCACCACATCCTCTGCCAGACGCTCGACGATGGCGTCAAACAGCAGCTGCAGGCCTTCACCGCTTACGGCCGACACCCAGGCTCGCACCGGCAATCCTTCTTCGTTGCGATCAATGCGGGGCTCAAAACCATCAAGCAGGTCAATCTTGTTGAACACCTGTAGCATCGGAATCTCATCGGCTCCGATTTCGGCCAGCACATTTTCCACCTGCTCGATGTTTTCATCCCGGCGGCTGTCGTGACAGTCGATCACATGCAACAGCAACGTGGCCTGCGTGGTTTCTTCCAGCGTCGCCCGGAAGGCCTCCACCAGCTTGTGCGGCAAATGCCGGATGAAGCCCACGGTGTCGGCCATTACGACCGGCCCGATGTCGGGAAGTTCCAGACGGCGCAGGGTCGGATCCAGGGTCGCGAACAACTGGTCTGCTGCATATACGCTGGAAGTGGTAATTCGGTTGAACAGCGTGGACTTGCCCGCGTTGGTGTAACCCACCAGCGACAACGTGGGTATGTCGGCACGCTTGCGTGCGCGACGGCCCTGATCCCGTTGCTTGCGGACTTTTTCCAGGCGCCGGTGAATGGATTTGATGCGTTCGCGCAGCAGCCGGCGGTCGGTTTCGAGCTGGGTTTCACCCGGCCCCCGCAAGCCGATACCCCCTTTCTGGCGCTCCAGGTGAGTCCAGCCCCGCACCAGCCGGGTAGACATATGCTCCAGCTGCGCCAGTTCCACCTGCAGCTTGCCCTCGTGGGTCCGGGCCCGCTGCGCAAAGATATCCAGGATCACGCCCGTGCGATCAAGCACCCGGCACTTGAGCTCGCGCTCAATGTTACGTTCCTGGCTCGGGCTCAGGGCATGATTGAACAGCACCACATCGGCCTCGGAAGCGGCCACGGCATCCCGGATTTCCTCAAGCTTGCCCTCTCCCACAAAAAAACGCGGGCTGGGCTGCTTCCGGGTGCCGGTTACCGTAGCAACCGGCTCTACGCCGGCGGATGTCACCAGTTCCCGGAACTCTCCCGGATCTTCGGTATCGTCGTGGGCGGTAAAATCAATGTGAACGAGAACCGCCCGTTCTCCGACATCTGGACGCTCAAACAAGTTTCATCAACTCCATAAACACAAACACCCGCGACCATTCAAGCACATAGGCTGTCCTGGAGCGCGGGTGTGAAAGCGGGAAAAGCAGGCGTTATCAGTCTTCAGACTCACCTTCACCTGCCGGGTTCTGCTGCGGTAGCCGGACGTTACGAGCAGGAACCACAGTGGAAATAGCGTGCTTGTAAACCATCTGGCTCACCGTGTTCTTGAGAAGAATCACGAACTGGTCAAAAGACTCAATCTGGCCCTGAAGCTTGATACCATTGACCAGAAAGATGGAAACCGGAATGCGTTCCTTGCGCAATGCATTGAGGTAAGGGTCTTGTAAAGAGTGCCCTTTTGACATGTGTTTTCTCCTGTTTATAAGTAAATGCAGATCGTCATTATTCAACGTTAAATGTGGTGTGAAGCCCGGATTTTTTCAAGGTATCCAGCACCACTTGCGGGTCGGCGGAGTCCAGCCAGTGCACATCTCGCCATTTTCGCAACCAGGTAAGCTGCCGTTTCGCCAACTGACGGGTGGCGGCAACGCCCTTGGCAACAAAGCTGTCGTAATCCTCGTTGCCTGACAGGTAATCCCAGGCCTGTCGATAACCCACGCAACGCATCGAGGGAAGATCGGGGCTGAGATCACCCCGCGCCATCAAGGCACGGACTTCATCAAGGAAGCCTGCTTCCAGCATTGCCAGAAACCGTTTCTGTATCCGCGAATGCAGCACAGAGCGCTCGGCAGGCGCCAGGGCAAACTGAAAAACAGTATACGGCAGGCCAGCGCTTTCGTCTGCCTGCCAGCTGGTAAAATACGTGTAATCCTCAATACCAGACTGCGGATGTTGCCCGGAAGTTCCCGATTCTGACTGCCAGAACGAGGAGATCGGCTTATCTGTAAGCCGGATCACCTCAATGGCCCGCATCAGTCGCTGGCGATTGTTGGGATGAATCAGGCGCGCAGCCTCGGGATCTTTTTCTGCCAACTCCTCATGAAGGGCGCCCCAGCCATCGCGTTCGGCTTCCCGCTCAATTTCTGCCCGCAGCGCCTGATTTGCCGAAGGCAGATTCGACATGCCATGCAGCAACGCCTTGAAGTACATCATGGTGCCACCCACCAGCAACGGGATCCGGCCACGGCCAGATATATCGCTCATGGCCGCCAACGCATCGCGGCGAAAATCCGCCGCGGAATAGGTCTCCGCCGGATCACAGATATCGATCAATCGATGTGGTGCCAGGGCGAGTTCTTCAGGCGAAGGTTTGGCAGTGCCAATGTCCATGCCACGATAAACCATCGCGGAATCCACACTGATGATTTCACAGGGCAACGTACGGCAGAGCTCAATGGCAAGATCGGTCTTGCCAGACGCAGTCGGCCCCATCAGAAAGATCGTTGGCGGCAATGAACCCTGCTGGGAGCGGTTATCGGGAATCACCGCTTAGCGCCCCCGCAGAAACAGCTTGTCCAGTTCAGACAGGGTGACCAGGGTCCAGGTGGGACGGCCATGGTTGCACTGTCCGCTGCGCTCCGTTGCTTCCATATCGCGAAGCAACGAATTCATTTCTGGAATCGTGAGCTGCCGGTTTGCCCGCACCGACCCATGGCAGGCCATGGTGCCGAGCAATTCATGGGTGACCGCTTCAACGCGATCACTCTGGCCGTGCTCAATCAGATCTGCCAGCACATCGCGCACCAGCTGCTCAGTGTCTGCCCCTCGGAGCAATGCCGGGATCTGCCGCACTGCCAACGTCTCTGGCCCGATACGCTCAATCTGCAGACCAAGGTGCTGCAGCTCTTCTCCATGGCTCTCCGCAAGCGCCGCCTCTTTCTGGCTCACTGCCAGTGACAGGGGCACCAGCAAAGGCTGGCTCTTAAGATCCTGTTCGACCAGGGCCCGCTTCATGCGCTCATAAGTAATACGCTCATGGGCGGCATGCATATCCACCACGATCAGGCCGGCACGGCTCTGGGCCAGAATGTAGATTCCGTGCAGCTGGGCAATCGCATAACCCAGTGGCGGCTCTTCCGCATCATCCCTGGGCGGCGTAACCGAAGCTGACGCCGCTGGCATTTCTGCCCGAGCAACAGGGGTTGAAACACCGCCACCCTCATTCAACGACTGGTAAAACGCCATCTGATCACTGGCCCGCCACTCCTGCTGGGGTGACTGCCCGGGCGACGACGGATAAGCCTCAGTGCGTGACTGTGTGGGCCAGGGTCCCGATGTACCCGGGGCACTGAAACCGCCAGCCGAATGCTCGGGTTCAACAACCGCAGACTCACGACCAAAGGATTGGGCCGCCGCCCCACGGAGATGATCGTCCGGGCGTACATCCGCCAGGGCTCGATGCAGAGTCCGGAAAATAAAATCGTGAACCAGCCGGCCGTCGCGGAACCGAACCTCATGCTTGGTTGGGTGAACGTTGACATCCACCGTAGCCGGATCTACCTCCAGGTACAGCACAAATGCAGGGTGACGGTTGTTGTACAGAACGTCCCGGTAGGCCTGGCGAACTGCATGGGCGACCAGTTTGTCCCGGATCACCCGGCCATTCACAAAAAAGTACTGCAGATCTGCCTGACTGCGGGAAAAGGTCGGCAGCGCCACCCAACCCCAAAGGCGCAACCCGGTGGCCTCGGCATCAATAACCACCGCATTGTCGATAAACTGCTGGCCACACAGCGAACCAATCCGACGTTCCTTGTCCAGATCCGTCTCAGCAGGGCGCAGGCTTTGCACCACTCTCTGGTTATGACGCAGGGTAAAACCGGTATCGAACCGACTCAGAGCCTGACGGCGAACACACTCTTCAACGTGGTTGAATTCGGTTTTTTCCGTGCGCAGGAATTTGCGGCGGGCAGGAGTATTGAAGAACAGATCCCTCACTTCAACCGTGGTACCCACGGGATGGGCCGCCGGTGAGATGCGAGCATCCATATCGCGGCCCTCCACCTCAACACGGGCCGCCGCTTCCTGCAACTCGGTACGGGAGGTGAGGGTCAGGCGTGACACGGAGCTGATACTGGCCAATGCCTCACCCCGGAATCCCAGAGAGGCCACAGCCTCAAGATCATCCAGGGTCAGGATTTTGCTGGTGGCATGCCGGCTCAGGGCCAGAGGCAGGTCCGCCTCTTCAATACCGGAGCCGTCGTCACGCACCCGGATCAGTTTTGCCCCACCCTGCTCGATCTCTACATCGACGCGCGAGGCCCCGGCATCCAGGGCATTTTCAACCAGCTCTTTAACAACAGAAGCAGGACGTTCTACCACCTCCCCGGCAGCAATCTGGTTGGCAAGCCGGGGGGACAGTAACTGGATGTGGGGCATATCCGGGGACTACCTCTTGATCAGGATGAGGGGATGCGAATGGTTTGCCCTACCATAACACGATCATCGTTCATCCCGTTAAAGCGCATCAGCTCGCTGACGGTGGTCTGATTCTCCCGGGCAACGCCCGAGAGAGTATCACCTCGCTGTATCCGGTACTGGCTGACGTCGGTGCCACCCCGGTTTTGCTGTTTTTCCCAGGCCAGCAACGTGCCGGGAGGTGGTGTGCGACGAAAATACTGCTCGATGCCATCGAAAATGGCGTTGGCCAGCTTGTTGCGGTACCACTCGGACGCAAGATTCTTCTCTTCGGTCGGATTCGAGATGAAACCGGCCTCCACCAGAATCGAGGGGATGTCCGGCGACTTCAAAACCACAAATGCCGCCTGCTCCACCCCCTGTTTGTGAAGCTTGGCCACACGGCCCAACCGGCCCAGCACGGAATCTCCAACCCCCAGACTGGCGTTGATACTTGCGGTCATGGAGAGATCCAGCAATACCCCGGCCAGCATGTCATCACGGCCATCCAGAGAGACACCGCCGGCACCACCGATCAAATCTGAACGGTTCTCGCTCTGGGCGAGCCATCGAGCCGTTTCACTGGTGGCACCGCGCTGAGAAAGCGCGAAGACGGATGCTCCCCGTGGCTGCGGCGTTCTGAAGGCATCGGCGTGCACCGACACGAACAGATCCGCGTTGTACTTGCGGGCCAGCAAGGTGCGGTTCCGCAAGCCCACGTAATAATCGCCTGTCCGAGTAAGCTTGGCAGTGAACCCTTTCTGCTGGTTGATCAGATCGGCCAGACGCTTTGCCATTCTCAGCACGACATCCTTTTCCCGGGTCCCCCGGGGCCCGATTGCGCCCGGATCTTCGCCGCCATGACCGGCGTCGATAACCACGATAATGTCACGCTTACCGGCAGAATCCTGGGTCACCGTCGGGCTCGTCGCCCGATCGAGACGGCTGCCCTGTTCATCAATAAGATCGACCACCAGACGATGGCCATACTGCTGATTCGGCTCCAGCACAAAGCTGCGAGGCTTGATATCACTTTTCAGATCCAGCACCACCCGCAAATCGTTACCATTCCTTGGCGCGCTGCGAATACGCTGAATGGGGCTGCCGGAAAGGTCGACCTTGCTGAAATCCGTGCCGAGAGCAGCATCCTTCAGATCAATAACCAGCCGGGACGGTCCACTCAGAGAGAATACGTTGTGCTCAACCAGACCGGCAGTGTCCAGCACCAGGCGGGTATGATCCGGAGCCGGCCACAAACGCACCCCCTCGACACGGGTACCGGCCAAAACTGTACTGGCTGAAAGCAACAGCGCCATAATCACCAAGATTTTCATGAATCCGGCCCTATCAGTTCTATTTCATTAAGCAAGGAAGCCCCAAGCTCCGAACGGGCGCGCAATACCACAGAGCGCCCCTGACCTTCCCGTTCAAGATGGATTTCCAGATCCGGATCAGGCAAGACTCCCTGACCACGCTCCGGCCACTCAATAATCCGGATGCTCTGGCTGGCAAAATAATCCCGGATTCCCATGTATTCCAGTTCCTCGGGGTCACCCAGCCGGTACAGATCAAAATGGTACACCGGTGGTTCCAGGTGTTCGTAGGGTTCAACCAGTGTATAGGTCGGGCTCTTGACGGCACCCTCGTGGCCAAGCCCTCTCATAACACCACGGCTCAGGGTCGTCTTGCCCATCCCCAATTCGCCGTCGAGAAAAACGGTGAGGCCTTCCCGGGCATGACTGGCCAACCGGGCCAACTCACCACCAAGTTTTTCCGTCTCGGCCTCATCTTCCAGAAACAACCGGCGTTCATTACCAAAAATACTCATCGATTCCCCCGGTCACTAAAACATTCAGGCCGCTCCGACCTTACCAGCACCTGTGGCACGGCTTCGATCACATCAGCCGGGAGCAGCCCCATATAGCCTTTATTCTGCCCCGCCTCATCCGCGGCCGCCAGATGTAAAGCCGCTGAAGCCATTACCGCCTGACGGGCGGACGGAATTTGCCCGAGAAATGCCCCCAGGATGCCCGACAGCACATCGCCCATGCCCCCTGTCGCCATCCCCGGATTACCGCCCGGTATTATGCCGGGCACTCCGCTGCCGGTGGCAACAACCGTACCCGCACCTTTGAGCAGGACAATGCCATGCCACAGCTTCTGTATGCGTGCTGCCGCTCCCATCCTGTCCGCCTCGACTTCCTGAACACTGCAGCCCAGCAGCCTGGCCGCTTCTCCCGGGTGGGGCGTCAGCACATGGTTGTCCGCCGGCGCCGGGGCGCGGTCGGCCATGATGTTGAGTGCATCTGCGTCCAACACTCTGGGCTTGCCACTGGCAATAACCTGCTGCAGCATTTGCTGTCCCCAGGCGGACTGGCCGATCCCGGGTCCGCAGACCACGACATCGGGTTTCTCCAGTAAAGCCGGCAACTCAGACCCGTGGGTTACACCCCTGACCATCAACGACGGACAACGAGCCAGCGCAGCGGTAACGTATTCCGGCCGGGTGGCCAATGACACCAACCCGGCGCCGGCCCTGGAGGCCGCCTCTGCAGCCATGATACCCGCCCCGCCGAAACCGTGATCTCCCGCCACCACCAGGACATGACCGAACATGCCCTTGTGGGCGTTAGCGGGGCGTTCCGGCAACCAGGACTGGCATCGCGCCCAGGGATAAAGCTCGGCCAAGGGCATTTCCCCGCTCTGCTGACCGGCGTTAATCGCCCCCAGCGCTTCAAACATTACCTGACCACAGACACCCGCGCCTGCGCCGGTGAAGAGGCCAGTCTTGGCGCCGATAAAAGTGACCGTCACATCGGCATGCACCACATCCCCTGTCGCGGCACCGGTTGTGGCATCCAGGCCGGACGGCAAATCCACCGCCAATACAGGCTTTCCGGATTGGTTCAACTGACCAATAACATTGGCAAAGGGCTCCCTGGGCGCGCCGGTTACTCCGGTACCGAGCATGGCATCTACCACCACCGCAGCGCTATCCATCCGCGCTTGCAAATCGGCATCGGACAGGGCACTGCCTTCAAGAATCTCGACACCATCGGCCCGGGCTTTCTGGCACGCAGACCGGGCGTCGCCCGTGAGCTTTTCCGTCGGCGCCACGGCAACACACGCCACATCAATGCCATGACGCTTAGCGTTGGCGGCCACCAGGTAACCATCACCGCCATTATTGCCAGCTCCGCACAACACAAGCACAGGCTGCGCACCAGGCCAGAATGCCACCAGATGGCGGAACGCCGATCTAGCTGCCGTTTGCATCAATTCGAAGCCATCCACCCCCTGCTGTTCAATCAGATAGCGATCCATCGCCCGCACCGAGTCGGCGGAATAGAGCGCTTCTGGTAGACTGTGCTCGGAAACAGAGGGCATTTGCCGGGAACTCCCAGATACAGAAACCGGTTTAAGAAAATTGGCCAGATACCTGTAAAGCATAGCAAAACAGGAAAAAAGGTCATAACTTAATCAAATTAAATCTTCGCAGGGCCGCACCTGCCAGCAGTCCACTATGGCCGTTACTCCAGAACACCCAGCTTCAGAAACGCTCCATACAGAGCTCGCGGACCTGCCTGCACAGATCCGCCGTTGGGCACGGGAGCTGGGCTTTTCCGATGCCGGGATTACCCAGGCGGAGACGGGGCCTCACGCTGAACGCCTGCAGCGCTGGCTGGCAGCAGGTTACCACGGCCAGATGGCCTACATGGCCGACCATGGCGACAAACGTTACACACCCGACTCCCTGGTACCCGGGACCACCCGGGTCATTTCCGTCCGACTGGATTACCTGCCAGCACCTGACAACCCGAAACAAGTGCTTACTGACCGGGAACGGGCCTACGTTACTCGCTACGCCCTGGGGCGCGACTACCACAAACTGATGCGCAAACGCCTGGCCACGCTGGCAAAATGGATTGACGAGGCTGTCAACGGCTATGACTACCGGGCATTTGTCGACAGCGCGCCGGTACTTGAGCGCGGACTGGCGCAACGGGCCGGACTGGGTTGGATTGGCAAAAACAACATGCTGATTCACCCCAAAGCCGGTTCGTTCTTTTTTCTGGGTGAAATCTTCACCAATGCCCCTCTGCCCCTGGATGCACCGTTCGACAGCCAACACTGCGGCTCTTGCGCTGCTTGCCTGGACGTATGCCCGACCGACGCCTTTGTAGGCCCTCACCTACTGGATGCCCGGCGCTGCATCAGCTATCTCACTATTGAACTGAAAGGACCGATCCCGGAGGAGCTGCGTTCACAAATGGGCAACCGGGTATTCGGCTGCGACGATTGTCAGTTGGTCTGCCCCTGGAACAAGTTCAACAAGCCCACCGACGAGGAAGACTTCAAACCGAGGCATGGTCTGGACAATTCATCCCTGGCGGAGCTGTTCCTGTGGACCGAGCAGGAGTTTCTGAAGCGCACGGAAGGGTCAGCAATACGGCGCACCGGCTATGAAAACTGGCTCAGGAATCTGGCGGTGGGACTGGGCAACGCCCCCAGCACCATTCCGGTGGTGGAGGCACTCAAAGCCCGGGCCGACCACCCGTCGGAACTGGTCCGCGAGCACGTGGCCTGGGCCTTGAAACAGCACGGACTATAGCTTGAAGAAATGATCCCGGTAGTGACGCAGTTCATTGATGGAGTCACGGATATCGTCCAGAGCCAGATGACTGCCCTGTTTCTTGACTCCTTCCAGCACGTCCGGGCGCCAGCGGCGGGCCAGCTCCTTTACCGTTGAGACATCGAGATTGCGGTAGTGGAAGAAGGCTTCCAGTTTGGGCATGTATTTCACCAGAAACCGCCGATCCTGACCAATACTGTTGCCACAGAGCGGGGATTGTCCTGGCTCAAGATGTTTGCCCAGAAACTCGAGGGTTTGCTGCTCGGCCTCTGCCTCGCTGATGGTACTCTCTTTGACCCGTTGGGTCAGACCACTGGCACCATGGGTGCGGGTACACCATTCATCCATCTGCTCCAGCAGGCTGTCGGGTTGATGAATGGCAATCACCGGCCCCTCTGCCACGATATTCAGCTGGGAGTCGGTGATGATGCTGGCCATCTCGATAATGCGTTCTTGCTCGGGATCCAGACCGGTCATTTCCAGGTCAATCCAGATCAGGCGGTCGCCGTTACTCATCTCGCTGTTACCTATGCCGTTTTGTCGGGTGGATGAAGTTCTGTGTATTGTCCACGATTCACGTATGATGTGATACCCAAACGCCGGTTAACCGATTGAACGCAGATGGCAAAACGACGATTGAACAAACGCCAGCAATGGCGCATCGAAAAGATCCAGAAAGAACGGACGGTGAGAGCTGCACGCAAGGAAAAAGCGGTGGAAGAACAAGCCGCCGCCGGTGAGCTTGGTCCTGAGCAGAATGGACTGGTGATTGCTCACTACGGCCAGCAACTGGATATCGAGGCGCTTGAAGGCCCGGAATCCGGGCAGGTGTTCCGCTGTTTCGTCAGAGCCAACATTGACAGCCTGGTGACCGGAGACCGGGTGGTCTGGCGCCCGGGCAAAAGCAAAACCGGCGTGATTGTTGCCCGCTGTGAACGGGAAAACCTGCTGCAGCGCCCGGACAACTTTGGCGCGCTAAAACCGGTGGCCGCCAATATCGACCATATCATTCTGGTAATTGCCCCCGAGCCCGAGCCCCACGACAACCTGATCGATCGTTATCTGGTGGCGTCTGAAAGCTCTGACATTCCGGCGGTAATCCTGCTGAACAAGACAGATCTGATTAACGACGACAAACGGGATCAGATCGAAGCCCTGCTGGCCAGATATCAGGCGCTGGGCTATGAGGTGGCGCGCACTTCAGCCGCAGAAACCGCCGGCACGCCAGCCCCGGAAGTAGAAGCTCTGGTGCGGAATCAGACCAGTGTCTTTGTGGGTCAGTCCGGCGTGGGCAAGTCTTCCATCATTCAGACACTGTTACCGGATGAACTGCTACGGGTGGGCGCGGTCTCCGAGAGTACCGGCAAAGGCGTGCATACCACCACCACGGCAAAACTGTTCCACCTGCCCGGGGGGGGCGATCTGATCGATTCTCCGGGTATCCGGGAGTTCGGTCTCTGGCACATGACGCCCCAGGAAGTGGAATACGGCTTTCGGGAAATCCGGCCGCTGATCGGGCTCTGCAAGTTCCGCAATTGCCGGCACATGGGAGATCCGGGCTGCGCTCTGGACGCAGCAGCCGAGGCTGGCGAGATTTCAGCGGAACGCCTGAAGAGCTTTCATCGCATCCTTCAGGATATGACCGATCAGCAGGCTCGTGGTCTCAAGCTCACCTGAACCCACAGAACCAACGCTACCAATTCAGCTCACCCGGAGCGGGCTCTTCTTTCGGTTGGAACCAGTCGCCACCTTCCAGCTGTTCCAGAGCCTGCTGCTCCTGCTCCTCCGTCGGGCGAGTAAGATCAATCAGCGGCTGATCGGAGCGCCCTGCCCCGGTCTCGATACTGTCGGCGGTCTTTTTGTTCAGAACAATAATGGAAATGCGACGGTTTACCGGAGCCGTGGGGTTGCTCCTGTCGAACAGCACCGAATCACTCAATCCCACCACCCGGGCGATCTGTTCCAGCCGGACGCCGCCAGCCACCAGCGCTCGACGCGCTGTGTTGGCGCGATCTGCCGACAACTCCCAGTTGGTGTAACCCGGTCGGCCACTAAACGGCGTGGCGTCGGTATGACCTGTGATGCTGAGCTTGTTGTTGACTGACCCCAGGGTCTTGGCCAACTCAAACAGAATGTCCTGAGAGTAGTACTTCAACTCTGCCCGGCCACTGTCGAACATGGGCCGACCGGACCGGTCTACAATCTGAATTCTCAGGCCTTCGTCAGTAATATCGATCAGCAACTGATCCTTGAACTCCTGCAGGGTCTGATTCTGCTCGATCCGTTCCTGCAACTCCTGGAAAAGCTCCTGCATTCGGCGCTGCTCCAGAGTGTCCGCCAGTTCATCCACCACCTCGTCTTCAATCTGAATGGTGCTGGCCTCCTGATCCTGGGTAGATTCCTCAATGACCGAGGCACTGCCCTCAAGGTCTACCGGGTTGGGCGAGCCGCCTTCGGTAAAGCCAACAGGATCCTTGAAGTAGCCTTCGACCGCCCTTTTCTGTTCGGGGCTCGCCGTGGCGGTGAGCCAGAGCACCAGAAAAAACGCCATCATCGCGGTCGCAAAATCGGCAAACGCAACTTTCCAGGAGCCGCCGTGATGCCCGCCGACAACCTTTTTCTTGCGTTTGATGATGATCGGCTGTTCTTCCAAGATACTCTCCGAGGCTAACCAGGCTTTTTGTTACTTTGAGCGAACGTGGTCATTGAGCTCCTGAAATCCCGGTCGCTTTTCGGTAGGGAGTGCCTTGCGCCCAAATTCGATTGCCATTTGGGGAGCCTGTCCTGACACCGTCGCGACAATGGCCGATTTAACACATTCGTAGGCTTTCAGCTCATATTTGGCGGCATGCTCAAGCGCAATCGAGGTTGGCCCGACAAAACCATACCCCATCCAGATGCCCAGAAAGGTACCAACAAGTGCGGCCGCAACGCTCAAGCCGATTTTCTCCGGCCCTTCCGTGAGGAACCCCATGGTGATAACGATCCCGAGCACGGCGGCAACAATACCCAGCCCTGGCAGAGCATCAGCAATCTTGTTGACCGCATGAGCAGGCTCTTCAAGCTCGTGCTGTCGATTTTCGATTTCGTTTTCCATCATGCCTTCCAGCTCATGCGGGGCCATATTGCCGGAGCTGATGATGCGCAGGTAATCAGTGATGAAATCCAGCAGGTGCCGGGATTTCATAATCGCCGGATAACGACTGAAGATCTGGCTCGACTCCGGATTATCGATGTCCTCCTCAATGGCCATGACGCCCTGCTTGCGGGACTTGTCGAACACCTCATAGAGCAGACTCAACAAATCCATGTAATAGGATTTATTGAAAGGAGACCCGGTCAACAACCGGATACACGCCTGAAACACCTCTTTTACGGTGTGTAAAGGGTTGGCGATGATAAATGAACCAACGGCCGCTCCGCCGATAATCAGGATTTCTGTCGGCTGCCACAAAACCGCCAGATTGCCGCCGTGCAGAACGTACCCACCAAGAACGCACGCAACAACGACCACAGCTCCAATGATCAATAACATGGTGACTATGCACGCCTTTTGTCTGGTTAACGGCCGGGGCCGGTTACTACCCGAAGCTGGCTCAGCCGGGAACACCCAAAATGTGATCTGATAATAGCAAGCATCAACCGTAACAGCGAAGCTGTGAAACAATTTCTATACACTGCGCCGGGTTTGGTAGACTACCGCGCTTTATGATCGCAAGAGTCTCTCGGAATGCTTGATAAACTGTTTGTTCTTAGCCAATACGTCACACCCCAGCTGGCGGTTTCCCGCCTGGCAGGCCGTCTGGCCGACAGCGAGAGCACTCCAGCCCTGAAAAACCGTGTGATCAAATGGTTTATCGGCCGCTATGGCGTGAACATGAGCGAGGCCGCTGAGCCAGACTTTACCGCCTACCCCACGTTCAACGCGTTTTTTACCCGTGCACTCAAGCCGGGCGCTCGCACCATAGAGCCCGCACCGGAAACCCTCACCAGCCCGGTGGACGGCGCCATCAGCCAGATTGGCCAGATCAGCACAGACCGTGTATTCCAGGCCAAGGGACAGTCATTCAGTCTCACTGAACTGCTCGGCGGCGATGACGAACGGGCCGAGCCCTTCCGGGAAGGCGAGTTCGCCACTATTTACCTGTCGCCCAAGGATTACCACCGTATTCACATGCCCATGGCTGGCACCCTGAAAGAAATGGTCTACGTACCCGGGAAGCTGTTCTCAGTCAATCCGGTAACCGCCGAAAATGTGCCGAACCTGTTCGCCCGAAACGAACGGGTGGCTTGCCTGTTCGACACCGAGGCGGGCCCCATGGCTATGGTATTGGTCGGCGCGATGATTGTGGGCAGCGTGGAAACCACCTGGGCCGGCGTGGTAGCGCCCAATTCCGGCAAAGTTATGCAATGGCAGTACCACGGAGACGATGCCGTTAAGTTTGAAAAAGGTCAGGAAATGGGCCGCTTCCGCCTGGGCTCCACCGTGGTACTGGTGATGCCCAAGGGTGCGGTTAAATGGCAGCCGAATCAGGTGGCCGAGAAAACGGTGCAGCTGGGTGAAGCCTTCGGCAAACTGAACGTCAAGTAGCAGGGCTCAGGCCCGCTCAATCGGAAACGCAATAACGTCCTGAATGTTGCGACTGCCCAGCTTGAGCATCAACAGCCGGTCAAGGCCCATGGCCACACCGGCGCATTCCGGCAGGCCTGTCTCCAGCGCTGCCAGAAAAGACTCGTCCAGCGCCATCTCCGGCTTGCCACTGGCACGCCGGAGATAGTTATCGGCGGCAAAACGGGCCCGCTGCTCGGCCGGATCGGTCAATTCCCAGTAACCATTACATAGCTCCAGGCCATGAATGTAGAGCTCAAACCGGTGCGCCACTCTAAAGCCCTGATGCTCAGAGATGCGTGCCAGAGCGGCCTGAGAGGCGGGATAGCGGTTAATGAAAACCGGTTGCTCTCGGCCCAATTCCGGTTCCACCACGAAACTCATGACCAGATCCAGGCAGCCATCGCGGCCTAGGCCGGCCAGCTGTTCCGGCTCCAGCCACTGTTCACAGTAGCGTTCAAGGTCCCGGTCGGTGATGGTCATCGGGTCGATACCCGCAATGGACTGCATCGCCTCACGGTAGCTCAGGGTTACCGGAGGCGAGCACTCCAGCCAGCCACAGACCAGATCTGCGACTTCCCGCATCAGCTGTTGATCGTCAAAGCCAACGCGGTACCACTCCAGCATGGAGAATTCCGGATTGTGACGTTTGCCGCGCTCACCGTTACGAAACACTCGGGCAATCTGGAAGATTGATCCTGAACCTGCGGCCAGCAGCCGCTTCATGTGATACTCAGGGGACGTCTGCAACCAGCCCCCCTGAACGCCGCCAGCGTCGACCGCAGAGGGAATGCCGTCGAGATTGACGTCGGTTACGCCGTGGCGTCCCAGTACCGGGGTTTCTACCTCCAGCACCCGCCGCTCAGAAAAAAAGCCGCGCACGTGGGCCAGAAGCTGTGCGCGGCTTTCCAGAGCGGCCCGGGAGGCAGAGGGCTGCCAGACAGGGCGATCAGTCATGATCGATGATCAGCTGCTTTTGACACGGTTGACGTATTCACCGGAGCGGGTATCAACCTTCAGCACCTCACCAATGGTGATGAACAGGGGCACGTTCACAACGGCACCTGTGGACAGGGTCGCGGGCTTGGAGCCACCCTGGGCAGTGTCGCCTTTCATGCCGGGATCGGTATCAACCACTTCCAGCTCGACAAAGTTCGGCGGGGTCACGGTCAGCGGCGCGCCGTTGTACAGAGTCACGGTGTAAACGTCCTGCTCTTTCAGCCACTTGACGGTATCGCCAACCGCCTTGGCATCAGCCGCGTACTGCTCGAAGGAGCCATCAGTCAGCATGAAGTGCCAGAACTCGCCATCGGTATACAGGTATTCCATATCCTGCTCGACAACGTCGGCCGCTTCCAGAGACTCTCCGGATTTGAAGGTACGCTCCCAAACCCGGTTGGTCATGAGGTTGCGCAGCTTGACCCGGTTGAATGCCTGGCCCTTGCCCGGCTTGACGAATTCATTCTCGAGCATGATACAAGGGTCGCCATCCAGCAAAACCTTGAGACCGCTGCGAAATTCGTTGGTAGAATATGAAGCCATGAAATGTCCACCTGACAGACTGTCGTTAAAATTTCAAAGGTCGCTATGATACAGCGAACCCCCGCCCGTATAGAAGCCCGCGATGCCAGCCATCCACCCGATGTCCGGGTTGAACCAGGCAACACACCGGACTGGCAACAGATACTGAGCCAATCGGTCACTACGCCGGAACAACTGCTGGAACGTCTGGGGCTCGCTCCGGAGGACTGGTACAGAGGCGCCGCCTGCGGCCACAGACTGTTTCCGATCCGGGTGCCCGAGCCCTACCTGGCACGGATTGAGCCAGGCAACCCGGATGACCCCTTGCTGCGGCAAGTACTTCCTGTCGCCCAGGAGACGGAGGTTCATCCCGATTTCGTATCGGACCCGCTGGAAGAGGCGTCGGCCATCCAGACCACCGGCCTGATTCGCAAATACACCAGCCGTGCCTTGCTCATGATCACGGGACAATGCGCTATCAATTGCCGCTACTGTTTTCGTCGGCATTTTCCCTACGGCGATCACCGTCTTGGGCCGGAAGACCGACGCCAGGTCATCGACAGCCTGTCCGCCAGCCCGGAAATCAACGAAGTGATTTTCAGTGGTGGCGACCCACTGGCAGTGAACGACCGCCTGCTCTCGCAATGGGCCGAACTGCTTGGTGACATCCCCCATCTTCGCCGGTTGCGCATTCATTCCCGCCTGCCCGTGGTGATACCACAGCGGGTATGCGACAGCCTGATTGACTGGCTGTCCCGAACCCGACTGCAAAAGGTCCTGGTGGTGCACGTGAATCACCCGGCAGAAATCGACCAGGCCACCCGCCAGGCATTCCGACGTCTGAGCGAGGCCGGGGTTACCCTGCTGAACCAGAGCGTAATCCTCAGAGGTGTCAACAATAGCAGCGCCACACTCTCAGCCTTGAGCGAGACGCTGTTCGAAGCGGGGGTTATGCCCTATTACCTGCACGCCTTTGATCCCGTCTCCGGTGCCCGGCACTTCTCCGTGAGTGACACCGACGCCATCCGGATAGTTAACGAAATGCTGGAAAATCTGCCCGGCTTCCTGGTTCCAAAGCTGGTTCGGGAGCTTCCCGGCCGCGCCAGCAAGACCCCGCTGGACCTGGGCTCGTGAGACCTGTCGCAAAAGATGGCCTATTTTCACTTGTCAAAGATTGTCAACTCGTGATTTTCTCGCTTTTTGTCGTTGCTTTGCTATCTTAAAGTGCAAGATCCATAAACAATAACGACCTGTATTTTCGGCGTTTTCGCTGAGTTACAACTACCGCGGTCCCGACATTGGCGTGAGAACATGGATGGTAAGATCCTGAAACCAGAGCTCAAGGTTCCTGAACAGAAAACAGCCAGCCTGTCGTTTTGCGACACCAGCCCCAAGGCCTTTCGCGCCTGGGCGGATCAGTTGCCGATGGCCAATACCGGTGAGGCATCTCGTCAGCTATATCACGCGATCATTGAGCTGAACCATCTGTTCCTGTCGCCGCTCCAGCGCCTGCAATTTCTGGAAATCGTGCGGGACAAGATTCATTTTGTCTGTAATGAGCTATCGCGACACTTCCTCGGGCTCGCCATCGCGCTGCCTGAAAAGCAGCGAAAGATTGCCAATCTGACCCAGGCACTTCAGCTGCATCTGGCCGCCGGGTACAAGCTTTGTCTGCTGGAATACGTCGACAATGGCGGAGTAGACAAACACCGGCGCCAAATTGCCACGGCAATCCATAGGGCAATGTCGGAGCTGGCCGCCACCATACTTCGGTCCCATCAACTGTATTGTCCGAGCCCGGCCAGCAGCTGGCTGGAATGCCATCGCATGTTCCGTTTTGCGCACCGGAACAAACTGGCCAACATGGAGGTGGATGACGACACCCTCACGCACCGACGAGCCAGTACGGTTGTCGACAGCTACAAACGTATTCTTCTGCTCGGCTGTGCGCGGCCTAACCAACTGCGTCAGGCCGAATTGACACAGGTGTATGATCTGTTCGAATCCTGGACCGAGCACTGCCAGTGTGCCCCGGACCTGGGCCCCGACAGCCTGTTCGTCATCAATATGGAAAAAGACAATCCGCCGGTCTACCGCAGCCTGCTCGAAAATACACCGGGCAATGAAAGCTTCAGCTTCGACACCCGCGATCTGTCCACCCTGCTGGCAGAGACCCTGCACGCCAGGCGCCAAGACGGCCATGGAGGCGAAGCTCTCAAGATTCCCTCCACGGTGAGCGATACCTTACTTACGCACCTGAGCCAGGCACTCGGCATTCTGGCCAAGCGCAACTTTAACCGCATCGCCAGCCAGGGCACGCTGGAAGTGTGCGTAGGTCTCACCGCTGCGCACTACTTCGTAGCCGGCCAGAAAGCGTTCTCGGAGTTCCTGGATGGCAACGAAAGCAGTCATCTCGAATCCGATAACCTGTTTATCCGGAATGCCAATCGCAAGGCAGATGCCTGGTCCGGCGCACACGATGCCGGCCCGAACGAAGACCGGCTGCATTCTGCCGATGCCCCGATCAACTTCCGCACCAGTGGTGGCAGTCATCAGCCCTCCGGCAGCCAGGACAAAAACCGGCCGCGATCGCACCATGCACTACTGGTCAATACCAGCCCCGGCGGCTACTGCGTAGCTTGGGAGAGTAATGTCCCGGCGTCACTCCAGGCCGGTGAAATTCTGGGCGTACGAGAACAGAGCTCGCACCCCTGGAGCATTGCCGTTGTGCGCTGGCTGCGCCAGATCCGCAACCAGGGCACTCAGGTGGGCATTGAGCTACTGGCGCCGAGCGCCGCGCCCTGTGCCGTGCGACTTATCCAGAAAGTCGGCAACAGCAGCGAGTACCTCAGGGGCCTGCTGCTGCCCGAAATCAGCGTAGTCAATCAGGCCGCGACACTGATTACCCCGCGACTGCCGTTCCAGACCGGCAGCCGGATCTCGCTGCTGCAAGATGGCAGGGAAGACCAGGGACAGCTACTGAAAAAGGTCTCGGCCACTGGCAGCATCAGCCAGTTCGAACTGAAACTCCAGAATCCCATCACCCCAACTGCCGGCCGTGGTGCTCCCCCATCAACGCCAGGCACTACGGAAGACGAATTTGACTCACTGTGGCCGTCGCTTTAAATAGTGCGGCCCGTCAACTGCCGGCATGGCCAGGGTTGTTATTGCTGGCCAACCCCTGCATCATTCATCCGTGAATATCCGGCACCACGAGACGTCTGACGAATGCAGAAGAAAAACACGACCGTACACCTGCTGATTCTTGACCCATCACAAAACGATGCGGAATCCATGGTCAGCTTGCTCCGCAACTCCGGCAAGGCTACCCGCGCTCACCGGATTACCTCGGAAGAAGATCTGGAAGAAGCGCTCAAGACCTCCAACTGGGACTTGCTGTTGGCACGCGACCTGGAACAGGAATTCGGGGCAGACGATGCTCTGGCCATGGTCAAGCGCATGGACAAGGACATCCCCTTCGTTCTGCTGACCGAGGAATACATCCGCGAGCGTACCGTCAACATCATCCGTGCCGGTGCCCAGGATGCCGTGCCCTTTCAGTACACCGACCAGCTCGTTCTGGTGGTCAAGCGGGAGCTGGCAGCTCTTGAGGAACGTCGCAAACGCCGGGTACTGGAATCTCATCTGCGTGAGGCCGAGCAGCGATGCCAGTTGCTGCTGGAAAGTTCCAAGGATGCCATTGCCTACATCAACGATGGCATGCACATCTATGCCAACCAGTCCTACATGGAATTCCTGGGCTACGACGACATCGACGAGCTGATTTGTATTCCGGTGCTCGATACCCTTACGCCGGAAAGCCAGGAGAAATACAAGGAGTTCATGAAAGCGTTCGCCGAAGAGCGCAAAGATGGCATGACTCTGAACTGCACCGCGCGCCGCAGTGACGACCACGAATTGAATGTCACCATGTCGGTGTCCGCAGCCACATACGACGGAGAGGCCTGCACCCAGATCGTTCTGCAACCGGAACACAGCGATGCCGAGCTGGAGGAAAAGCTGAAACAGATCAGCAGCCAGGATTTGCTGACCGGCCTGTACAACCGTCAGTACCTGATGGATGCCCTGGCCCAGGCTATCGCCACGGCTGGCAAGGACAACAAGACCGGCGCCCTTGCCTACATTGCCCTGGATAATTTCCTGAGCATGAAGAGCCAGGTCGGCATCTCCGGCGCGGATCTGTTGTTGGGCGATCTCGCCACCCTGCTTCGGGAACAGGCCGGCGACGAGGTCACCCTGGCCCGCCTGAGCGACGATGCCTTCTGCGTCATGTGTCTGCCCTGTGATGAAGCCAGCATGGAAAGTCTGTGCGAGCGCATCCGCAAAGCGGTCGAGGACCACTTGTTCGACATCAACGGCCGGACAGTTCCGCTGACCGTGTCCATCGGTATCGCCGCGATCACGGAAAACTCACCAAAGGCCGAAGAACTCATGGGCCGGGCCCATACTGCCTCGGCCGATGTGAAAAAACAGGAAGGCCACGAGCGTGGCAACGGCATCCTGGTCTATAACCCGGCTGAATACGAGAGCCTTGATGAAACCAACTCGGTGGAGGCCATTCTCAAGGCTCTGGACGATAACCGTTTCCGGCTGCTGTTCCAGCCCATCATCAACCTGCGCGGTGAGGGTGAGGAGCATTACGAGGCCTTTGTCCGGATGCTCAACAAAGACAACGAAGAAGTCTCGCCGTATGACTTCCTGCCGCCGATGGGACCCAGCGATACCGCCATCAAGATCGACCGCTGGGTTATCCTGCAAACCATCAAGCAGCTATCGAGCCACCGCTCAAGGGGCCACGACACTCGCCTGTTCCTGAACATCACAGCCGAGACGCTGCAGGACAAGACCTTCACGCCCTGGCTCAGCGTTGCCCTCAAAGCTGCCCGCTTGCCGGGAGATTCGCTGATCTTCCAGATCCGCGAAGGCGATGCCAACAACTACATGAAGCAGGCCAAGGACTTCACCAAGGCGGTGCACGAACTGCACAGCAAGGTATCCATTTCCCAGTTCGGCTGCGCACTCAATCCGTTCAACACCCTCAAGCACATTGAGGCGGATTACGTGAAGATTGATGGTTCGTTCACGGAAGAGATTCAGAAGAGTGACGAGGCCAAAGAGCAGGTCAAGGAAATGGTCAAGAGCCTGCAGAATGCCGGCAAGCTGACCATCATCCCGCTGGTGGAAAACGCCGGCGTTCTTGCGACGCTCTGGCAGGCAGGCGTGAACTACATTCAGGGCTACTACCTGCAGGCGCCGGTACCGGAGATGAACTACGACTTCGGCGACAACTGATCAACGGCCGCTTAACCAAAAAGGGCGAGATCATTCTCGCCCTTTTTGGTTTCAGAGGTGGGTATTCTGAAGCGTTTGATTGGTCTCGCTTTCCCGGAACCCGATCAGGTACAGGATGGCATCCAACCCTAAGGTAGAGATGGAGTGGCGTGCCGACTCCTTGACCAGTGGCTTGGCCCGGAAAGCAACTCCCAGGCCCGCCTGACTGAGCATTGGCAGATCATTGGCGCCGTCCCCAACGGCAATCACCTGTTCCCGGGAAATGTGCTCTTTCTCAGCTATTTCCAGCAACAACTCCGCCTTTCGCTTACCATCTACAATCTGACCTTTCACCTCACCGGTTACTTTGCCGTCGATAATCTCCAGCTCGTTGGCGTAGATATAGTCAATGCCCAGCTTACCCTGAAGATGACGAGCAAAATAGGTGAAGCCGCCAGACAGGATAGCGGTCCGATAGCCCAGCGCCTTCAGACTGCGAATCAGGTGCTCGGCCCCTTCGGTCATTCGCAGTCGGTTGGCGATCCCTTCAAGCACCGACTCGTCCAGCCCCTTCAACAGGGCCAGGCGCTCGGCAAAGCTCTGACTGAAATCCAGCTCACCCTGCATGGCACGCTCGGTGATCTCAGCGACCTGCTCACCGACTCCCGCTTCATGGGCCAGCTCATCGATCACCTCAGCTTCAATCAGCGTGGAGTCCATATCGAACACCACCAGCCTGCGGTTGCGTCGGAAGATCGAATCTTCCTGGAAGGCGATATCCACATTCATCTCGCCGGCAATGTGCAGGAAATCGGCCCGAAGCTGTTCAAGATCCGAGGGCGTCCCCCTTACCGAGAACTCGACACAGGCAATACGGTTTTCCGAGGTGTTCAGCGACGGCCTTGCCGACAGCCGGGTAATATTGTCAATGTTCAGGCCATGACGCGCCGTAATCGCCGACACCCTGGCGATCTGCTCAGCCTTGATGTCGCGGGAAAGCAGGGTCACGATGTAACAGGCCCGGTTGCGGCCCTCAGCCCAGGCCTGATATTCCTGCTCGGTAATCGGCGCAAAATGCACCTGCAGATCCAGCGCGTGCAGCCGGAACAGCAAATCCCGGATTACCGGAGAGGATTTTGACTCATCCGGGATCTCGATCAGAATGCCCCAGGTCAGATGGTCATGAATGACCGCCTGGCCTATATCCAGAATGCGGACATCGTAACGCCCCATGATTCCGGTGATTTCCGAGGTCAGGCCGGGTTTGTCCCGGCCCGATACGTTTACCAGCACCAGCTCACTCACTGTCTGTATTCTCCCCGCTCTGGGCTTCTTCCTCGGCCCGCGCAGCCGAAGGAATCACATCAATACCATCCACACGCTGCAGGCCCCGTGGCAGCTTGTGACCACGACGGCCCCGCTCACCCAGATAGTGCTCAAGATCGCCAAACCGCAGGCCAAGCTTGCGCTTGCCCGCTTTCACTTCCAACTGATCCTCTTCACCGAACACGGCGACAGCAACCACGTATTCTTCGCGATTCTGCACCTGGGCGGAGGGAATACTGATGATCTTGTTACCTTTACCCTTGGCCAGCTCCGGCAGCTCGCTGAGCGGGAACACCAGCATGCGGCCCTCATTGGATATGGCCGCCAGGTACAGGGTCGATGCCGTTTCCGGAATCATTACCGGTGGCATGATTCTGGCGCCTTTGGGTACGCTGACCACGGCCTTGCCCGCGCGATTCTTGCTGATCATGTCGTTCAGCGACGTGACGAAACCATAGCCACCGTCGGTGACCAGCAGTGTCTTACGCTCGGGATTACCCATCAACAAACCGGAGAAAGTAGCTCCGGAGGGGGGATTGATCCGCCCGGTCAGGGGCTCGCCCTGCCCCCTGGCAGACGGCAGACTGTGGGCCATTAATGAATAGGCCCGGCCGGTGGAATCCAGGAAAATCGCCTGCTGGTTGTTGCGCCCCTTCGCCGCCAGGGCAAAACGGTCGCCAGACTTGTAGCTGAGACCAGCGGGGTCAATGTCGTGACCCTTGGCCGCGCGAACCCAACCCTTATCGGACAGCACCACCGTCACCGGATCGTTGGATACCAGATCGGTTTCGCTGAAGGCGCGGGCTTCCTCCCGCTCGACAATCGGCGAACGGCGGTCATCACCAAAGGTCTCGGCATCCTGCTCGAGTTCGGTCTTGATCAGTTCGCGAAGCCGATCTTCTGAGCCCAGAATGGCCTGCAGCTCATCGCGCTCGGCGGAGAGCTCATCCTGTTCGCCGCGAATTTTCATTTCTTCGAGCTTGGCCAAATGCCGGAGTTTCAGCTCCAGAATGGCCTCGGCCTGCTCCGCCGACAAACCAAAGCGCGCCATCAGTTCGGCCTTGGGCTTGTCTTCGGTGCGGATAATCTCGATTACCTCATCAATATTGAGGTAGGCAATCAACAAGCCTTCCAGAAGATGCAGCCGGGCCAGCACCTTGTCCAGGCGATGCTGCAAACGGCGTGTTACCGTTGTTTTCCGGAATGCCAGCCACTCGGTCAGAATGGTGTACAAGCCTTTTACGCCTGGCCGGCCATCGTTGCCAATCACGTTGATGTTGACCCGATAGGTCTTCTCCAGATCGGTACTGGCAAACAAGTGAGCCATCAGCCCGTCCAGATCAACCCGATTGGAGCGGGGCACAATCACCAGACGGGTCGGATTTTCATGATCCGATTCATCGCGCAGGTCTGCCACCATGGGCAGCTTCTTGGTCTGCATCTGCTGGGCAATCTGCTCCAGCACCCGGTTTCCGGAGACCTGGTGGGGCAAATCAGTGATCACCACTTCGCCATTCTCGCGCATCCAGCGTGCGCGCATCCGCAGCGAACCTCGCCCGGTCTCGTACATCTGGCGCAAGTCTTTGCGGGGAGTGATGATTTCAGCCCTGGTTGGGAAATCCGGCCCCTTGATGTGCTCACACAGCTCATCTACGGACGCATCGGGCTGATCCAGCAAACGAATACAGGCGGCTGTAACTTCCCGAACATTATGGGGTGGAATATCCGTCGCCATACCAACGGCAATACCCGTGGTACCGTTGAGCAGCACGTGCGGAAGCCGGGCCGGAAGCACCGAGGGTTCTTCCATGGTGCCATCAAAGTTTGGCACCCAATCCACGGTTCCCTGCCCGAGCTCACTGAGCAGCACTTCCGCAAAGGGTGCCAGCCGCGATTCGGTATATCGCATGGCGGCAAAGGATTTGGGATCATCCGGAGACCCCCAGTTACCCTGCCCGTCTACCAGCGGGTAGCGGTAAGAAAACGGCTGGGCCATGAGCACCATGGCCTCGTAACAGGCACTGTCGCCGTGCGGGTGGAACTTACCAAGCACATCACCCACGGTACGAGCCGATTTCTTGTACTTGGAGGTGGACTTCAGCCCCAGCTCCGACATGGCGTATACAATCCGCCGCTGTACGGGCTTGAGCCCGTCCCCTACGTTGGGCAGAGCCCGGTCCAGAATGACATACATGGAATAGTCCAGGTACGCCTTCTCGGTGTAGTCCCGGAGTGATACCCGCTCGAAACCTTCATCCGTTGTCTGAAACTCTGGCATGGACGCCTCTTTGCCTTGGATGCCTATCAATGTTGTGGCGCACATTATATGGACGCCAGCCCCGATACACCAATTTCCAATAGCGGAATTCCCGCATGGAGACTCTGTAAGGTGAGCCGTATTCTCGCCACAGTGATTAGAACGCCGTTTACTCTCTGAACAAGCGGAAACCTATGAAACCCAATCTCAAAGCCTGCGGGCAAGCCATGGTTACGGCCATGGTCAATGCGGTTCTGGCCGTTGCCCTGATGCTCCTGGTGGAGTTTGCCATCAGTGGTACCTTCCAGGTTCCCGAGCCCTATATCTGGGCGGGGGTACTGATATGGGCCGTTATTTTCGCCGCCCAGTTCCTCCGTCAACGGCATCTTTGCCGTGCCTGTGAACAGACTGACGAACCTTCATCCGCCGAAACCGTCGGCAAATCCTGACCCATATCAAGGGCCTGGCATCTCAAATGTGACAAATCTGCCCCCCCTGCTACGCTTTGGATAAGACATTAACGTCGAAGCCTGGGGGGTTAGATGACCGCTCTGAAGAAACTCGGATTACGCACCAAAATCGCACTTCCTTTTGCCATCACGGCGCTTGCCTTGGTCATCGTCGGTGTCTTCAGCGTTCTGACGGCACGTAATCTGGTTTCCGATACCGACGACATAGCCGCCACCTACCTGCCTTCGGTCAGCCAGATCCTCAATGGTGACCGCGATCTCTATCAGGCACTGGTGGCCCAAATGACACTGCTGGACCAGGCCTTCAACAATGAAGACACCTCCGGAGCTCTGGAGGATTCCAATGAAAACACCGAGCAAGCCAGGCAGCGCTTCCTGGAAAGCTCTCAACGCCTTGCAGGAACGGGCATTTCGGATGTCAGCGACGGATTCGAAGGGGCATTTGATCGCTGGGAACAATCCGCTCGGAGGGTGATGGAGCTGGCCTCAAACGGCAATCCGGAACAAGCCCGGAGTCTCGCTGCCACAGAAACAGCCCCATTGTTTGACCAACTCCGGGATTATTACGACAACGCCGGTGCTCACGCTGACGAGCAGGCTCAACAACGTTCCGCTGAAGCCTCCGCCGAAGGCACTTCCAGTTCGGCCACCGTTCTTGCGATCACCGTGATTGCCATCATTATCGCCATTGCGTTGTTCTTTGTATTCATGAAACTGATCATCTCTTCGATCAGCGCCCTCCGGGATCAGCTCGACAACATTGCCCAGGGCGAAGGCGACCTGACTCAGCGGGTTCCGGTAACGGTCGAGGATGATCTCGGCAAATTGGCCAGAAGTTTCAACCAGGTACTGGAAAACCTGCAGGGCATGATCGGGTCCATTCAGAATCTGAGTCGCGATCTCGGTGCGGGTGCCACCGAGCTGGCCACTGCCGCCCGGGACAACAACGATGGTGTGACCCGCCAGACCGACTCCATTTCCATGGTGGCCACCGCTATCAACGAAATGCAGAGTGCGATTGAAGAAGTAGCCGGGAACGCCTCCCGCGCCGCAGAGATCACTCGCGAAGCGGAAACCAAGGGGAACAACAGCGCCCAGATCATCCGCAACTCGTCGAAACAGGTGCACCGCCTGGCCGCCCAGATTTCCAAAGCGGTTGAGGTTATCCGCAAACTTTCTGCGGATTCCGACAACATTACTTCGGTGCTGGATGTCATTCGCGGCATTGCCGAGCAGACCAACCTGCTGGCTCTGAACGCCGCCATTGAGGCTGCCCGGGCCGGTGAGCAAGGCCGTGGGTTCGCCGTGGTGGCGGATGAAGTCCGTACTCTGGCGCAACGCACCGGCCAGTCGACAGAAGATATTCAGACCATGATAACCGCACTGCAGACCGGTGTTTCGGACGTCGTGAGCGTGATGGAGACCGGCAGCAAGGAGGCCACCGAAACCGAACGGCTGGCAACGGAAGCGGAACAGGAACTCCAGGCCATTCTGGAAGCGATCTCCAGTATCACCGACGTCAACACCAGTGTGGCGTCCGCCACCGAAGAGCAGACTCAGGTGGTAGATGAAATTAACCGGAGCATTACTGATATCAATGATCTGGCTGCGGCCAGTGCCGATCGGTCCAAAGCCATCGATGGCATTGCCAAATCGCTGGAGAGCTATGTCAGGGAGCTGGAACAACAGACAGGGCGGTTCCGGGTTTAACCGGACCGCCGCGTCATCGCCGGAAGGATCCGATTACTGGCGAATGCCTTCTACCGAGATTTCGATTTCCACGGTTTCGGAGGCTTTGCCAAGATCCATGGGAATGCCGAAATCCTTCAGGCGCAACTCGGTTTCAGCCTCAAAACCCATGCGATAGCCTCCCCAGGGGTCTTCACCGTGGCCAACCAGCTCAGCATCCAGGGTGATTTCCCGGGTAACGCCACGCAGAGTCAGATCACCAATGATGTCCGCCTCACCGGCCTCGTCAACCACTACGCGCTTGCTCTTGAACGTCGCTTCCGGGAACTCACTCACGTACAGGAAGTCTTCGCTGCGCAAATGCTTGTCGCGCTCGGCATGGTTGCTGTCAACGCTGGAGGTATCGATCGTTACTGATACAGAGCTGTTTTCGGGATTGTCCGCATCGTAGGTGAACTCACCATCAAAATCGTTGAATCGACCGTACAGCCAGCTGTAGCCCAGATGGGAAATCTTGAAGGTTACGAACTGGTGCGTGCCCTGGGTATCGAAGGCGTAAGTACCGCTGTGCTCGTTTGCCTGCACAGAGGCAACCATCGCGGCTGAAATGGCTGAAGCCAGAAGAATCTTCTTCATTAATCACTCCTTTTGAGTCTGTTTTGCGTTGAGTTAAGAGAGTTAGCTGTCCCGGAACTGTCAGGCCAACCCAAGCATTCTGCGAAGCGTACTGTCCCGGTCGATCAAGTGATGCTTCAACGCCCCCAGCGCATGAACGCCGGCCAGGACGACAATCGCCCAGGTGCTCCAGTAATGGATGGCTCCCGCCGTATCTTCGAGGCCTTTCACCTGGCCTGTCACCGATGGCACCTGAAACCAGCCGAACACATGGATCGCAGAGCCGTCAGCCGTTGAAATCAGATAGCCACTGATCATGGCGACAAAGATCAACAGATACAGCGCCACATGCGCCAGGTGAGCAGAAACCACCTCCCAGCGCTGGTGATTGGGCAAAGGCCTGGGCGGCGGGCTTAACAGCCGCCAGACCAGTCTGAGCACCATCGCCATGAACAGGAGAATACCCACGCTGCGGTGGATGTCCGGCCCCTGTCGGTACCAGGGATCATAATAAGAGAGATCGACCATCCAGAAGCCCAGGGCAAACAGGCCGATAATGGTGACGGCCACCAGCCAATGCAGCAGGATTGCCACCCACCCGTATGCGTCTTCTGAATTCTTTGCCTGCATAAAAACAATCGCCTCCGTTGCTGATGTGGACCCAAACGGCTTTTCCACGTCCTCCAGATAAGATCAGCATAGTCTAGAAGGACAGAGAGCTGACCAAAATCAAAATGTTTTGCTGGCCTGCATCAGATTTTCTGACCATAGCATCCACGATCCGCAAACACTTGACAGCAACCACTTTGGTCGTATGCGGTTTTACGGATTGTTGAAAATTATGACAGCGATAAACTTTAACCATACTTTTAATCCGCCCCGTCCGGGGCCTCAGTGACCGAGAGGAAACGACATGGAACTTGAATTTGACGAGTCTGTGGTAGTACCCAGCAACAACTGATTTGATACAGACCCGGCTACTGCCGGGTTTTTTTACCACCGTTTTAATGCCTGAAAGATACAAACTGTTTCGTCTTTTATGCATTAAGTAGTGGTAATGGTTCTTGTTTTTTGGCAATCTTCGACGAATTGATGAGGTAATGCCTGAATTTCAGGCGTCCGTGCCAGGGACACAGGCACAGTGGCTAACAGATTTGCGTGTACTTCTGAACTGCGCCAATGTATTCGTTGAAGGGTACAAACCTGCCTATGTCCCACAATCTTGCCGAATCGCTACCCGCGCCGGAAGTAGACCTGCTCTCCCCCATGCTTAATCAGCAGGGGCAGGTGTGGACAGCGGATTTTCGCGGGCTCAAACTGCGCACTGCCCTTCAGCCGATTTACAGCATTTCCCACAAACGTACTGTCGGTTACGAAGCCCTGATCCGGGCCTTCGACAACGACAATTCAGCCGTCCTGCCGTTGCACCTGTTCGAGCTGCCCGCTTCCGAAGCCGAAAATCTGTTGCTGGACAGACTCTGCCGGTACCTGCACATTCGCAACTACAGCGAGATCAAGGATCAGGTCAACTGGCTGTTCCTGAACGTCTCCCCGAGGGTGGTCACTTCCGGCTCTCAATCCGATTCCTTTTTTGGACAATTGCTTGAGAAAACCGGGCTGCCGCCACATCGAATCGTGATGGAAATCGTTGAACAGCCAACCGACGATGCTGAACGACTACGGGATACCGTTGCCTACTACCGCAAACTGGGCTGCCTGACCGCCATTGACGATTTTGGTGCCGGGCACTCCAATTTCGAGCGCATCTGGAATCTGTCACCGGACATCGTCAAGCTGGACCGTACCCTGCTGACCCGGGCAACCGAAGATCGCCGCGCCAGGCAGATACTGAACGGCATGGTATCCCTGCTGCATCAATCTGGCTGCCTGGTGTTGCTGGAAGGAGTGGAAACCCGGGATCAGGCCATGATTGCCATTGATGCCGGTGTCGACTTTGTACAGGGCTTCTACTTTCGCCGACCCTGCCTGGAACTGGACGAACTGCCCCAGAGCACAATGAATTTCGAGGATTTGCTCGAAGAGTACAAAAGCAGCAAGCAGATTAGCCACGATCCAACCCAACTGGTCGTCAACCATTTCAGCGGGCCTTTCCGGCGGGTGATCGAGCGCCTGCAGAAGGGTCTGTCCATGGATCAGGCCTGCTTTGAGCTGCTCAGCCACCACACGGTTTCCCGCTGCTATCTGGTGGACGATCAGGGCGTTCAGCTGGAAGACACTCTGGTTTCCGAGTCCGCCGTTAAAAAGCAGGACCCAAGATTCCGACCACTGGAAAACACCAGCAGTGCAGACTGGTTTCGCCAGCAGTATCTCCGCCAGGCGCTGGCCCAGCCAGAGAACATTCATGTGACCACTCCCTATCTGTGCGTCACTGGCGCCTACATGTGCGTGACCCTGTCACTGGCCTTCCGGCAGGACGGCAAACTCCGGGTAATCTGCTGCGATATTCTTGCCAACGCGGATCACAACCCGTAAACCACCGCAATCACCGCGACCGTTACCAACCCCACCAGCACATTCATGGGCAACCCCACTTTCACGAAATCGGAAAACCGGTAGCCACCAGGACCAAACACCATCATATTGGTCTGATACCCCAATGGCGTGGCGAAGCTGGCGGAGGCTGCCATCATCACTGCAATAACAAAGGGTTCTGCAGGCACCCCCATGCTCCCGGTCATCGACAGCACAACCGGAATCACCAGTACAGCTGCGGCATTGTTCGTGATGACCTCGGTCAGAAACGACACAGCGCAGTATACGAGAAACAGTGTTATCAGCACCTGGCCTGCACTGAAAGCCAGAATACCCTCGGCCATAAACGCCGCTGCTCCGGTTTCCTCCAATGCCGCTCCCAGCGCAAAGGACGCTGCGATGGTGAGGATGACCGGCACATCCACCGATTTCTGAGCCTGCCCCACCGAGCAGCAGCCGGACAGGATCATCAGAGCGGCTCCCAGTAAGGCGGCGTTGAGCATACTCATCACCCCGCAGGCCGCCAGGCTCACCAACACAAGCAGGATCCCCCAGGAAAGCCAGGCCCGGTCATGTCGGGGCGTTTCCGTTTCCAGGTCGTTGATGAGCAGAAAATCCTTATTGTAGCACTGACGGCTGACGAAGGCCGGACGCGCCTCAAGCAGCAGGACGTCGCCAGGTTTCAGGCGAATGTTGCCGAGGTTGCCTGACACACGCTCGCCGCCCCGGGCCACCGCCAGCACCACGGCGCCGTAACGGTCCCGGAACCTTGCGTCCCGGATGGTCAGGCCCAGCACATCCGATTGCGGAGACAAAGCGGCTTCCACCAACCGCCGCTCGGCACGATCCTGACTGAGACTGGGCTCATCGTCGTGCACCGACGGCACGATGCCATTGATGCGCAACAGGTCTGAGATCGCCTGGGTATCGCCCGCAAACACCAGCCGATCACCGCCACGCAGCCGTTCTTCCGAGGGGACGGCAGTGACCACACTGCCATCCCGCTCGATTTCCACCAGATACAATCGCTCCAGTTCCCGCAAGCCAGCTTCACCTACGGTCCGGCCCACCAGCGGACCTTCAAAGGACACCGCCACTTCCAGCGTGAACTCCCTCATGGAGCCAAACTTCTGCTGATCCTTACGGTCTGGCAGCACCCGCGGCATGACCAGAAGCATGACCGCCAGACCGATAATGGCCACCGGTAAACCAACCGCCGTAATGGAAAAGATCGAGAACCCGGCCTCACCGGTCAGCTGCTGATACTGACCATTAACAACCAGATTGGTGCTGGTGCCAATCAGTGTCAGTGTGCCGCCCAGAATCGCTGAGTAACTCAGCGGAATCATCAACTTGGAGGGTGAAATACCGATCTTCCGGGACCAGGCATGGACGGCGGGAATCATGGTGGCAACCACCGGTGTATTGTTGAGGAAGCCACTCAGCAGGGAAACCGGCAGGGCAATGCGCGCCTGCGCGGAGCGGACGGATTTCGGATTGCGAAGCAGGTGGTTGACCAGCAGATCCACACCGCCGGAATGATGAATACCGGCGGCCACCACAAACATGGCCACCACGGTGATCAGACCGCTGTTACTGAACCCGGCCAGAGCCTGTTCGGCAGAGATAATGCCACCGGCACTGAGCACCACCAGCACCGCCATCATCACCAGATGCGGCGCAAAGCGGCCTGAACTCATCAATAACAGGGCGGTGAGCGCCAACCCCAGGGAAAACCATCCTTGCCAGTCCATAACTCGGTCTTTTCCGATTTGAAAACTGGCAGGATAGCGAGACAGAGCAATTCTGAGAAAGAATAACTATCGATTTTTATAGCAGCTTATGGAATATCAAACTGCCACGTCGGCCATGTTCCCGTAGGCTTCCAGCCAGGCCCGACGATCCGACGCGCGCTTCTTGCCCAGCAGCATATCCATCCGCTCGTCGGTGTCATCCCCGTCTTCCAGGGTGAGCATGACCAGGCGGCGGGTGTCCGGTGCCATGGTGGTTTCTCTCAGCTGCAACGGATTCATCTCACCCAGGCCTTTGAAGCGCGTCACCTGAATCTTGCCTTTGCGCTTTTCCGCCGCCAGGCGGTCGATGATGCCCTGCTTCTCGTGCTCGTCCAGGGCGTAGAAGGTTTCCTTGCCCAGGTCCACCCGGTACAGGGGGGGCATTGCCACGAACACGTGCCCGGCCGCCACCAGCGGCCGGAAGTGTTTCACAAACAAAGCGCACAGCAGCGTGGCGATGTGCAGGCCGTCCGAATCCGCATCGGCCAAGATACAGATCTTGTTGTAGCGCAGGCCGGCAAGGTCATCAGAGCCGGGATCCACGCCAATGGCAACGGCAATATCGTGCACTTCCTGGGACGCCAGGATCTCACCCGAGTCCACTTCCCAGGTGTTCAGAATCTTGCCCCGCAACGGCATGACCGCCTGGAACTCCCGGTCTCGAGCCTGCTTGGCGGAACCGCCGGCGGAATCACCTTCCACCAGGAACAACTCTGATCTTGCGGTATCACCGCCGGAACAGTCCGCCAATTTGCCGGGCAACGCCGGACCGGAGGTCACCTTCTTTCGGGCCACCTTCTTGCTCGCCCTCAACCGGCGCTGGGCATTACTGATAAACAGTTCCGCCAGAGCTTCGGCAATGTCGGTGTGCTGGTTCAGCCACAGGCTGAAGGCATCTTTCACCACCCCGGAGACAAAGGCTGCGGCTTCCCTGGAAGACAACCGCTCCTTGGTCTGGCCGGAAAACTGGGGTTCCTGCATCTTGAACGACAGCACATAGGCGACCCGTTCCCAGATATCCTCGGGCGACAACTTCACCCCCCGGGGCAATAGGTTTCTGAACTCACAGAACTCACGCATGGCCTCCAGCAGACCGGTGCGCAGGCCATTGACGTGGGTACCGCCCTGGGCAGTGGGAATCAGGTTGACATAACTTTCCAGTACCGCGTCGCCGCCTTCCGGCAGCCACTGAATAGCCCAGTCCACAGCTTCCTTGTTGCCGGAAAAACTGCCGGTAAAAGGTTCCAGCGGCACCGCTTCAATATCGGCCAGAGCCGTTCGCAGGTAATCCCGAAGACCGTCCTCGTAGAACCACTCGTCTTTCTCGCCGGTTTTCTCCTGCAGGAAGGTCACCGTCAGCCCCGGGCACAGAACCGCCTTGGCGCGAAGGTTGTGGCGCAAGCGGCTGACCGAGAAATTGGGACTGTCGAAGTATTTGGGGTCCGGCGTGAACTTCAGGCGGGTACCGGTGTTGCGCTTGCCTACGGTATCAATCACTTCCAGCTCGGAGGCCTTGTCACCGTTGGCGAACGTCATCCGGTGCACCTGACCATCCCGTTTAATGGTCACTTCCAGATGCGTGGACAGAGCATTGACCACGGAAACGCCCACACCGTGCAGACCACCGGAGAAATTGTAGTTGCCCTGGGAGAATTTGCCACCGGCGTGCAACCGGGAAAGGATAAGCTCCACCCCGGGCAGTCCTTCTTCCTTGTGCAGATCGACCGGCATGCCCCGGCCGTCGTCCTCCACACTCAGGGAATTGTCGCTGTGCAGCACCACATCAATCCGCCGGGCGTGGCCGGCGAGGGCCTCGTCAACGCTGTTATCAATGACTTCCTGGGCCAGGTGGTTGGGCCGCGATGTATCGGTATACATGCCCGGGCGCTTGCGCACCGGATCAAGACCGCTCAGGACTTCAATGGCATCGGCGTTGTACTGTTGCTCGCTCATAGGAATGGCATGGCTCCGCAAATGATCGTTGCGCCATAGCTTAGGGATTCAGGCTGAAAGATCAACGGTTGTTTTGTGGCGGCGCCAAGTGGTTTCAGTTTTCCAGCGTCCGAACCAGCGGCTGCTCTGTCAGGCCCCGCACACGAATCTGCTGCCAGCTGCGGGGCTCAACGGCCAGCACCACACAGGGCGAGGTAATCACCTGAGCGACCATCATGTCCGGCGCCGGTTCACTCACCCGCATATCGAGCACCAGACTCTTGCCCTGCGCCAGCGCAGACTGGAGCCCGACGCTGTAACCGGCGGTTGGTTTCTGGCCGAGCGTGACCATCACCAGTGCCTCCCGGCTCAGATCAACCTTGCGCACCACATCCGTGGCCATATTCTGGCCACTCACATCCAGGAGTGCTTCGCGATCGGCCTCCGAACGCACAAACGCCACCCCCGGCCCCGTCAGGCCGCAATAAGCGGACTGGGTAATCTGCCGCACCATGACACCCTCACCCTCGCCGGGACCGCCCGTGGCGCTGCACGCCGCCAGAAGCAGCATCGCAGCGGAGATGATAAATGGTCGAACCAGAGTCCTTTTCATTGAACTGCTTTTACTCCGTCGTTGGTCGAGGGCGCCTGGTCAGGCTGCAGTAATCTGTAACCTTTAAACCCGGGCCTAGGAAGGATATCAGGGTTGGAGGTAGAAATGGTTGGACGCGAGAAACTGGTGGTCATGCGGATATCAGACAGGCTTGACTCATCCGTAATGGAAACGATCTCACGCAAACCCGCAACCGGGTATTCTGCACAGGCTTCTCCAGGCTGGCAGATGAGGCCATCTCCGTCATGGTCTGTTCCGGCCACCAGATAGTAGTCACCCGGACGAACCTCACTCAAACGCCGCGGCTCCTCGCCATCATCAAACTCGAAACGGAAGGGATATTGGCCGGACTCAGCATCCACTACCACCTGGGATTCCGCCAGATAAAACCCGCGTGAATCAGGCTCGGTATTCACCAGCAACACAAAGTGCCGACCGGCATTTCTCGCCTCCTGATCGCTGACTAGTTGGCCAATCGCAGGAATGGACAGAGTCTCCGATGAACTGTTCACCGAATAGGAAATTTCAATAGTGCCCTTTGCCGCCTCTCCAGCCACAAGCCGGTCTCTGAGTAATGCCAGGGTCAGTGAATAGGGTCTCGAATCCAGGTTATCCGTAGTCACCGAAAGCCAGTCCGGGAGAGAACTGACCGAAACACCGGAAATCGCATCATTGCCGAAAACATTGAGATCAACCCTCTGCTGGTCCTGGCCCTCACTGCTCAACGACACCACGGCCGGGGAAGCTGAGAGTACGGTCTGCTCAAAAGTGCTGGAGGCGGCAGAGACTGCTTTGGCAGCGTCAATCACTCCGTAACCCAGAGCATCACTTCGGCTACCGTTATAATCAGTAAGCTGGCCATTTCTAAGCGCCCGGATTACCTGGGCATGGTTAAGATCGGGACTCTCCTCCTTCATCAGGGCCAAAACGCCTGCCACATGGGGCGACGCCATGGAGGTCCCCTGAAGACCAAGATAACCCGCTCGCGGGCCAGTCGCCGTTAGTTCACCGCTGGAGCTCCAGACCACATCCGAGCTGCCATCCAGGTTCCCATCACGACTAGCATCGCCGCCCGGCGCAGCGAGATCAATCCAACTGCCAAAGTTCGAGTAGCCCGCCAGATTGCCGGCGCCATCCACAGCACTGACAGCCAATACGTAGGGCGAAGCCGCTGGATAAGATTTTACTGAGGTTGATGAATTACCTGCGGCGGCAACGAAAAGTACATCCCTCTCAACGCCTTTTTGTAGCGCAGACTCCAACTGGGGAATCTCTGGCAATCCCCCCAGGCTCATATTGACGACATCGACCAGCCCCTCATTAACCACCCAGTTGATTGCCTCAATTAGATCGGAGGCTGAGCCAGTGCCGCCCTCACCCAGCACACGCACCGGGACAATACCTGAGCCAAAGGCGACGCCGCCGATACCGTCTCCATTTATAACAGCGCCGATGGTGCCAGCCACATGGGTGCCATGAAACACGTCACCGCCAATGCTGTTACCGGGATCTGCGGGATTATTGTCATTATCCACGAAGTCCCAACCGGCAACGATGTTGGCATCCAGATCCGGGTGCCATTGGCCAGAATTCAGCCGAAGGATACCCGTATCCAAAACGGCCACATTGACCCCTGCGCCACCTCCATGAACCAGTTGCCATGCCGCCGGCCCGTTGATCAAGCCATAGTGCCACTGACGAGGATAGAAAGGTTCGTTGATGGGGGTGCCTGCCTGCTGACTGCTGAACAGGTAATCCGGCTGCACCTGCGCAAAACCCGGCTTTTGCCGGAGGTTCCGGATCCAGTTCAGGGTTTCATGCTTACGTTGGTTGGCATTGGTAATACGGGATGCCGGGGCCGTTCGGGTTAACAGCCAGCTCTCGCCGCCGAGATGCCTGGGGGCAATGCCCTGCATGGATGCCAGCGCCATCTGCGCGCCCTGATCACCCTCCACTGTGATCAACGCCCGGTCCTCGGCAAATTCGTAATCAGGCCATTGAAAGGAGAGGCCATTCGACGTCATGCTGACAGTCTTGGCGAGGATGTACCTCGCCGGTACAGCGCTTCGGTTCGTAATGCTGACCCTGTAATCGCGAGCCTCCGTAAAGTTCGAAAGAACGACGGAACTGCCAATTGTCGCCGTTTTCACGGGCAGTGAGTCAAGCTGCAGCTCTAGTTCTGGATCGCCCAGGCAGCTACCAAAACTCTGCAATACAAGCGTTTCGCCCGGGGCCAGCGGGACGGTGTAGGTATCGTTGGAATCGGCCGAGTAGAACAACGGCTGGCAAGCGGATTGATTGGCGGGATAGGTTCCACCACTCCCACTGACATAGCCAGCCAGCACGAAGTTTTCGGGGAGTCTCTGAGTCCCAGGTGCAGGGATTGCCCCATCCAGCCCCAGCTGGTCCATCGTGTCCTGATCAACCCGGCTGTTGGCTTCAATACTGATAACCCCGGAAAGCGGACTGGGCGGCGCTATCGGTGCAACGGCATCGGAACCGCCCGAACCACCGCCACAACCGGTGAGCAATGCCATCCCTGGCACCAGAACAAAAGCAAGAATCGACAATCTCACGGCGTCTCTCTTATTCTTTGTTGAAACTGTTCACAGAGTATACGGCCAGACATCCCTGATCGACCTGTGTCAGACCTTTAAGGGCCCCATGAAAAAACCCGCGGGCCTTGGCATCGCGGGTTCTTTCATAGTACTTCGCTTCTCCTGGCCTTACAAAGCGTAGAAAAGCATGGGCACAAAGGCCACCAGCAGAAGCGTGGGAATCATCACAACCAGCGGCAGCAACAATCTCTCATAGCGGTGCCAGAAGGTGCCGGTACGTTCCGCTGCCAGCACTTCGGTTTCACCCACCACCTGCCGGGTCAGCAGGTGATTCAGGGCAACCGGCGGGCTGAGATAGCCAAGTTCAAATGCCACCAGGCAGACGATCCAGAAATGCAGTGGATCAATGCCAATCTGCAGGGCCGGTTGGGCAATAGTGGCGGAAACCAGTATGACGGCACCGAACGGATCCATCACCATCCCGATCACCGTCAGCATGACCACGATGACCAGCATGGCAATCCAGGGGCTGGTCAGATCCTCCGGGAACAGCGCATGAACAATATCAGAACGCTCAAGAATACCGCCCAGGCAGATCGAGAAACCAATCAGCGCCAGTAGTGCGCCAATGTGCACAGCAGAATCGCTGGCAGCCGCTGTGCTTCGGGAGAAAAACGCACTGGTACGGCTCTGGCCATCGTCACGGCTATTCCGGCCGGCGTCCAGGGCTACCAGCGCCAGCATAACCAGCGGCAGAATCAAAGGCGCACTGTACTCGTTGAATTGAAGCCCCAGGATCGCCCAGATGGCCAGGATCACTGCCGTTGCCGTCAGTGCATAAGGCAACAACGGTCGCAGCTCCATGACGGCCGCGCGGAATGCACCCGGGACCGGCCTTGGTCTCCAGTTGCCTTCGGTCTTACACACCACAAAGGAGAACAGGGTGGCCGACATGATGAACACCCAGAACCCCCATCCATACATTTCGGTGGTGGTCACTTCCTTGTTCAGTGCGGCAACCACCACGATCAGCAAGCAGGGATTGAGCACCACCCCAAGGCTGCCAGACATGGCGGTCGTAGCCAGTGACAATTGACGCCCTGCCCCGGCCCGCCGAAGCTCGTCGTAGACAACCCCGCCCACGGCCAGAATGAAAATGCCGGAGGCTCCGGTAAATGCTGTCGGGAAGGCAGTGGCAAAGATGATCACCGAAGCCAGCAAGGGTGCGGGCAGATTGAAGGGCTTCACCAGATTCAGCAACAGCTCCGGAACCCGGGTCTGTTTGAGCATCATACCCACCAGCACGTACAGTCCGATGTTGATGAACATGGACGACAGGTTCGACATCATGCCGAAGTAGATTGCCAGCCCGGAGGAGTAGCCATCCACAAAGAAAAAATAGCTCATGGCAATGAAGCCCATGGTGCAATACAGCGGCACCACAAGGCCGGAAGCCAGCGCCAGACTGCCCGCCCTCATTCGCTCCGGCACATAGACGAAGCGAAAAGCATTGATGATCATGAACAGCCCGAACACGCCTGCCCAGGCGTACTGCAGGACAATGTTCGCCTCAGACCCCGGAGACTGAGCCAGCCGGCCCATGTACGCGTTCAATGACAGCACCATCAGGCCATTGATGACGAACTGCACGCCCTGGCTTAAACGCCACTCCGCCCGATTGCGGGGCAGACGCAAAGCAATGTGGTCGGCATCCATTGCGGCAATGGCTGCAGCCAGAGCAAACATGCCGATAAACAGGAACTTGGTCAGGTCGATGTTATCGAGCAGAAAGTCGGCCAAACCCTGCTCTACAGCCTTGTAGACACCGAGCGCCCAGGTGGCGTGTTTCTGGTTTTCAGCAAACTGCAAGTGGCGTTGCTCGCACAGCGCCAGGTTACTCTTCAGGGACTGCCGGATAGCCTGGGGATCCGGCGGCGAACTGAACAGGTCGTCCGGGTCTGGCTTATAGGCCTGGACCCGTCGCTCTACCTCTTTATCAATGTCCATGAAAAGGTTGCAGGTAGGCTCTGTTGCATCCGGATTGAGCAGGTAATAGTTAGGCCAAACCTGCTCGCCGACCCATAGCAACCGGGAGTGGAGCGAGTTGCCCATCCCCAGCAGCAGGGTGGCCAGAAGCAACAGCAGCAGAATCATCCCATGCAACCTGTGCATGGGATACAACGTTCTTACGCCGGTTGCAGTCATTGCGCGCCAGTTCATGGTCAGGCTCTCCGCTTATTCCCGGTTTTCCGCTGTGCACTCGGAGGCGCCGGGATTGCTGGCACATCGGATCTTGCTGAGCAGGCTCAGCATTTTCGGGTGATAAACGTTGGGAGCTCCGTCAACCCCATCGCGCATTTCCAAACGGTTCTGGCGGAACATCTCCTGGTAACCAACGATGTCCTTTTCCGGGATCCGTATCCACTGCTCGTCGGGAATCCCGTTTTCCTGGCTTTTAATCAGATTCATTGCCTGTGGGTACATGCCCCAGGCAACTTCCCGAGCCTTCTGGGCCGTGTCGTCTTCGATCACGCCATCACGGGCAATGATCTGAATGGTCAGCTGGGCGAGCGGGTAGTCGACAATGCCACCCTTGTCACCGATCCCCTTGTACAGCTCCAGAGCCTGGTAGGCGAACGCAGGCGCATAGGCAGTATCAACCGACCCATTGTTGAACTTGCCAGCAAAGTTGGTGATATCAGAGGGAACCACCGTCGCTTTTACATAGTTCACCATGTGGATGGCGTCTTTCTGGTAGTCCAGGGTGGCAATACGCTTTCCGGCCAGTTCGCCCGCTGTATCAATGCTGCGATCATTCACAAACAGATAACCGGCACCCGCCGGTACAATGCCCAGTACCTCATAGTCACCGTCCTTCATGAGGGACGCGGCCTTGGGCTGTGCCAGGGTGGCCAGCAGGGTTTTCAGGTCGTCGTAACTTGGCAGGGCACCGACGGCACTGATGCTTCCGGTAAAACGATTGAATGGGCGAATACGGATGTCGGTCGCGGCGACGGCATCGCACTGGCCCGCGTTGAAGTCGCCAATGGCCACGCCTTCATCGGTGTAGGGCTTGAGTTGGAAATCTACCCCATGGGCTTTCATTTCCAGAGCGTAGTCCTTGACCATGTTGTAGACGTCGCCGTTAGCGCCGATGACATCAAACACACACATGGAAACCGACTGGGCAGATGCCAGTGGTGCGACAATGGCAAGAGACAAGGCTGCAAGGGATTTGCGAATCATGACGACCTCCGGGTCATTCTTGTGTTTTTGATATTTAAGTCATAGATAACTGAAAGGCCAGCCTCAGAGCAGGCCTTCCAGATCCATGGTTTCAACGTTCTCGGTATTGCGCTCCGGACTCATCTTGCCGAAGAAGGTCCGTGGTGTGCGGTGGCCGTAGTTGGCGCTCCAGTGTTTGTCCGATGCGAACTGGACAATCCTGCGGGCCACTTCGTCCACCAGCCGATATTCCTCCCAAACCTCGATGCGCTCTTCAGCCTCTGCGAATTCCGAAATGGCCTGTGCCAGCACCTGCGGTCGCCCAAAGGTTTCCGCAGCGACTACCTGAACGGCGTAAGAGGCACGGATACCGGACTCAACACTCAGCTCTGCGCTGTTTTCCATCACCTGCCAGGGGTCTGGAGACAGGTCCGGTCGGGTGTCAGGCAACAGTAACCAGACGAGGGCGCGAACGGCGTTGGGCAAACCGCCCCATTTTTCATTATCCACGCACTGGGCGGCACGCTCGGCCTGGGGCGCAATGTTGCGAGGCACACCCGCCAGGGCGCCGGAGTTGGAGTCGTTCACAATGGCCTGCATCCCCGTTAGCAGCCCGAGCAGGAACGTGAGTTCGTCCTGATCACTGAAAAGGAACGGGCATTCCAGAGGTTCGGCCGCCGGGTCAAAATCGTAGGCGGCCATGGCACGCTTGAAGGCTTCGTAGCGGCGCTCAGCGGTGCGCGCGTAGAGTCTTTTGGAGACTTCCCGGGCATCTTTGGCGGCGGGAACATCGCCACGGTATTCCGCCCGCAGATAAGCCAGTTCAGCCTCCCAGGCCCGGTATTCCATGCAATTCGCCGCCAGCAGCATGAGCAGGGAACCGGTTGAATCCGGTGCATCAGTGACTCTCGAAAACGAGTAAACCAGCGGATCCGTGCCCTCACCCAGCGCACAGGCCATGCCCGGATCGGACATCTGCATAACGTAGGGGGTTGCCTCGGACTCCGAGTAGTTCGACAACACGATGCCGGTGGTGGTGTAAATAGGGTTGGCAGAACATCCGGCCAGCAGCAGTACCGAACTTCCCAGCATTGCCTGGCGTACACGAGCCGAAAACCGGCGCGCTTGAGAGACCATTGAGGAGATCATAATTCGACCTGTCTGACATTGTTTTTGTATGTAAGGGAGTGCGAGAAATTTTTATCACATTTGATTCTCGTCAATCCGTGAACCAGCTCCAGCTACCTCTGGCCAGAGCTCGAACGAGAGCAAGAATGCGAGGAATATTGTCAGACAGAAATGGCTTTATTGCCGAAACCGGCATGCCGATCAGGCCAATGGCCCGGGATGAATCGAATAATTTTTTGATTTATTGATTTATAACAAGGAGTTAAATATGTAGTGCGTTTCGGAACAAGCGTGCCACTTTGTGACTTGTGCACATTAACATTGAGCAAGACCCAGCATTGCCATCACCTGATCGGTCAGTCCATCGAGGGTCAGACCGCCCCGTTCCGGGCGATACCAGGTGACCGTCCAGCTCAGGGCGCCGGTCAGCATTCTTCGGGTAATGAAAGGGTCCGCTCCAAGCTGGTGTTCCTTCGACAGCTGTTGAAGCGTAGACAACCACAGGTTTTCATAGATATCCCGCAACTCCAGCACTTCAGCCTGGGAGCTTTCCGAAAGACTGCGCCACTCATACACCAACACCGCCATGGCCTCTCCGGTCTGGCCGTTAATCGACTCCAGTTCTGCCCTGATCAGCGCCCGCAGTTTTTCTCTCGCTGAATCCGCCTGGTCGGCAGCGGCCTGCATCAAGGCGGTATTCAGCCGAATGGTCTCGACCATCACCGCCTTGAGAATTTCCTCCTTGGTGCGGAAATGGTGGAACAAGCTCCCTGACTGAATACCCACAGCCGCCGCCAGATCCCGCACCGTCGTGCGCTCGTAGCCTTTATCCCTGAACAGTCTTGCTGCTTCGTTTAACAGGCGCCCGCGGGCGCTGGAGGGATCAGACACAAGTTGCTCGGCAATGAGGGATTGCAGGATTGGGTTCTGGTTCACAAAGGCCATCCGGTTGTCTTGCTGGGACTTTTTATTCTACCCGAGATTTGCCTGTTTACAAACCAAGCGCTTGCTTGGTATTGTCGTTTCGATCGTTGGATAACCTCTCGCCAGTGCGGGTATCAGAACAAGGCCAAGAACATGTCAGACGCCAACAAAACCATCCGTATCGGTTGCTCCGCCGCTTTCTGGGGCGATACCGAAACCGCCGCTGCCCAACTGGTACGCCAGGGCAATATTGATTACCTGGTCGCCGATTACCTGGCCGAGATCACCATGTCGATCATGGCCGGCCAGAAGATGAAAGACCCGACTCAGGGCTACGCCCGGGATTTTGTGCAGACGGTGATGGCGCCTCTGCTCGGCGAGATAAAGGATAAAGGCATCCGGGTTCTGGCCAATGCCGGTGGAGTAAACCCGGTGGCTTGCCGCGATGCTCTGCAGGCCCTGTGTGAAAAGGCCGGCGTCGATCTGAAGATTGCGCTGGTGCTCGGCGATGATCTGTTGATGAAAAAGAAAAAGCTGGGCGATGCCGGCATTACTGAAATGACCACCGGTCAGCCCTTCCCCGCCATGATGGTGAGCCTGAACGCCTATCTGGGTGCGCCCGGCCTGGTGGCGGCCCTGGAACAGGGTGCCGACATCATTATCACCGGCCGTGTCGCAGACAGTGCGCTGGTGCTGGCGCCGCTGGTGCATGAATTCGGCTGGCGCTGGAACGACTACGACAAACTGGCCCAGGGCAGCCTGGCCGGGCATTTGCTGGAATGCGGCGCACAGTCTACCGGCGGTAATTTCACCGACTGGGAACAGGTGGCTGATGGCTACGCCAATATGGGCTTTCCCATCGCCGAGGTCAGCGCCTCTGGCGATTTTGTGATGACCAAGCCCGAGGGCACCGGCGGCATGGTCAGCAGGGGCACTGTGGGCGAGCAGCTGGTGTATGAGATTGGCGACCCACGGGCTTACCTGCTGCCAGATGTAACCTGCGATTTCACTCAGGTGACACTGGAGGAAATCGACAAGGACCAGGTCCGGGTGTCCGGTGCCAGGGGACGCCCGCCGACAGACAGCTACAAGGTGTCAGGCACCTGGCCAGATGGATTCAAGTGCACAGTGACGTTCCTGCTGGCCGGCCTTGATGCCCGCGCCAAAGCACAACGAGTGGCGCAGGCTATTCTGGCCAGGACGTCAGCGATGTTTGCCGAGCGCGGCCTGCCGGATTATTCCGAAACCAGTATCGAATTGCTGGGCACCGAGACTACCTATGGCCCCCATGGCAAGGGCGACCAATGCCGGGAAGTGGTGGTGAAGATTGCCACCGCCCATCCGAAGAAAGAAGCCCTGGTGCTGTTTTCCAGGGAAATTGCCCAGGCCGCTACCGGTATGGCGCCTGGCATCACCGGTATTGTCGGCGGTCGGCCAACCGTGTGGCCGAAGATTCGTTTGTATTCCTGTCTGGTACCGAAATCGGAGGTAGCGGTTTCGGTGGATCTGGCTGGTGAGAAGTCTGAGGTGGAGGTAGCGACCGAAGGTGGTTTCAATCCGGGCGATCTCGCGGCTGAGCCGGAGTCCCGGATGGAGGTGGCAACGGATACCACAGTGCCGCTGCTCAAGCTGGCTTGGGCGCGGTCCGGGGATAAGGGCGATCACAGCAATATCGGGGTGATCGCGCGGGATCGAGAGTATGTTCCTTATATTGAGGCTGCGTTAACGGAACAGGCGGTGGCCGAGTGGATGGCTCATACGCTGAATCCTGAGTCCGGCAAGGTGACTCGCTGGTCTATGCCTGGGTTGCATGCGTTCAATTTCTTGCTGGAGCACAGTCTAGGTGGCGGCGGTGTGGCGTCGCTTCGAATTGATCCGCAGGGTAAGGCGTTTGCTCAGCAGTTGCTGGAGCTTCCAGTGCCTGTGCCTTCGAATCTGGTTCCTCAATGAATTTATTAACCCCGGTTCTGGGGCAAGAGCCCCGACAGGGCATTACTTCCCTGAGCTTGGGTGCAAGCGCCCCACCGGGGTACAGCCTTCCGGGACACGCCGTAAATACGTCCGTGTAGGCTTGAGCGCAGCTTCCCTGCTGCGCACAGTCCCGGAAGGCTGTACCCCGGCGGAGCGCCCGAACGTTTTTCGTGGATTCTTTGGATTGGAATAGGGAATTTTGTATGAGTTATCAGTCTGTTCTTCGCCCGGGCTTGTTTGAAGGCCAGGTTTTTATTGTCACCGGTGGCGGTTCGGGGATTGGCCGCTGCACGGCTCACGAACTGGCGGCGCTCGGTGCCCGGGTTGCGCTGGTCGGTCGTAAGCAGGAGAAGGTAGACGCGGTTAAGGCCGAAATTGAGGAAGACGGTGGTATTGCCAGCGCCCATGCCTGCGATATTCGCGAGGAGGAGTCGGTCAAGGCCACGGTGAAGGCCATTATTGAGACCCACGGCGGTCTGAACGGGGTGGTGAACAATGCCGGCGGGCAGTTTGCGTCTCCGTTAACAGGCATTAACCAGAAGGGTTGGGAAACCGTGGTGCGCACGAATCTGACCGGCGGTTTTCTGATTTCCCGGGAGGCCTATACCCAGGCCTTGAGTAAAACCGGCGGTTCGATTGTGAACATTGTGGCGGATATGTGGGGTGGTATGCCTGGCATGGGCCACTCAGGGGCCGCACGGGCCGGTATGGTGAATTTCACCCAGACAGCCGCGGTCGAATGGGCGCCGTCCGGGGTTCGGGTGAATGCGGTGGCGCCGGGGTGGATTGCGTCCAGCGGGATGGACAACTACCCGGCCCACATGAAGTCGTGGATTCGCAGCCTGGCGGATGCGGTGCCGATCAAGCGGATGGGTACAGAATCAGAGGTGAGTTCGGCGATCTGTTTCCTGCTTAGCCCGGGCGCGGCGTTTATCAGTGGTGATTGTCTGCGGATTGACGGCGCGGCGTCCCAGGGTGGGCGTGTGTGGCCGATGCCGAAGGCGAAGAATAACGAGCCCTACAACGGTTTCCATCGGGCGGTAACGCCGAAAGTGTTGAGTGACGACTGAGGATTTCCCATGCAGGTACTGGAAACAACAATAAGCCCCCAGTCCGACGAGTTCCGGGCCAATATCGAGGCCATGGAAGCGCATATCTCGACTTTCCGGGATGTGGAGCAAAAGGTTCTGGACCTGGCGGAATCGGCCCGGGAGAAGTTTACCAAGCGAGGCAAGCTGCTACCGCGGGATCGCATCAATCGGTTGCTGGATCGTGGCAGTGAGTTTCTGGAGCTGTGCTCCCTGGCCGGTTACAAGATGCATGATGACAAAGACGGTTCCATGGCCGGAGGCGGGATTATTGCCGGCATCGGCAGAGTAGCCGGAGTACGCTGCCTGGTGGTCGCAAGCAACAGCGCCATCAAGGGCGGAACCATCACCCCCGCCGGTCTGGACAAAACCCTGCGACTGCAGCAGATCGCCATGGAGAACAAATTGCCGGTGGTATCGCTGTCAGAATCCGGCGGTGCCAACCTGAACTATGCCACCGATATCTTCGTGCTGGGCGCCCGAGGCTTTGCGAACCAGGCCCGGATGTCTGCAGCCGGTATTCCACAGGTAACCGTCGTCCATGGCAACGCCACTGCCGGCGGGGCCTATCAGCCGGGCCTGTCGGATTACGTAATTACCGTACGCGAGCAGGCGAAGATGTTCCTGGCAGGCCCGCCGCTTTTAAAAGCCGCGACCGGTGAGGTCGCCACCGATGAGGAACTGGGTGGAGCAGAAATGCACGCCACAGTTGCCGGCACCGCCGAATACCTGGCCGAAGACGATGCGGATGGCATCCGCCAGGCCCGGGAGATTCTGGGCGCCCTGCCCTGGAACGAAAATCTGCCACTACACCAGGAACCACAGTGGGATGAGCCGCTGTATCCGGCTGAAGAGCTACTGGGTGTGATTCCTTCCGACGCCAAGAAACCCTACGACGTGCGCGAGATCCTCGCCCGCATCGCCGACGGCTCCCGGTTCCTGGATTTCAAGAACGATTACGACAGCCAGACGGTGTGCGGCACCATCCGGATTCACGGCCACAGTGTAGGTATTATAGGCAACAATGGCCCGATCACCCCTGCCGGCTCCACCAAGGCTGCCCAGTTTATCCAGCTTTGCGATCAGGCAGGCACGCCTATCCTGTTTCTGCATAACACCACCGGATTCATGGTCGGCACCCACTCCGAACAGAACGGCATCATCAAACACGGGTCGAAGATGATTCAGGCCGTGGCCAACTGCCGGGTACCAAAACTCGCCGTGGTGGTGGGCGGTTCCTACGGCGCCGGCAACTACGCCATGTGCGGCCGGGGCCTGGACCCGAGATTCATCTTCGCCTGGCCCAACAGCCGCACCGCCGTCATGGGCCCCGCCCAGGCCGGCAAGGTGATGCGCATCGTGGCTGAAGAAAAACAACGCAAAAGCGGTATCGAGCCGGACGAAAAGACCCTGTCGTTCCTGGAACAGGCGACCGCCAAAAAGCTGGAAGACGGCTCCACCGCCCTCTACGGCACTGCCAGACTCTGGGACGACGGCCTGATCGATCCGCGGGATACCCGCCGTGTCCTGGCCATGGTGCTTTCCGTTTGCCGTGAAGCCGAACAACGACCACTGCGACCCAACGTTTACGGCGTCGCCCGTTTCTGATTTCCACACTGATTTACCGGGAGAACAACAATGAAATTCACAGCCGAACACGAAGCCCTCAGAAAGACCGTCCGTGATTTCGTCGAAAAGGAAATCAATCCGCACTGCGATGAATGGGAGGAAGCCGGCGAGTTTCCCATTCACGACCTGTTCAAGAAACTCGGCAACCTGGGCCTGCTGGGCATTCAGAAGCCGGAGGAATACGGCGGCATGGGTCTGGATTACAGCTACAACCTCGTGGCTGCTGAAGAACTGGGCATGGCCAAGTGCGGCGGTGTTCCGCTGGCCGTGGGCGTACAGACTGACATGTGCACTCCCGCGATTGCGCGCTTCGGTTCCGATGAACTGAAACGGGACTTCCTGGCCCCGGCTATTGCCGGCGATATGGTGGGCTGTATCGGTGTGAGTGAAGTGGGCGCAGGCTCCGATGTGGCCGGCCTGAAAACCACGGCAAAGAAAGACGGCGATGACTACGTCATCAACGGCTCCAAGATGTGGATCACCAACTCCCCGAAAGCGGATTTCATGTGTCTGCTGGCCAACACCAGCGACGACAAACCCCACAAGAATAAAACCCTGATGATCGTGCCCATGAACACACCGGGCATCACTTTCAGCCCGCACCTGAACAAGCTGGGCATGCGTTCGTCAGAAACCGCCCAGGTGTTTCTGGACGACGTGCGAATTCCCCAACGCAACCGCATCGGCGCAGAAGGCACCGGCTTTATGATGCAGATGCTGCAGTTCCAGGAGGAGCGCATGTGGGGGGCCGCCAACGTAATCAAGGCCCTGGAAAACTGTGTCACGCAGACCATTGAATACTGCCGCGAGCGCAAGACCTTTGGCCAGCCGCTGATCGACAACCAGTACATTCATTTCCGCCTGGCGGAGTTACAGACCGAAATCGAAGCGCTGCGCGCGCTGACCTATCAGGCCTGTGAGCTGCACATTGAGGGCAAAGATGTCACCAAGCTGGCGTCAATGGCGAAACTGAAGGCCGGGCGTCTGGGTCGAGAAGTGACCGATGCTTGCCTGCAGTTCTGGGGTGGCAACGGTTACATGTGGGACAACCCCCTGTCACGGGCTTACCGCGATGTGCGGTTGGTCTCCATCGGCGGCGGTGCCGACGAAATCATGCTGGGCATCATCTGCAAGCTGATGGGCACCTTGCCTGGAAAGAAACGCGACTGACGCTGTGCAAGGCCTTGTGGGCAGGCAGGGCTTGGTGGAGGGCCATGAGGCGGGGATCCCTTTTCGGGACACGCCTACAAGCACATCCATGTGGGCTCGTTTCGGGCCGTCCATGGCCCTCAACGGTCCCGAAAAGGGATCCCCGCCTCATAGCCCCGAACATTTTACGTGGAGTCCTTTTATGGAACAGCAGCTACCACATTGCGAAACCCTGATTCTCGAAAAACAGGGCCCTACCCTGTTCATCACCATCAACCGCCCGGACGTCCGCAACGCTATGAGTCTGCAGATGGTCGCTGAACTGTCCACCATCTTCAGCGAGATCGAAAACGACATCAGCATCCGCGCCGCCGTCATCCGCGGCGCAGGTGGACATTTCTGCGCCGGCGGCGATATCAAAGACATGGCCGGCGCCCGGAGCCAGAAAGCTGGCGAAGGCCGCGATGACCCGTTCTACAAACTCAACCGCGCCTTCGGCCAGATGATCCAGCAAGTCAACGAATCCTCCAAAGTCGTCATCGCCATCACCGAAGGCGCCGTCATGGGCGGCGGCTTCGGCCTGGCCTGCGTCTCCGACCTGGCCATCGCCGGCCCGACTGCCAAATTCGGTATGCCGGAAACCACCCTCGGCGTCATCCCGGCCCAGATCGCCCCGTTCGTTGTCGAACGCATCGGCCTGACCCAGGCCCGTCGATTGGCGCTGCTAGGTTTGAGAATCGACGCAACGGAAGCCTGCAAACTCGGCATCGTTCACCAGGTTGCGGAATCCGAAGAACAGCTAAGCGACATGCTGAACCAGGCTCTGGAACGGGTACGCCTGTGCGCCCCCGATGCCACGGCAGAAACCAAGGCCTTACTGCATCGGGTGGGACATGAAGCCATGGCCGGTTTACTCGATGACGCCGCTGAAAAATTCGCGGCCGCCATCCGGGGGCCCGAGGGCACGGAAGGCACTATGGCGTTCATGCAAAAGCGTGAGCCAAAGTGGGCCGAGAGTTAACGAAAACAAATATTAAAACAAGCCACTCAACAATCATTGGGCAGGCAAACACCCAAGGTCGCGGGAGCGCCACTGGCGGGATAAGCCTCCGGAAAATTTCGAAGGCCAAGGATGGCCTGAGAGAAGCGCACAGGGATGTGCTCGTAGCGGTTTTCCGGAGGCTTATCCCGCCAGTGGTGCGGACGAACACCAACCTGGGGCGGTCCAGTAACAAGGTAGATAACGCGTATGCTAAAAAAACTACTCATCGCTAACCGAGGCGAAATCGCCGTCAGGGTCATCCGTACAGCCAAAGCGCTGGGCTACCGAACCGTTGCCGTCTACTCCGAAGCCGACGCCAACGCCCTGCACGTTGAACAAGCCGACGAAGCCGTCTGCATCGGCCCGGCACAGGTTGCCGCCTCCTACCTCAACGCCGACGCCATCCTCGATGCCGCAAGGAAAGCAGGCGCCGACTGCATCCACCCGGGCTACGGCTTCCTCTCCGAAAACTCCGGCTTCGCCAAAGCCGTCAAACAGGCCGGCCTCACCTTTGTAGGCCCTCCCGAAAACGCCATTGAACTCATGGGCAGCAAACGCCGCTCGAAAATCGCCATGCAGGAAGCCGGCGTGCCCGTAGTCCCTGGCTACGAAGGCAACAACGCTAGTGATGATGAACTCATCGCCGCAGCCCAGGACATCGGCTACCCCCTCATGCTCAAAGCCTCCGCAGGTGGCGGTGGCCGGGGCATGCGCCTGGTCGAGAGCGAGAGCGAGTTGGCCGACAACATTAAAAGGGCCCGCTCAGAAGCCAAACAGGCCTTCGGTGACGACGAACTGATCATCGAAAAAGCGGTCATCGAACCCCGGCACGTGGAAATCCAGGTTTTCGCAGACCACCACGGCAACGCCGTTTACCTGGGCGAGCGGGACTGCTCCGTACAGCGCCGGCACCAGAAAGTGGTTGAAGAAGCGCCCTCACCTTTTGTCACCCCGGAACTGCGTAAGGCCATGGGCGAAGCTGCTGTCAAAGCGGCCCTGGCCTGCGGTTACGAGGGCGCCGGTACCGTGGAATTCCTGGTCGACAAAGACCGCAATTTCTACTTCCTGGAAATGAACACTCGCCTGCAGGTAGAACATCCGGTCACCGAACTGATTACCGGCCAGGATCTGGTGGCCTGGCAGTTGATGGTCGCTGAAGGCCGCCCGCTGCCTCTGGCCCAGGATGACATCCAACTCAATGGCCACGCCATCGAGGTGCGACTTTACGCCGAAGACCCGGCCAGTGGTTTCACCCCGCAAACCGGTACCCTGCACCAGTTCACCCCGGCGGAAGGCGAAGGCCTGCGGTTTGATACCGGCGTGCGCTCCGGTGACGTGGTCAGCCCCCACTACGATCCCATGCTGGCGAAAGTCATCGCCTGGGGCCAGAACCGGGACGAAGCCCGTCGCCGCCTGATCCGGGCGCTGGAAGACACCACAGTCTTTGGTGTGACCACCAACCGCCATTTCCTCAGCCGCATCATCGCCGATGACACCTTTGGTGCCGGTGAAGCCACCACGGCCTTCCTGCAGCAGGCCTTCAAGAATGATCCGTCACTGGCGCCTCAGCCGCTCACCATCCGCGAGCTGGCCCTGAGCGCCTGCGCATTGAGCCTCGGCCAATCCGCCCAGAAAGGCTGGAGTAACGCCCCCGCCACCGTCATGCCGATGAAGCTTGAGGCCCGGGACGAAACCGTGGAACTGCTGGTTCGGCACAGTGGCCACAAACTGCTGGTGGCCCACGGCGAAGAACACTATGAATTGCAACTGCAAAGCCAGGAACCAGGCCTGCTGTGCATTATCGACAACGGGGTTCGTCAGCGGTGCCAATACTACCGGAGCGGAGATTCCCTATATTTGCAGGCGTTCGGCCGTTCCTGGTGCGTTCGGGATATTACGCACCAACCCGCCCAAGGTGCCCTGGGCACCGGCAGCGGCAAGGTCCAGGCCACTATGGACGGTGCCATTATTGATGTACTGGTGGCAGAGGGAGATCAGGTGGAACAGGGCCAGACCCTGGTGATTCTGGAAGCCATGAAAATGGAGCATCCGGTTAAGGCGGATCGCAGGGGCACCGTTGGCCAGTTGCTCGCCCGCAAAGGAGACCAGGTCAAGCGTGGCCAACTTCTGGCAGACGTGCAGTCCACTGAGGAAGCAGCATCATGAGCCGGCTACAGCAGCGCACAGTGTTTATAACCGGCGGCAGCCGGGGAATCGGCCGGGCCATTGCCCTGGCCTGTGCCCGGGAAGGCGCCAACGTGGTCATTGCAGCGAAAACCGATACCCCGCATCAGAAACTACCCGGCACCATCCACACGGTCGCTGAGGAAATTCGCAACGCCGGAGGCCAGGCGCTACCGCTGGTACTGGACGTGCGGGATGAACGACAGGTCCGCCAGCGAATAGACGAAGCCGCCGGTTATTTTGGCGGTATCGATGCCCTGGTGAACAACGCCGGGGCGATACGCCTGACCGGTGTCGAAAACCTGAAAGTGAGCCGATACGACCTGATGCATCAGGTCAACGCCCGGGCCGTATTCACCTGCAGTCAGGCGGCCCTGCCCTGGCTGAAGGAATCCGGTGGCCACATTCTCAGCCTGTCGCCGCCGCTGAACCTGAATACCCGGTGGTTTTCCCAGTACGGGCCATACACCACCACAAAATACGGAATGACCATGCTCAGCATGGGCATGGCCGAGGAGTTCCGACGCTATGGCATTGCCGTGAACTGCCTGTGGCCAAAGACTCTGATTGCCACTGCCGCCATAGAACACGAAGTGGGCGGACCTCAATTGATGGCGCAGGGACGAAAGCCGGAAATCATGGCCGATGCTGCGGTCAGCATACTGTCCCGCAGTGCGGACGAACTGACCGGGCAAGCGCTGATTGACGAGGATGTACTTCGTCAGGATGGCGTGAAGGACTTCGAACACTACCGGTATGCCGCAGGCGACAAGCCACTGCTGCCGGATCTGTTCCTGGATTAGCCGCGGAGCAATGGGTTGGTCCGCGGTTCAAAACCTACAAAGACAATGACGACTGAAACGGACGCACCATGAGCCAAGACATCGTAACCGCACGCGACATCATGCGCAGCCTGCCCACGGTTCTGAAAAAATTTCCCTTCGTGGCAAAAGGGCTTTACTACTACCGGGTAAAGGACGACAAAAAAGAGCTGACCCTTGGCAAGCTGGTAGAGCGCAACGCTGACAAACACCCCACGCGCCCTGCCATTCTCTTCGATGATCGCAGCATTACCTGGGCAGAACTGGATGCCTGGAGCAATCGAATTGCCCATTACCTGAAAGATCAGGGGCTGGTAAAGGGCGATGCCATTGCGGTACTGCTGGAAAACCGACCGGAACTACTGGCGACCGTGGTTGGCGCAGCCAAGGTCGGCGTGGCCTGCGCCATGCTGAACACCTCCCAGAAAGGCAAAGTGCTGGCCCACAGTATCAACCTGATCGAGCCACGACTGCTGGTGGTTGGTAGCGAACTGATCGACAATGCCGAGTCGGTTCGTGGAGAGGTTCAGCTCCGGCACACGCATCCCTTGCTCTACCTGCACGACGGCAACACTCTGAACACCTTTGGTGACGCGCCGGAGGGCTACGTCAACCTGGCCCTGGAAGTCAGCCGCCGGCCCTCAACCCGACCGGTCCTGAGCAACCCGGTAACCATGGGCGATACCGCCGTGTATCTTTACACCTCAGGCACCACCGGCCTGCCCAAGGCGGCGCCCGGCTCACATCGCAAATTTATCAAAGCCTACGGCGGCTTTGGCATGCTCTCCCTGGCCATGGAACCGGAAGACGTCCTGTACTGTACGCTGCCGCTGTATCATGGCACCGCCCTGCTGGTGTGCTGGGGCTCGGTCCTCGCCGGTGGCTCTGCCATCGCCCTGCGCCGAAAATTCTCCGCCAGCGCCTTCTGGGACGACGTCCGACGCTACAACGCCACCACCTTCGGCTACGTGGGCGAACTGTGCCGCTACCTGCTGAATCAACCTCCCGGCAGCCAGGACCGCAACCACGGCCTGACCAAAATGATCGGCAACGGCCTGCGCCCCTCCATCTGGAAAGAATTCAAGGAACGTTTTGGCATCGACAAGGTGGCTGAACTGTATGCCTCATCAGAAGGCAATATCGGCTTCAGCAACTTTTTCAACATGGACAACACCGTGGGCTTCTCCACCGCGCCCTACAAACTGGTCAAGTACCACGAAGGCACCCGGGACCCGATCCGCAACGACAAGGGCCGTCTGGAGGAAGTGGAAAAAGGCCAGCCCGGCCTGTTGATCGGGGAGATCAACAAGAAGTGGGCATTCGAGGGCTACACCCAGAAGGAAGCCACTGAGAAATCCATCCTGCGCGATGGTTTCAAGAAAGGCGATGCCTGGTTCAATACCGGTGATGTATTAAAAGAAATCGGCTGCCGTCACCTGCAGTTTGTCGATCGCATGGGCGACACCTTCCGCTGGAAGGGTGAGAACGTGTCGACAACGGAGGTGGAAAATATCATTGATGGCTCCGCCATGGTGGAGGAAGCCATTGTGTACGGTGTCGAGATTCCCAAAACCAACGGCAAGGCGGGCATGGTAACGCTGGTGCCTCAGTCCAATGGTTCGTCCTTCGATATCAACAAGCTGTTTGACTATCTGCAGGAGAATCTGCCGGCCTATGCGGTGCCGGTGTTTGTGCGGGTGACCAATGCCATCGAGAAGACGGGAACGTTCAAGTACCGGAAGGTGGACATCCAGAAGCTCGGCTATTCTCTGGAGCGGTCGGAAGACGATGTGTACGCCTGGCTGCCCGGTTCGTCCGGTTATACTTTGCTGACTCCGGAGCTAGTCTCGGATATTGATTCGGGGGATGTTCGGTTTTGATCCTGACTTTTGGAGAGGGGCCTCATAACCTAGCCTGCAACGCTTGGTGACAGTGAGTACGGGGTGCCCCTCCCAAAAACCGCTAAAAGCACATCCATGTGCGCTTCTCTCCGGCCATCCATGGCCTCCGACATTTTTGGGAGGGGCACCCCGCACTCACTTCCGAGCCAAGGAGTGATAGTCAGTTTACTGAAAAACCTAGCTTTTCTCCCTGACTATTACTGTGAAGCTGACCGGCCGTGATGGGGAACGCTTCCAAAAAATTTTGAGGGCCATGGATGGCCCGAAATAAGCGCACATGGATGTGCTTGTAGCGGTTTTTTGGAAGCGTTCCCCAGCGCGGCCCACACCGAAACCTAAAGGCTAGGAGGGAGGCTATCCCTCAGGCTCCAAGAACTATTCTTCAACCCGCAAAACGATCTTGCCAGTGGCCCGACGCCCCGTGAGTGCCCCAAGCGCCGCCGCATATTCCTCGAACGGGAAAACCTCGCTGACCTTGGGATCGATCTTGCCGTCGGCATACATCTGCAACAGCTCCATCATGTTCTGGGCGCTGGTCTGCGGCTCGCGCTGGGTGAAGCTACCCCAGAATACACCTACCACAGAACAGCCCTTGAGCAGCGTCAGGTTCGCAGGAATCTTGGGGATATCCCCTGCGGCGAAGCCGATCACCAGATGGCGGCCGCTCCAGCCCATGGTGCGCAGGGCCTGTTCGGTGAAATCTCCGCCGACCGGGTCGTAGATCACATCCACACCTTTGCCCTTGGTCAGTTTCTTCACCGCATCTTTCAGCGATTCCTCGGTGTAATTCACCAGTTCATCAGCACCGGCTTCCCTGGCCACCGCGAGTTTTTCAGCAGAGCTGGCCGCCGCGATCACTTTCGCGCCCATAGCCTTGCCCAGCTCCACCGCTGCCAGGCCAACACCACCGCTGGCACCGAGTACCAGCAGGGTTTCGCCGGGCTGCAGGTTGCCTCGCTGTTTCAGCGCATAATAGGAGGTGCCATACACCATCATGAAAGCCGCTGCTTTCTCATCGGACATAGAGTCCGGAATTGGCAACAGGTTGGATTCCGGAGCAACCACTTCTTCGGCAAACGCACCCCAGCCGGTCAGAGCGGCTACCCGGTCTCCGGGTTTGAAACGGCTGACTTTTTCGCCCACTTCAAGCACTTCACCGGACAGTTCGCCACCGGGGGAAAACGGCATGGGCGGCTGGAACTGGTATTTGCCCTGAATGATCAGGGTGTCCGGGAAGTTCAGGCCTGCAGCCTTGACCCGGATTTTTACGCCGCTGCCTTTTACGTCTGGGCTGGCAATGTCTTCGATGACCAGATTCTCTGCCGGGCCATAGTCTTTGCACAGAATGGCTTTCATGGTTGCTCCTGGGCTGTCTGTCTTACCCCGATGGCGTCAGGGCGGGTCTGATTTGATGTTGTAATTGACCCGGATCAACCTAAACGCACAGGGCCCGTGAAGCAAATCAAGGCTGCTTATTCATGGCAATAAGCCCGGCTGATAAACCGGCGGATTCAGAACAGTACAGCGCCCGCTACCACAGCGACGATGACCATCACACCGGCGGCCAGAAGCCCATACCTGACACCGGGAGACAGGGTTTGTGAGTGTTGAACCCGGGCTGGGCTGTCTTCGTCGTGATTGACCAGTTTCTGGTCTTCGCTGGAGCGCCGAATCAGGTCAATCATTTCCTCACACTGGTGGCTGGAGAACGCCGCCGGGTTGAAGTCCGGTAACTGGTGCTTGTCCAGAAAGGCCTGCACGTCGGATGACAGGGGTACATACTTCATCGACCAGTTGGAGAAGGTCGGGACGTCCAGCGGCTCTTCAATCAGCATGTGGATATTGCGGTGACGAGAGTCCTGGCGGATTCGTTCGAAGGTTTCCCGGACAAATTCTTCCTCGCCCTCAAGGTACTGGAAAAACCGGTTGTCGCCATAATACAAGCCACCGACCAGGCCTGCCCGACCGTTATTTCTTCGGGACACCATGAGAATTCTGGCCACGTGGGGTTCGACACCCTTTTCCAGGGGCTGGGCTTCAAACGTTGCTTCGCTGGCGTAGGCGAGTCGCATCAGGGCCATATTGCAGTACTCCGGATCAATCAAACGGGAAACAAGGCAGTGATACGCGTAACTGTCGCGCAACAGATCACATTGGCCGAATCGGCCATCAACGCCTGAAGATGAATCCCGGGACGAATTCCGCTATTCTTCCAGCCTTTCACCCACGCCCCGGACCGAATTTCGTCAAATCAGAGCTGCCCCATGTTTGACATCATCTATACTCTTGAAATGATTGGCGTTGTGGCGTTTGCCATTTCCGGCATGATCGTCGCACGGTCCAAAAACATGGATCCGGTGGGTGTTTTTGCCATCGGTTTTATTACCGCTCTGGGTGGCGGCACATTGCGGGATCTGATCATGGACAATCACCCGCTGTACTGGATCAAGCACCAGGAGCAGCCGATCATGATCCTGGCCATGGCAATCGTGTTCAGCTACTGGAGCCGGGCCCATTCCCTGAAAGAATCGAGAATCGTCTTCCCGGACGCCATCGGCCTTGGCATTTTTTCCATTCTCGGTGCGCAACTGGCTCTCGATCTGGGCCACTCCTGGTTTATCGCTTCCATGCTGGGTGTAATGACAGGCTGCTTCGGCGGCGCCCTGCGTGACACCCTGTGCAACGAAGTTCCCTTTATTTTCCGCAAGGACCAGATCTACGCCTCTATCGCCTTCGCCGGTTGCTGGCTGTACTTTGTGTGCCAGTGGTTGCTGGAGAGCGAATCCATGGCGCTGACTATTGGCCTGCTGTTTATCGTGATTGTTCGCATGCTCGCGGTGCGCTTTGATATCCGCCTGCAACGAGACCAGATGCTGAACTGAACTCTGAATCATCCCTTGGCGTGAGGCGCCTGAGCCGGTAACATTGCCGTTTTTTCACCCAATTCACGTTTTCCGCACGCAAACTGACTTTCAAACTCCCTAATCCAGGCATTCTAGAGGCAGACCCAAGTCATGCTTGAACGACTGTTCCAACTCCAGGCCCACGGCACCACTGTCCGTAAAGAAGTGGTAGCTGGCATTACCACCTTCCTGACCATGGCCTACATCATCGTGGTCAACCCCAGCATCCTGTCGTCCACCGGCATGGATTTCGGAGCCGTTTTCGTGGCTACCTGTCTGGCCGCAACCATCGGTACGCTGATTATGGGCCTCTGGGCAAACTATCCAATTGCCCTGGCCCCCGGCATGGGCCTGAACGCTTTTTTCTCGTTCACGGTCGTCGGCAGTATGGGATACAGCTGGGAAGTGGCGCTGGGCGCTGTCTTTCTCTCCGGGTTTATTTTCTTCATTCTGAGTGTGGTCAAGATCCGGGAATGGATCATCAACAGCATTCCGATGTCCTTACGCTTTGGCATTTCTGCCGGCATCGGATTCTTTCTTGCTCTGATCGCACTGAAAAACGCCGGCATCGTGGTAGATAACCCTGCGACCCTTGTGGGTCTGGGCGACATCAAAGTGGCTGAGAGCCTGCTGTTCTTCGCAGGATTCGTACTGATCTGTGCACTTTCATTCCGCAGAATCACTGGCGCCGTGATGATCGGCATCCTTGCTGTTACCGTGGCCGCCATGATGCTTGGCATGGTGGAATACAAAGGTTTTGTGTCTGCCCCACCCAGCCTTGCCCCCACCTTTATGCAACTTGATCTGGCCGGCGCACTGAATGTTGGCATGATCAGCATTATCTTTGCCTTTCTGTTCGTGGATCTTTTCGATACCTCCGGCACCCTGATCGGAGCAGCCCAGCGTGGTGGATTGCTGGATAAAGATGGCAAGCTGCCCCGTCTCGGACGAGCTCTGATGTCGGATTCCGTCGCAACCATGTCAGGCGCAGCCCTGGGTACCTCAACCACCACCAGCTATATCGAATCAACCGCTGGCATTTCCGCCGGTGGTCGCACAGGACTGACGGCGGTTGTCGTCGCCCTGCTTTTCCTCGCCTGTTTGCTGCTGTCACCGATCGCGAGCATCATCCCTGCCTATGCGACCGCACCGGCCCTGTTCTACGTCGCCGTGCTGATGGCAAGCGGCCTCAAACTGATCGATTGGGATGACATCACCGACGCCGCACCAGCGATCGTCACGGCACTGACCATGCCGCTGACCTTCTCTATTGCAAACGGCATTGCCCTGGGTTTCATCACCTACGCCGTGATCAAGGCGTTGTCTGGCCGCTGGTCCGATCTTAACGCCAGCGTCGTTACCATTGCCGTTGTATTTGTTCTGAAATTCATGTTCCTGGACGCCGCCTGAGCGGCGCCCAGAGTAATCACCGGACCCGCCCATGGACTATTTTTCCGAGAGCATCAAAAAAGCCATCCGCACTGTGCCGGACTGGCCCAAACCCGGCGTTTCCTTCCGGGACATCACCACGGTCCTTCAGGACAAAACGGCATTTCGTAAACTGATTGATGCCTTTGTTCATCGCTACCATGGCCAGCACATTGATGCGGTTGCCGCCGTCGATGCCCGGGGCTTCATTATTGGCTCGGCGCTGGCCTACGAGCTGAATGCGTCTCTGGTACTCGTGCGCAAGAAGGGCAAACTGCCCTTCGACACCCTGGTGGAAGACTACGAACTGGAATACGGCACGGCTTCCGTCGAGCTGCACGAAGACGCTTTCAAACCCGGCGACAAGGTCATCCTGGTGGACGATCTGATTGCCACTGGCGGCACCATGCTGGCCGCAACCCGTCTGATCCGCCGTATCGGTGCTGAAATCGTAGAGGTCGCAGCCATGATTGATCTGCCGGATCTGGGTGGCTCACGCAAGCTGCAGGAAGAAGGTCTGCAGGTTTATACTGTCTGCTCATTCGAAGGAGACTGAGCGGAGGCGCCACCATGGGCGATTATCAGCATCACTGGAAAGATGGAACACCGGTTCATCTTCCCCTTGGCAAAATCGTTTGTGTGGGGCGCAACTACGCCGAACACGCCCGGGAGCTGAACAACCCGGTACCGGAAGAACCGCTACTGTTTATCAAACCCTCCACCGCAGCGGTTCATATCACCCGCCCGCTGGTCTACCCCAGAGGCCAGGGTGCGGTGCACTTTGAAACCGAACTGGCCGTACTTATCGGCCGCCCCCTGACCAATGCCTCCGCCAGCGAAGTGGAAAGTGCCATTCTCGGTTATGGCCTGGCCCTGGACCTCACCTTGCGGGACGTGCAAAGCAGCCTGAAAGAAAAGGGACACCCCTGGGAGCGCGCAAAGGCCTTCGACGGCGCCTGCCCGCTTTCACCGTTCGTTGCCGCCGACCAACTTGCCAAGGGCAACCTGAACTTCACACTGGATATCGACGGCCAGCGCCAGCAGACCGGGAATACCGGCGACATGCTGAACCCGATCGTGCCCCTGATTGCTCATATGAGCACCCAGTTCACCCTGTTACCCGGCGATGTGGTGCTGACTGGCACGCCCAAAGGCGTTGGCCCGCTTGTCAGCGGCCAGACTCTGTCCCTGGAGCTGGAAGATGTGTTATTTGTGGAGACCACAGTGGTCTGAACGCAACACGGATACGGATATTCAGACGAGCTGCAAACTTCCCGTAGAACAGGCACTACCATGGCCAGGAAACCCGTTACTTCACGCACAGGACGCTTCTTCAAACTCGCAGGCATGACCGCCACGGTGGCGGGCCAGTACGCCGGCCAGAGAGCGCGGCGCATGTTCCGCACCGAAAATGACGAAGGCGCCCAGAGCGAAAGCTACACCCGGATGGCCGGGCAAATTGCCGATACCCTGGGCGAGCTCAAGGGGGCGGTGATGAAGGTGGGGCAGATAGCCTCCCAGACCCAGGACTTCCTGCCCAAAGAATTCTCGGACGCGCTGGAAAAACTCCAGAAAGAAGCACCACCGATGCCATTCGAGGTGATTCTGGAACAGGTGGAAAGTGAGCTGGGCAAGCCGGTTGGCGAGCTGTTTGAATACCTGCAGGAAACACCCTACGCCTCTGCCTCCATCGGCCAGGTACACCGCGCCCGCCTGCACGATGGCACGGATGTGATCGTGAAAGTGCAATACCCCGGCGTGGATGAATCCTGCGACTCCGACCTCAAACAGCTACGACTGGCCCTGAAGCTCGGCGGCCTGCTGAAAATGCCCAAGGAGACGGTTGACCAGCTGTTCGGCGAAATCCGGGTGCGACTGAAGGAAGAGCTGGATTACGAGAACGAGGCGCGAAACCTCAAGCTGTTCCACGAATTCCACAAAGATCAGCCGTGGGTGATCATCCCGGAGGTGGTCGACAGCCATTCAACCCGTCGGGTCCTGACCCTGGGGCTGGTGGAGGGCGACCACGTCAGCAAGGTCACGCCGGAACACTACTCCCAGGAAACCCTCAACCTGATTGGCCACCGGATTTTCACGATCATGGCCGATCAGCTGTTCCGGTTCCAGTGCATTCACGGCGACCCTCACGCGGGCAATTTCGCCTACCGGCCGGATGGCACCATTATCATGTATGACTTCGGCTGCGTGAAGAAACTCAAACCGGAGATTGTCGAAGCCTACCGCAAAGCCTTGATCGCAGCGCTGGATGAGGACTACCAGGCCCTGGACCAGTACCTGATCGACCTGGGCGCTCGCGTGGACAGCCAACCGGCGGTCGATGAAGCCTATTACGCCATGTGGAGGGATATCCTGATCATCCCGTTCCTGAACGATGAGCCCTACGACTTCGCCGAGGCCGATATCCATAAACACGTGGCCGCAAAAACCAGCACGGTGTTCAAATACCTGGATTACTTCAAACCGCCGGTCGAGAGTATTTTCATAGACCGGATGATTGCGGGGCATTACTGGATGCTAAAACGCTTAGGTGTCCAGGCAGCATTCAGAAGTGAACTGGAGAAATACCTCCGAGGCTAACGCCAAGTTCACAAATAACGCGAAACCCACTCCCGCACCCCTTCCGACGCCCCCTTACGAATCACCGGCGCCCGGGAGACTGACGCCGGCTCTCCCGGATCAATCACCGTGATGGGCACATCAATGTCCACCTCGTAGATCAGCCCCGCCGCAGGATATACCTGCAGCGACGTACCCACAATCAGCAGCTGGTCTGCGGTGCGCACCACCTCTGCCGCCGCATCCAGCATCGGGACTTCTTCGCCGAACCAGACGATATGGGGCCGAAGCTGGGCACCGCGATCACAGGTATCCCCGGGATTGATGTCGTTGTAGCCGATGTCGTAAATGAGGTCCGGATAGGCGGAACTGCGGGCCTTGGTGAGTTCACCGTGCAGGTGCAGCACATTGCTGGAACCGCCGCGCTCATGCAGGTCGTCCACATTCTGGGTGACCACGGTCACCTGAAAACGGCTTTCCAGCTCCGCCAGCAAGCGGTGCGCAGGATTGGGCTCAACGGTTTGAAGTTGCCGCCTGCGCTCGTTATAGAACCTCAGCACCAGATCCCGGTTGCGCTCGAACGCCTCCGGCGTGGCCACGTCGTACACACTGTGCTGCTCCCACAGCCCACCGTTGTCCCGGAAGGTGGAGAGGCCGCTTTCGGCGCTGATTCCAGCGCCAGTGAGTACGACAATGTGCTCTTGCATCAGTCGAAGATCTTACCCGGATTCATGATGTTATTGGGGTCGAATACCTGCTTGATACCGCGCAGGTAGGCAATTTCCGCCTCGCTGCGGGTGTACTGCAGGTAGGGTTTCTTGGTCATGCCCACACCGTGCTCAGCAGAGACACTGCCCTGATAACGCTCGACAATTTCAAATACCCACTTGTTCACCTGCTGGCATTTTTCGAAGAAATCTTCCTTCGCCATGTCCTCCGGTTTGAGGATGTTCAGGTGCAGGTTGCCGTCACCAATGTGGCCGAACCAGATGATCTCGAAGTCCGGGTAGTGTTCGGTAACCACGTTGTCGATTTCCTGGAGGAAGCCCGGCACCTTGGAAACCACCACCGAAATATCGTTCTTGTAGGGAATTCGCGGCGCGATGGATTCGGAAATCCGCTCACGCAGCTGCCAAAGGTTCTGTGCCTGGGTTTCACTCTGGCTGATGACACCATCCAGCACCCAACCTTCTTCCACACACTGCTCAAACAGTGCCATGGCATCGTCCATCACCTGATCAGAAACAGCCTCGAACTCCAGCAACGCATAATATGGCGCCTCGGTCTCGAACGGTGCCTGAACCTGGCCGTGGGCCAGTACATGCCCCATGGCCTGGTGAGAGAAAAACTCGTAGGCGGTCAGATCCAGTTTTTTCTGGAAAGCCTGCAAGACATCCATGGTGTTGGTGAGGTCATTCAGGCCCAGCACCAGCACGGTCAGGTCGTCCGGCTTGCGGGTAAGCTTCATGGTGGCTTCGGTAATGAAACCCAGGGTGCCCTCGGCACCGATGAACAGATGTCGCAGATCGTAGCCGGTGTTGTTCTTGGCCAGATCCTTGTTCAGATCCAGCACATCACCTTTACCGGTCACCACTTTCAGTCCGGCAACCCAGTCCCGGCTCATGCCCCAGCGAATGACCTTGATGCCGCCGGCATTGGTGGACAGGTTGCCACCGAGCTGGCTCGACCCGGCGGAGGCAAAATCCACCGGATAGTACAGGCCGTTTTCTTCGGCAAAGGTCTGCAGTTGCTCGGTCACCACCCCGGCCTGGCAACGTACGGTGCGATCACTGGCGTTGAAATCCAGAATCTGGTTCATGTTGTCGAACGCTACCACCACTTCGCCATTGGCGGCCACGGCGCCTGCACTCAGGCCGGTACGTCCGCCCGAAGGTACCAGAGCCACCTGATTGTCATTGGCAAACTTCACCAGCGCCTGCACCTGCTCCGTGGTTTTCGGCAGGACAATGGCCAGCGGCTTGGGCGGGTAGATTTTGGTCCAGTCCTTGCCGTAATTGTCCAGATCCGCAGGATCGGTGAGAACCTTGCCCGGGTTTTCGGAGGTGGCAACCAGCTCTTTAAGGGAAGCGATGATCTGTTCGGAACTCATGGATGTGTCAGTCTCTTCGAAGTTGGGCCAGGGCCTGTTCAGAGATCACTCACAAAGAATTGATTCAGGCAAACCGGCGCGCTGTGAAAATCTGCGTTTATGGTATCATACCGCCCCTGTTCTGTGAGCCAGGCCGACGATCCCTGGCTGCAGGTCATTTCACGTGACGAAAGGTTCGGAAGCAAGCCCATGTCAAATACGTCTCTCGAAAAGAGCAAAATCCGGATCCTGCTGCTGGAAGGCGTGCATCAATCTGCCATTGATACCCTGAATGCCGCGGGTTACACCAATATCGAGTATCTGACCCATTCATTGGGTGAGGAAGAGCTGATCGAGAAGATTGCCGATGCGCACTTCGTTGGTATCCGCTCTCGCACCCAGTTGACCGAGAAAGTATTTGAAGCCGCCAGGAAGCTGGTGGCTGTGGGCTGCTTCTGTATCGGCACCAACCAGGTAGACCTGCAGGCCGCGACCCGCCGTGGCGTGGCCGTGTTCAACGCGCCTTTCTCCAACACCCGTTCCGTGGCAGAACTGGTTCTGGCCCAGGCCATCCTGCTGCTGCGCGGCGTGCCGGAAAAGAACGCCAAAGCCCACCGTGGCGAGTGGCTGAAATCCGCCAAGAACAGCTACGAGATTCGTGGCAAGAAGCTTGGCATCATCGGTTACGGCAACATCGGCACCCAGTTCAGCGTGCTGGCCGAAAGCCTGGGAATGGACGTCTATTTCTACGACGTGGTTTCCAAACTGCCGATTGGTAACGCCACGCAAGTGGGCACGCTGCAGGAACTGCTGAACATTTCCGATGTGGTTTCCCTGCACGTACCGGAGACTCCGGCGACCAAATACATGTTCAAGGCCGAGCAGTTTGCCCAGATGAAGCCGGGCAGCATTCTGATGAACGCTTCCCGCGGTACCGTGGTGGATATCGACGCCCTGGCCGATGCGCTGAGTTCCGGTAAACTGCTGGGCGCAGCCATCGACGTATTCCCGGTGGAGCCCAAGTCCAACGACGAAGAGTTTGTCTCTCCACTGCGCGAGTTCGACAACTGCATCCTGACTCCGCACGTGGGTGGCTCAACCATTGAAGCCCAGGAAAACATCGGGCGCGAAGTGGCTGAGAAGCTGGCCATGTACAGCGACAACGGCACCTCCGTCTCTTCGGTGAACTTCCCGGAAGTGGCGCTGCCGTCCCACCCGAACCAGCACCGCCTGCTGCACATTCACGAGAACGTGCCGGGCGTGATGTCGGAAATCAACCAGGTGTTCTCCGAAAACGGCATCAACGTCTGTGGCCAGTACCTGCAAACCAAGGAAGATATTGGTTATGTGGTGGTCGATGTGGACAAGGCCTACGGTGAGCTGGCGCTGGAAAAACTCCGCCAGGTAAAAGGCACTATTCGCTGCCGCGTACTGTTCTGACAGACTGCTGCCTTCAAGAACCGGAGCATCCCCCTGGGAGCTCCGGTTTTTTTATGCCATTTCGGGCCACAACGCCGCATTTCAACAAAACTTCATGCTGCCGCCCTTGAGATTCGGCCATACGTAGCCATGCTGAAAAGTACCAGTCATTCAAACCGGGCCGGAACAGGCCCAGCATGGAGGTAATTATGTCCTTGAAGGAATCTCTGCAGAAGAAACTGGAAACCCAGACCGAGTACTGGAGCAAACAGATCGACAGCCTGCGTGCCGAAGCCGACGAAAAGATGGCCAAGGCAAAGGATGACCAAGCGGAAGCCGAAATTCAGAGAGAGTTTTCAGAGCGCATTCAGGCCGTTGAAGACCACATCGAGACTGCCCGAAGCAAACTGGGCGAACTCAAGGACTCCGGCGAAGATCAGCTGGAGGATCTGAAGAAGCGAATCGACGAATGGCTGCCGAGCAACACCAACTGATTGCGACAGCCAGAATCGGGTAGGGTCCGGGGTCACCCCCGGAGCCCTCCCACACCACCGGGCATACGGTTCCGTACCACGGCGGTTCACGAAGAACGGCTAAGCCC
>NZ_JBRJHG010000007.1:0-242532 GCF_053628895.1 Marinobacter sp. MBR-105 | reverse complement strand
GATCAGTTATTAATCAATCGCGACCGCAAATGAGCGGTAATGGCGGTAACCTGCTCAGTCTGCGAGACTTGCCGGGGACCTATGAGAAATCCGGGCTAGTGGAGACGCAAACTCTCTCTGGCTCGATTTCCTGAGCCAGCCAACACCGAGCTCAAGAGCAAGTACATCATAGAAAACTGAAACGTAACTGAATCATCAGATAACTTTAAACTACAGGATATTATTATGAATAAATCAGTCTTGGCAGTTTCAATCACCTTATTCTTTTCCACTATAGCGACGGCTAATACTGGCTTGGCAGACAGGATAAATGAAACTCGCAGTTACCCTGATATAACTGGAAGCAGCGTTACCCATGCCACATCACCTGGTGGCAATAATCCGGGTATGACGGGAGAAAACATGAAAGGCATGATCAGTCCGGATATGAAAAAGATGATGACGATGATGTCGTCTATGTCCAAGCGCGAGTTGAGTATGATGCATGAGGCTCACATACAGATGATCAGGGAACGGGCCAACGCGCGCCACTCGGATCACCACAGTCGGGATCAGTAAGCGGTATTATCAACGGCCTCAGAGCCCTATCTCTGAGGCCGATCACCTATTTACTGTTGAGGCCCGAGCTTGGTCACCCGTAGCCGCAGCGCATTCACGATCACGCTGACCGAGGACAGGGACATGGCCGCCGCTGCAAAAATCGGCGAAAGCAATATGCCGAAAAATGGATACAGAACACCTGCTGCAATTGGCACGCCTGCAGAGTTGTAGACGAAGGCGAAGAACAGGTTCTGCCGGATGTTGCGCATGGTCGCCAGCGACAAACGGCGAGCTTCCACAATACCCATCAAGTCGCCGCGAAGCAGGGTAATGCCAGCACTTTCAATGGCGACATCGGTGCCAGTGCCCATGGCGACACCCACATCCGCCGTCGCCAGTGCAGGCGCGTCGTTCACGCCGTCGCCTGCCATCACGACAACACGGCCTTCGTCCTTCAGGCGTTGAACAATCTTGCCCTTGTCTTCCGGCAGCACTTCCGCTTCCACTTCGTCGATATGCAGCTTGCGGGCAACAGCCTCGGCTGACGTGCGGTTATCGCCGGTCAGCATGACTACCCGTATGCCGTCCTTCTGCAGGGCGGAGATGGCGGCTTCGGTGGTTTCCTTGACCGGATCGGCTATCGCGAGCAAGCCTGCGACGTTGCCGTCGACAGCCGCAAAAATCACAGTCGCGCCGTCTTTCCGGAGCTGGTCGGCTTCGCCGTCATATTTTGCGGTGTCGACATTCTCGGACTCCATCAGGAGGCGATTGCCGAGCAGCACCCGCTTGCCATCGATTCCACCGGTGACCCCTTTTCCGTTAGGCGAATCAAAGTCCTCTGCATCCGGCAGCTCCAGATCCATGCTCTTGGCTTTATCGAGGATGGCGTGGGCCAATGGATGCTCGCTGCCCTTTTCCAGACCGCCGGCATAGCGCATCAGATCGTTGTCACTGAATCCTTTTGCCGCGACAAGTCGGGTGACTTGCGGCTTGCCCTCTGTCAGCGTGCCGGTTTTATCCACCACCACGGTGTCTACCTTTTCCATGCGCTCCAGCGCTTCGGCATCCCGTATCAGGACCCCACTCTGGGCACCGCGCCCAACGCCAACCATGATTGACATGGGTGTTGCCAGGCCCAGTGCGCAGGGGCATGCAATGATCAAAACGCTTACGGCAGCAATCAGGCCGAAGGCCATGGGCGGCGTGGGGCCAAAAACAGACCATGCGATAAAGGCGATGATCGCAATCACGATGACTGCCGGCACGAAGTAAGCGGCAACCTTGTCTGCAAGCCCCTGAATCGGCGCCCGGCTGCGTTGCGCACTGGCCACCATCTGAACGATCTGGGACAGCATGGTATCGCGGCCAACCTTGTCGGCGCGCATGATGAAACTGCCCTGCTGGTTAATACTGCCGCCGATCACCTGGTCGCCGGATTTCTTGCTGACGGCCAGAGGCTCCCCGGTCACCATGGACTCATCCACGTTGGAACTGCCTTCGAGCACTTCGCCGTCCAACGGCACCTTGTCGCCGGGGCGCACCCGCAGACGGTCACCAACCTTGACCTGATCCAGCGCCACATCGGATTCGCTGCCATCCTCATCCAACTTCCTGGCTGTGGCAGGCGCCAGATCCAACAAAGCCTTGATGGCGCCGGAGGTTTTCTCCCGGGCCCGCAGTTCCAGCACCTGACCAAGCAATACCAGCACAACGATGACGGCCGCCGCCTCAAAATACACCGCCACCGAGCCGTCTTCCTGCCGAAAGGCACCTGGGAATATCTGTGGCGCTAACGTGGCCACCAGGCTGTAGATCAGCGCCACGCCGGTGCCAATGGCGATAAGAGTAAACATGTTCAGGTTATGGCTAACGACGGATTTCCAGCCCCGGACGAAGAAGGGCCAACCGCACCAGAGCACCACTGGCGTCGCCAGTACTAACTGAATCCAGTTGGACATCTGAGGTGCAACAATATGATCAAGCCCGGTCAGGTGCCCGCCCATTTCCAGGAGAAAGACCGGTAACGTCAGTACCAGGCCAATCCAGAAGCGGCGAGTCATGTCCCTGAGTTCTTCCGAAGGCCCGTCATCCAGGCTCACCTGCTCGGGCTCCAGGGCCATTCCACAGATGGGACAGTCCCCCGGCCCTTGCTGGCGAATCTCCGGATGCATGGGGCAGGTGTACATGGTGCCCGGCGCTACCGGATCTTGCTGCTTCTTTTCGTCACCGAGATACTGCTCCGGATTCTCCTCAAATCTGGTCTTGCAACGTGACGAGCAGAAATACCAGGTGTTGCCCCCGAGCCGGCTACGATGCTCTGCAGTATGCGGATCCACTGCCATACCGCAGACCGGGTCCTTGGCGGTATGCTCGCCAGCTTCTTTAGCAGTGTGATGATCGTGGTGATGGGCGTGATGATGCTCAGCCATTCCGATCTCCTCCTTTATCGGCGGGCCAGTCTGCAAATGCAATGAAATACAGCAGAACCAGATTGACGATAGGGATCAGTATCAGCACACCCATCCAGCCCGGATACCCCGTGCGCTGACAAATACGCCAGGCCGGAATGACGACCACAATGGCGATCACCAGCATCCAGAGCCAGTGGCCCGCCCACATCGTGTTCCCAAACATGTTGTCTTCCATCATGGTAATGGCCTCTCTTCCTGATTCTGGTTAATGGTGGTGATGCGCGTGAGTCTGTTCCTGTTTCGCTTGCGCAGATTCCGGTGATTTTTTCAGGAAGACCTGTTCGGACACTGCAATCACAAGCATTGTGACCACTGCCACACCAATGACGAACGGGTCCGTACTCAGCTTCACCCAGACAAAACCGCCCAGAGCCAAAAGATCCAACAAAATGGCGGTGGCCGGCACCCAGCGGTTGGCCTTGATGTCCTGCCGCAGATAGCGCAACACGCCCCAGTGAATGGCAATGTCCATGATCAGGTAAAACACGATACCCAACGCAGCTATTCGTGACAGATCAAAGAATGCAGTGAGGACCAGACCCAGAACCACGGTATATACCAAGGTGTGTTTCTGGATGCTGCCGGGCATACCAAAATGCCGGTGAGGGACCAGTTTCATTTCTGTCAGCATGGCCAACATGCGGGACACCGCAAAGACGCTGGCCAGAATCCCGCCCGCCGTGGCCATCATGGCAATGGCGACGGTAAACCAGACACCGTACTCGCCCAGGGCCGGGCGTGCGGCTGCAGCGAGCGAGTAATCCTGTGTTTCGATAATCTCGGCAAGAGACAGATTACTGGCTACGGCAAACCCGACCAGCGTATAGATCATCACGCAGGCAGCAATGGAAATAACGATGGCACGCCCCACATTCCTCTTCGGATCGATCACTTCCGAGCCGCTGTTGGTAATTGTAGTGAACCCCTTGAATGCCAGGATCCCCAATGCAGTTGCGCCGAGAAAGTTACCCGGGGTTCCGGCTTCACCGGGCTCTGAAAAATCCACCGAGATTGTGTCGGCAATCCAGACCCCGACCAGACCGAAGATCAGGATGCCACCGATTTTCAGTACGCCGATAAAGGACGCGACACCCTGAATCATCCGATTGCCCATCAGGTTGATCAGAAAAGCCACCAGAATGAGGCCAACGCCAAGAATGGACACCATGCGGCCACTGTCATCGCCACCAAACAATTGCATGGTGTAGGACCCAAAGGTGCGAGCCAGGAAGCTCTGGGCAATCACCATCGAGAAATACATCAGGAGGGCGTTGAAGGCTGTCGGCAGCCGATTTCCGTAGGCCTTGTGCAAGTACATGCCAATACCGCCGGCGGAGGGGTAGGCATTGGAAATCTTGATGTAGGAATAGGCGCTGAAGCTCACAATCACTGCCGCAGCAAGAAAGGCCAGCGGGAAAAGCACGCCGGTCATCTGCGCCATCTGCCCGGTCAGTGCAAAAATACCGGCACCAATCATGACGCCGGTACCCAGCATGACCGTCCCAGGTAGAGTGAGACTGCCTTCCTGATAGCGAGTGGTTCGGTCTTCCTCCTTGCTCATTCGACCTCCTGCCATTGAGATTTTTGGTGGATTTGAATTGCATCAATTCGCTGGCGGAAAAGGCCATGAGTAGCCCCATGGCCCATCAACATCAGAAAGCGATCCGGGCGCCGATCACGGCAAACCAGTCTTCCGTGCTTCCAGCAGCGGTCTCAGCCAGATCAGCGGTATCACCGTACTTCCGTTCATGCACCACACCGAAATAGGGTGAGACGGCGCGGTCAATAAAGTCATAGCTCAGCCGCAGGCCTGTTTCCGTAGAAACCAGTCCTTTGCCGATACCGATTTCCTCGTCCTCGCTGAACGCCACGGTTGCATCCAGTGTTGCTGTCAGAATCCAGTGGTTGGTGAACAGCAGTTCGTACTCTGCATCCAGCGCGGCCGAGGTATCACCCTCTTTGCTTACATACAGGCTGGCATCGATCTCGAACCACTGCGGCGCCAGTCCAGTCACACCGAAAACAGCGTAGGTGCGGTCCGGGCCCTCCGGCGTATCGAAACGAACACCCGCTTTGGCATCAAAGAACCTGGAAACGGGAATCTGACCTACCAGCTGATGTTCCAGCGTTTCATAGGCCTGCTCCTCAATCTCGTATTCGCCCGTCGAGAGCAGCCGCACTTTGAAATCATCTGTACCGTAGAAGGCATCGGCGTTCCAGACGCCCAGTCCCTCATCGTCATCACTGTATCGGTATTCAAGTTCTTCAAACTGAATACCCCAGGTTGTCAGCGGTTGCTTGCGGCCAGAGGTATCTGCAATCATTGCCTGTGCCGCGGCCATAGCCGGCAATACAAGGAAGGCAAACAAACTGACGGCCCCAGAGAATCGCACCCCACTCATGCCTCACCTCCATCTTCAGCCATCGCCTCTGTTTTCGCCTGCTGCGAATCTGGGCCCCCCTCGACGATGACTTTTCGGAACATACCGGCAGCTGCGTGATAGGACAGATGGCAGTGGAATGCCCACTGGCCCGGTTCATCAACCTCCGTTTCCATATACACCGTGGTACCCGGGTTCACGTTAATGGTGTGTTTGATCGGGTTCCACTGACCGGCGCCCACGTCAAGAATCGACCACATGCCGTGCAGATGCATGGGGTGCGTCATCATGGTTTCATTGACGAACTTGAACCGGACGCGCTCCCCGTATTGGAGACGAATCGGATCAGCCTCTTCATACTTAACGCCATTAATGCTCCAGCTGTAACGTTCCATATTACCGGTCAGGCGGAGCTCGATTTCCCGGGTCGGTTCACGCTCCTCGTATAACGGATTCTGCGCCCTCAGATCGGCATAGGAGAGGAACTTACCGCCATTGGCCGCGGTCGGCACAAGGCCACTGCCTCTGGCGTAAAACGGATCATGTTGAGCCTGGTTATCCATCATCATGGAGCCGTGATTCATGCCAGACATGCCGGAGTGATCCATTCCCGACATCGACGAGTGGTCCATGCCGGCCATATCGTCCGAGCTGCCCATATCCATGTTTCCATGATCCATACCATGCATATTCCCCATATCCGCCATGGTCAGGCGGGCAGGTTCTCGCAGTGGCGGCACGGCCGCTTCCATTCCCTCTTCAGGAGCCAGTGTTGCCCGGGCGTATCCGGAACGCCCCATGGATTCGGCGAAGATGGTGTAGGCCTGTTCATCTCTCGGGCGCACGATCACGTCATAGGTTTCCGCGACGCCTATGCGGAATTCGTCCACCGTCACCGGTTGCACGTTATTGCCATCCGCCTGCACCACCGTCATATCCAGGCCCGGAATCCGGACATCGAAATAGGTCATGGCGGAGGAATTGATGAACCGCAGCCGAATGCGTTCACCCGGCTCAAACAACCCCGTCCAGTTCTGCTCCGGGCCTTTGCCGTTAATCAGGCCCGTAAACCCCTGGAGATCCTCTACATCCGCTTTCATCATGCGCATATCACCCCAGGCCAGGCGATCCCGGACGGTGTTCCAGAACCCCTGTTCGGAGCTATCAGAGAAAAACTCACCAACGGTCTGCTGTTTACGGTTGTAGTAGTCCGGCATCATTTTCAGGTTGCGCATGATGCGGTCACCGGAATGCGGATGCTTGTCCGTTAGTTGGACCACGTATTCCCGGTCGTACCGGAAGGGTTCCCGGCCCTCAGGTTCGATCACGATCGCACCGTAGGCCCCATCCGGCTCCTGAAAGCCCGAGTGGCTGTGAAACCAGTAGGTCCCAGCCTGCTGAATGGGAAACTCGTAGGTAAAGGTCTCACCCGGTTTGATACCCGGGAAACTGATACCTGGCACGCCATCCTGTTGATAGGGCAGGATAAGCCCGTGCCAGTGGATGGATGTCATTTCATCAAGGTTATTCGTCACAATGATCCGGACAGTCTCACCTTCCTTGAATCTCAGTACCGGCCCGGGAGACTTGCCGTTGTAGCCGATGCCCTGCTTTACAAAATCACCGGTATCAATTTCTACGCGATCAACCGTCAGGTCGTACTCGCCAGCCAACGCCAGTGCGGGCATCAGCAGGCACAGCACTACTGCACCCAAGCGAATGTTCATGTGTTTTGCTCCAAACGCACTTTATCGGGGCTGACAGGAGGGTGTAGCGTCAGCCCATAACGTCATGGTTAAAGCCATCTACCGGCTTATTCGAAATTCACGTCACCGTACATGCCAGACTGGTAGTGCCCTGGTACGTTACATGCGAATTCGATATTGCCCTGATTGGCAAACGTCCAGACCACTTCCCGGCTCTGGCCCGGCTCCAGCAGGACGCTGTTGGGATCGTCATGTTTCATCGAGTGGCCGTTGCCCATGTCCATGTTCATCATGTCATGATTCAACTTGTTACCCTGGATCACGCCATGCTCGACCATCATTCTCATTTCTTTCTGGTGGGCCTCATGCATACCCGGAGTCCCGATGTTGAACTCGTGCACAAGATTGCCCTTGTTCTGCACCACAAACCGAACGGTTTCGCCCGGCTTCACACGGATTTCTTCGGGTTCGTAGTAGTTGTCGTGCATTTCAACCGTTATGGTCCGGCTGGCTTCTGAGGCTTTTCCCGGTTCGCCAATGGAAGCACCATGGCCGTGACCACCGCCATGGGTGCCAGCCGCAAACGCCGATACCGACATCGAAAAAGCCAGGCCGGCCACAATCAGGTTTGATGCATTCATCCGTTTGTCTCCTGTGGAATAATGGTTTTGAGAACACGGCTGATTCGTACTGAATCTTGAGCAATGTCCAGAATCAGTCGACACTTTCTCTCACCAACCTGAATTCTTTCTGAAAAACGGGCACTTTCTTGCGTTCAGGCACAATTCAGGTTGATCGACGACACTGGCGGCTGAAACAAGCACCGTTAAGGACGGATACATGCGTTTATTGCTCGTTGAAGACGACCGTTTGCTGGCCGAGGGGCTGGTCAGACAGCTGGAAAAAGCGGGGTTTAGCATCGACCACACGTCCAGTGCCCGTGAGGCCCAGATTCTGGGGGAGCAGGAGGATTATCGTGCCGCTGTTCTCGATCTCGGCCTGCCGGATGGCAACGGGCTGGAGGTTTTGAAACGATGGCGATCGAAGCTCGTCGAGTGCCCGGTATTGGTCCTCACCGCCAGAGGCGACTGGCAGGACAAGGTCAATGGACTGAAAGCAGGGGCGGATGACTATCTGGCCAAACCGTTCCAGACAGAAGAACTGATCGCCCGCATCAATGCACTCATACGCCGCAGCGAAGGGCGAGTGCACTCCCAGGTTAAAGCCGGTGGCTTCGAACTGGACGAAAATCGCCAGAGCCTGCGGACAGAAGAAGGAGCAGAACACGCCCTGACGGGTACTGAGTTCCGCCTGCTACGATGCCTGATGAGCCGTCCGGGCCACATCTTTTCCAAGGAACAGCTAATGGAGCAGCTATACAACCTGGATGAGAGCCCCAGCGAAAACGTGATTGAGGCGTATATTCGGCGCTTGAGAAAGCTGGTCGGCAACGAAACGATCACCACACGCCGTGGCCAGGGATACATGTTCAATGCCCAACGTTAAAAGGCCAGCATCCGTCAAAGGCATGCTGCTGGTGTTATTGCTGCCCGCCGGCATCGCTCTGATGGGCGTAGCCTGGTTTGTCCACGGCCTGCTGCTGGATCGAATGTCCCGGGAATTCCTTGAAAGCCGCCTTAAAGACGAAGCTGCCTTTCTGGAGCACCAGATTCGCGAGGTCAGAGGTCAAGTCGAAACCCTGCAGACCGGTGATTACTTCCAGGACGTCTTCCATCATGCCTTCGCCATACGCACGCCCGATCGAACCATCATATCGCCAAAGGCCTGGGAACCCTTGCTGGCACCACTGATCAACCATAAGCAGAATGGCACGCTTCGTCTTGAAGGCCGTCAGGCGCCGGACAGTCCGTCCGATATCCTGGCATACCGTCACTCTTTTCAGGTGAACGGGTCACCGATCGTCGTGGTTGTATCCGAGGATCTGGAGGCCCTGAAACGCAGTCAGGCCGAGCTGCACGCCTGGACAGCCGTGGTGTCGGTGCTGTTGATCGCACTTCTGGTTGCCGTCATCTGGTTTGGCATCACGCTATCGCTGCGGCCGGTGGTGACACTGAAAGCGGCGTTAAAACGATTGCAGGATGGAGAGATTTCCCGGATCAATGCACCATCACCCGAAGAATTTCAACCGCTCGTGATGCAGTTAAACCAGTTGCTTGACTCCCTCGACAAGCGACTGGTGCGTTCCCGGGATGCGCTCGCAAATCTGTCACACAGTGTCAAAACGCCCATCGCAGCCGTCCGGCAGATACTGGAGGATATGGATCGCCCATTGCCTAGTGATCTAAGAATCCAAATGGCCGCCCGTCTCAGTGACATCGACAGACAATTGGAAGCGGAAATGCGCCGCAGCCGCTTTGCCGGGCCCCAGGTCGGGAAAAGCGCTTATCCCGTCAAACAGGCGCGGGATCTTTTGTGGATGCTGGGGCGGCTGTATCCGGAAAAATCCTTCGAACTATCAAGCTCACTGCCGGAAGACACCCGCTGGCCGATAGAGGAGCATGACTTGAATGAAGTGCTAGGCAACCTGCTCGATAATGCCGGCAAATGGTCGTCGCGGTGCGTAGAACTCTCGCTGAAACAAGACAACAACAGCAGACAAATCGTTGTTTCTGATGATGGTCCTGGAGTCAATGGCGACGACTTGTCCAGTCTGGGGCAACGAGGGCTGCGACTTGACGAGCAGACCCCTGGCCACGGTCTGGGCCTCGCGATTGTCCGGGAGATCGTCGCTCGCTATGAGGGCAACATTAGTTTTTCGACGGGGCCCGGTAGCGGCTTGCGCGTAACCATAGAGTTTTAAGGGACACTCGCCTGTGTGCGGGTATTGGTCTGGAGCGGGCGATGGGAATCGAATCTTTGTTTTAAATCAGACAGTTAAACCTGGAAATCTGGTTCGTCATACAAACTACCATACAAGCTTTGCCAGCCTACATTTTCTGTTATTTTTTGTAACAAAAACAACTCGTCTACTCAAATTAGGAGTGGATGTTCTGATTTGGCCCTCTTCGGGGTGAGGGCCTGCAAGCAAAGCGAACACTCAAAACTCATTCAGATCAACTCGAATACTTGGCTCTCCACTTCGCTCTGTAACAACGGCAACCAACTCATGATCATCCAGCCTGTCGAGCATCGCCTCGTATACTGCAGCAGGAACACAGTAAAAGATGGGCTCATTCCGATTCAAAACAGCAATTGGAAATCCCGCCCCTGAATCCAGTGCCGCCATAGGATCATTTTTCAGCTCCGAGATGCTTACAGTAGCCTCAGTGAAGGTTTGTCTGGCCATGTGAGCGCCTCAATATAAAGATCTATTAACAGGCCTGAGCTCCCGAGGGCAGCATGGCTCCCCATAAGCCATCGGGGACTCCAGCGCCCAGCATTACCTTGTATTTAGTTTAGCTCCATGAGTAGCTTTGGTCGCAAAGCGAACATTCAGACGCACCTTATTGCGACCACATTCCTAGCCTCCCACGGCGCTCGGTACAAGCTTGGAAGTTAACCCTGCGGATGAGTCCCCAAGCACCATTTAGCTGCTGAAAAGACATCCAGTCCCGTGAGCACGCGGGGCTGGATGTTGCTACATTTATCTAATGGTTAATCACAACATCTTCTTCAACTGACCGTAGTCTCCTCCAGTACGCAGTACCAGAGTGATGTCGTTGTCGTTCCGATTTCTGAAGAACCAGCCGTGATTGCCGGTAAAGGCTGCTTCCAACTCGCCCTCGTCTTCAGGCACGCCCCGACCTTTTTCGTAGGAAATTGACTGACCACTTCCATCACCATGGGTATCGAAGTTGATCGGGCCACCCTCTGATACCCAGGAGAATCGGGCTGTAGCGCCTTCCTCCATAGTAAGTTTGAACTCTGTGCCTTCTCCCGGTGTGAGAACCACGCGTACTTCATCCTGCCACTGCGGTTCCACAACTTCTGGTGCAGGCGCAGGTTCTGGCTCGGCAGGTGCAACTTCTGCTTCAGGCGAGGGAGCTGGCTCCTTAACGGCCTCAGCCACGACAGGTTCTTTGACTTCCGGGGCCTCTCGCTCAGTTGAGGATTGAACAGCAACCATCTGAGCAGCTTCGTCAGCAGCAGCCTCTTCGGCGAGCTGCTCCTTGATCTCACCCATTTCAGTCAGGCCCAAAAGGCGACCTGCGCCGGTTGGGTCCAGGGCGTATTCGGCGGGCATGACCACGGTTACAAGCAGAACCAACGCCACAATTGCCGCAATGATGGTTGATCGAACCAGCTTGGCAGTGCTGGGCAGTTCTTCACGGTTGGGAATATCGGTGTTGTACATAAAAAATCTCCAGAATCAGGCGACGAAGTAACCGGTGAGCTGATAGCCAAAGAGCAGAAAACCTGCACTCATCATGGCCACGTTGGCGGTGTAGGCATGGCGGAAAAATCCGTCGGTTTTTCGCCAGAAGCTGATGACAATCAGGATCATAGCCAGGGCGATCAATTGTCCGATTTCCACGCCCACATTGAAGGCGAGGAGGTTCGGAATTAGGCCGTCCTGTGAGATGTCGTATTCGATGATCTTGGTGGACAGACCAAAGCCATGGAAGAACCCGAAAATCAACGTGGCGGCCTTGGTGTTGGGCTGGAAACCAAACCACCGCTGATAGGCACCGATGTTGTCCAGTGCCTTGTAGACGATGGACAGACCGATAATCGCATCAATGATGTAACTATTGATGCCCACGTTGAAGTAAACCCCCAGCAGCATCGTGGTGGAATGCCCCAAGGCAAACAGGCTCACGTAGATCGCGATGTGCTTCATCTGGTAGAGGAAGAAAATGACACCCAGCAGGAACAGCAGGTGGTCATATCCGGTGACCATGTGTTTGGCCCCCAGATAGATGAACGAAATAAGGTTTATCCCGGTAATTTCCTGGATGTACCCCTTGTCGCCCTGGGCGACGGCATGAGCGAGTACATCGGTACTCAGACCCAGCAAGCCCAAAGTTAGAAATATCCAGAGTAGACGATTGCCTGTGCCCGTTGAGGACACACCACGGCATCGGCCAGGCAAGCTTGACAACATAAAGACTCCAATCGAATTTGTTTTCTCGGGCCGCGTAAGCGGCAAGAATCAAGTGGAAAGGGAGGCTTTTGGAGGGCGTTCAAGCCGATAACGCAAACTGCGGGGAGAACCTCCGGCAAAGGGTACGGGCTGCCGGAGAACGGTCAGGCTTTGGGAAACAAACGGAACCCTGAGGTGGTCCACGGTCTCGTGGGTATGATTGCCAGCATCATGATGCATTGATGATGTCTCTGGCTCTTTGTCAAAATCGTGGGTGTGTCCATGCGCACCATGATTGGCTGGATGGCCGTCAGACTGCGATTCCCACTCGCCTGCCAAGTTGGCCACACCGTGAGAGAATGACTCGCCAATCACCGACAGTGACAGGCCCGCCAATGCCAAGAGCATGACGAGCGTCGGAAGCAGTTTTCTCTGGTGAATGGCCGAAATCATCAATCTAATGCGTCGAGTCTGTGGTTGGATTTCAACGAAAACAGAGGATACCATCCCCCCATGGGGGATAGGAATTAAACATGGTAAATGATCACACGCATCAATCTCACCCGAACATTATCAAACGTCTTAAGCGGGCTAACGGCCATCTGGAAAGCGTGATTGGCATGATTGATCAGGGAAAACCCTGCCTGGAACTGGCCCAGCAACTTCACGCCGTGGAAAAGGCCATTCAACAGGCCAAACGCGTGCTAGTACAGGACCACATTGAGCATTGCCTCGACGATGCTATCGGGCCGCTGGAGCCAGACCAGCAGCGGCGTGTCGATGAATTCAAGGCAATTGCCCGGTATCTCTGACCTGATTGCTTTTCAACCTGCGCTCTCCCCGTTAATCACACCGGAGAGGCTCCACCGTCACGTGAACCAGGGACTGGCAGTGTGCCTGAATGCGCTCCTTATAGACTGTAGGCGACTCGGGCTGATGCGAGACCACTGAGACAATAGCCGCATGAATGTTTGGGCCTATCGCCCACACATGCAGATCACTGACTTTGGCATCGTCGTCTTCGACGGCCTGTTTAACAGCTTCCTCCATGTCCTGATGTTGCTCGTCGAGGAGGACCTTTGAGGTGTCTTTCAGCAGATGCCAGGACCAACGGGTTACCAGAATCGCACCGATAATCCCCATCATCGGGTCCATCCAGTTCCACCCGGCATATTTACCCGCCAGAAGGGCAACAATAGCAAGGACTGACGTCAGCGCATCCGCAAGTACATGCAGGTAAGCGGCCCGGCGGTTGTGGTCATGGTGATGATGGTGGTGACCGTGATCATGGCCGTGACTGTGACCATGATCATGGCCTGCATCCCCCAGTATCCAAGCTGACACCCCGTTGACCACCAGGCCAATTATGGCCACAAAAATAGCCCCATCGAAAGAAATGGCGACGGGCTGGATAAAACGCCCCACGCTCTCGATGACCATGTAGAGCGCAAAGACAGCCAGCAGGATTGCGCCGGTAAAGCCACCCAGCGCATTGACCTTTCCTGTTCCGAAAGAGAAACGGTCGTTGCCCGCGTTTTTCCTGGCATACGCGTAGGCGAAGGCCGCAATGCCCAGAGCCACTGCGTGGGACCCCATATGCAGGCCATCGGCCAGCAACGCCATGGAGCCATAAACGATTCCGGCCAGAATTTCCCAGACCATCATCGCCAGTGTCAGGCCCACCACGATGAGTGTGCGGGTTTCGCCAGAGCGCTTCTGATCCTGACCAAAGACGTGATTATGTTGCCAATGGTCGAGTCGTTCATGGTGCATAACAGTGTTCCCGGCAAGACTGATGGTTGGTAGACCTGTAGGCAAAATCTCACTTTTGACCTATCCCCCCTGGGGGGATAGTATGGAATGCTACTGGAGTCAGATTTCTACCACAACCTTTCTGCTTCTTATGCTGTCACTGGTGAAGCCATGCTTGAGATTCTGAAGCACCGAACCTATCGCCATTTGTTTCTGGCCCAGGTCGTTGCATTGCTGGGTACGGGGCTGGCGACGGTGGCCTTGAGTCTGCTGGCATTCGATCTGGCCGGAGACGAGGCGGGACAGGTGCTCGGCACCGCCATGGCTATCAAGATGGTCGCTTATGTCTTGATAGCCCCCCTGGCATCAGCTCTGGCGGAGAACATACCCCGTCGCGCTCTGCTGGTCTCTCTGGATGTGATTCGAGCAGCGACAGCGCTGGCCTTGCCTTTCGTCACCGAAGTGTGGGAAGTGTACGTGCTAATCGCGGTCCTTCAATCCGCATCGGCGGCCTTTACACCAACCTTCCAGTCTACGATTCCGGAGACTCTCCCAGACGAAGACGATTACACCAAGGCGCTGTCGCTTTCCCGATTGGCTTACGATCTGGAAAACCTCATCAGCCCTGCGCTCGCGGCGTTGATTCTGCTTGCCACCAACTGGCAGGCATTGTTCTCGGGCACGGTAATCGGTTTTATCGCATCAGCCTTGCTCGTGGTGTCCGTTGCTTTGCCCTCCGGGGCCAAATCGGAAAAACGTCGCGGCGTTTATGATCGCGCACGGGCCGGATTCAGAATTTTCATGGCAACTCCTCGCCTGCGCGGGGTGATGTCGCTGAACCTAGTTGTCAGTCTTGCGGGAGCCATGGTGATCGTGAATACGGTTGTCCTGGTGCAGGGACAATTCGGCCTTACCGACCAGCATACGGCTATGGCTTTTGCCGCGTTTGGTGGCGGTTCCATGTTGGCAGCATTGGCGTTACCAGCTCTACTGAAACGCTGGCAGGATCGGCAAGTTATGCTCACGGGAGGCGGGATTCTGGTTGCCGGGTTGGTTCTAGCGCTGCCGGTAGGCTCTCTGGAATGGCTGTTACCCGTATGGGCATGGTTAGGCGTTGGTTTTTCCACCGTTCAAACGCCCATCGGCAGGGTCCTTACGCGGTCGTCGCATGCTGAAGATAGGCCAGCTCTGTTCGCTGCCCAGTTCTCTTTATCGCATGCCGGATGGCTGATCGCGTATCCATTAGCTGGTTGGCTGGGCTCTTCTGCGGGAATGACTATCACTCTATTGATACTTCTGGGGTTTGCTCTCGGCGGGCTGATCCTTGCCGTGAAGTTATGGCCATCTGTTGATCCGTCAGAACGTTCGCACCACCACGACGATCTTCCAAGTGACCACCCTCATATCGCAAGTGATTCCAACTCCAGTGTCCACAGTCACAACTACGTCATTGATAGCTTGCATCCCAAATGGCCAGATTGAGTTTTGCAGTTACCGCTTAGAAAACTTCAATGGCCGCCACCTCTGGAATGGGGGGGGAATGCAGGGGCGTTTCTTAGGCAACTCGGGGGAATTAAATCCAGAAATTTGGGATGCTGCGAACGTTCGCTTTTGTTTAAAAGCCTGGATTTATCCTCGTGCCCTTGCCACTCCTAGCCTACGAGTGAACCTACCCCGGTTAAGGCTCCCTTCACTGGCTTATCTCGTCGCGGTAAAGAGGTTCGCTTTCCAATGGTGCTGCTGCCGTAATGGCCCTGATCCAGTCAGCGAAGCTGAATGGGTTTGATCCAAGCTCCTACCACTCATCGCTTCTCTCCATTGCCTTCCATGAGATCTCCTGAAGCGCCTTCTCCGTCAAACCACGCATCCCAATCTTCTGGGTCAGTAGCCGGGTCAGTGGGTTGCTCGAATTTCTTTACCGAACCTTTCAGTCTATCCTGGGGATCCAACACGTGGGCGAGCGGGTCTGCCAACTCGTCCGCGTGGGCTCCGCGGGGGTTCAGGTCTTTGAGTAGTTCCTGTTCTGTTGGTCGTTTCTTTTTCATGGGAACCTCTCGCTTCAAGATCTTCTACCAGTGTATCAAACTGGTAGATTCATAGATCCAACAACAACGTCAGGTTCAAGATGAGATCATTGGGCGGTTACCTTGGAGAAATATCCAGGCGCTGTTAATGACCGATCTTGCCGCGGCAAAAAGGTCCGCTTTACCAATGCAAGCGGAAGCCTTTAAAAGCGATTATTAGTGTTCGCTTTTGTTTAGCTCGGCTCGGTCGCAAAGTGAACATTCAGGCAGGTCTACCAATACCTTCCCATGAAGAAATGCAGACTCTTTTCTGAGTATGAACTGCATCGGCGACACAGTCGTGTGCTGGGAGCACTTGATGGACCTGAATCAGTCCATCAATCGTTCAAAAGAAACTCTTGGTGAAGTCCACAACCCTCCATCCCGATCGTTTATGCCTGATCCGAAGAATCGAGAAACCGATAGCCTACCCCCGGCTCGGTTTGGATATAGCGTTGTTCCGTGGGGTCATCACCGAGCTTCTGCCTCAATCTCCCAATTAGAATTCGCAGATAATGCGTGTCCGTCGTGTGAGTAGGCCCCCAAATATCCTTGAGCAACTGCGATTGTGTGACGATCTTTCCAGATGCAAGCAGCAAGACCTTCAGCACGGCAAACTCCTTCGGCGTGAGCCTGACAGGCTCACCGCTGACCGTGACTTTGTGCATAGCCAGGTCAATATTTAGTTCGCCGTTCTCGAATATCGCTGAGGTTTCAGGAGCAGCTGCGCTCTTTCCTTTCTGTTGGAGACGCAACTGGGTTCGAACTCGCGCAAGCAGCTCATCAACGCCAAACGGCTTCGTAACATAGTCGTTCGCGCCGAGATCCAGGGCTTTTACTTTTTCCAGTTCTCGATCCCGCACCGAGAGAATGATAACGGGAGCTGATGACCATTCCCGCAAACCAGCAAGCACCTCAGAGCCATCCATATCCGGAAGCCCCAAATCCAGAATCACGAGATCCGGTGAATGCCTTGCGCACAACCCGAGCCCGGACTCACCATTTTCCGCTTCAAGCAATTCGTATCCTTCCGTTTTCAGGCTGATGCGCAGGAAGTGCCGTATTTGCGGTTCATCATCAATAATCAGAATACAGGGCGTTTCCCGGTTCTGTGCTGAGGCAGTCATTCACTGGCTTCCCGATTAGACTCTTGTTCAGGGGATTCTATCAGGGGCAACGCTATTTCGATGGTGGCACCGATACCATTTGGGCCAGCCAAAGCCTGAATCCGGCCACCGTGAGCCGCGACCATACCGTGACAGATCGCCAGTCCCAGTCCGCTACCGTGAGGGCCCCGGTCGCCTTCACCGCCGGTGAAGAACATATCGAAAACCTGGCCACGCTGGTCTTCCGGTATGCCTGGCCCCTCGTCTGAGATCGCAATGATCAATTCATCGCCTTTCCGTTGAGCCCGGATGGACAGGGTTGAGTCGTCGGGCGCGAACTTCGCGGCATTTTCCAGCACGTTGACCAGGGCCTGCTCAATAAGTGCCGGATGTACGAACAGCAACGGCAAGTCCTCTTCCAAATCGCGCTCAACCCGGACATTCGACATGAGGTTTCTTGTGCGCCTGAGAGCAGAAGAGAGGATATCGGTGAACGCGATCCAGTCCCTCTCGATCTTGAGCGTGCCATGGCCCAGCTTCGTCATGTCCAGCAGGTTTCGGATGTAGCGATCCAGGCGCTCGCCCTCACCGAGCACTGAATCCAGAAGGCTATCGCGATCCTCATCTGAGAGCCGGTCGAACATCGATTTCAGCGTGCTGGCAGAGCCAATCATGGAGGATAACGGTGTTCTCAAGTCATGGGAGATGGAAGAGAGCAGCGCGGAGCGAAGCCGCTCAGTTTCCTCTGCCACCCGTGATGCTGACAGATTGGCCGCCAGGCGGGTACGAAACCATGCCAATCCCAGTTGATGAACGTAAACATTGATGGCCAGGCCCCGGTAATACTCCGGGGTCATATCGCCGACTCGAATACCTAGTACGCCGTAGATTTCACCATCGGCCTCAATAGGTTCAAAGCGCCACGGAAGGCTGTTCAACGTGTCGGAAAATGCACCGCTGGGTTTGGCGTTACGGATGCCCCAGTCGATTGCAGAGCGCGCCGCTTCATTGAGTGGGTGAGACGGGCCGCCCTTAACCACCACTTCGATTGCATCATTTTCAGGGCTCCGTTGGGCGATAATCAAAGGAAGCTTAAGTTGGGCATAGAGAGCCTCGACCGCTTCGGTCTGGACGGAGGTGATGTCGGGCGCTGACGCTAGCCGACGGGTAAACTGTAGATGAGCATCAGTGAGATCGTTCGAGGCGCGAAGCATCTGGACCTGGTCCCGCAATCGGCCGGCAAGGTTGCCTCCCGTGACTGCGATAATCAGAAAGAACACCACCGTCAGCAGCTCATCCGTATCTGCCATCTGAAAGGTAAGCCGAGGATCCGTGAAGAAAAAGTTGTAGGTCAGAAAGCTCAGAGCCGCGGCAAACAGGGCTGGACGAATCCCGGTTCGGGAGGCCACCCAAAGCACGGATGTCAGAAAGATCAGGGACAGGTTACCCAGCGGAAGAACGTTCTGCAGTCCCATGGCGATTGCGGTTGCGGCACCCACACTGCCGACGGCCCAGGCATAGTCGCTATATCTCACCGCACGGCCGGCGGCTTCAGTAAGCCGACGCCGTTGTTTTCTGGGCACGGGTATGAAAGTGACTTCAAAGGCCTCAGCGTCTTTCAGCAGTGCGCGGCTGGTGGATTTTCGGAAGTGCCACCAGCGATTGTGGGAGCGGCCGAGAATCAGCGTTGTGACGTTCTGCTCTCTCGCGAAGGCCAGGATTTCTCCGGCCACGTCGTATCCGCGAAGCGTTCTGACCTCTGCGCCCAGGCGGGTGGCCAGGTCGAACACTTTTTCCAGCCGTTGGCGTTCATCGGCGCCTGCTCGGCCATTGTCCACAGTGGCGACGGTCCAGGGTGCTTTCCGGCGCTCGGCGAGCCGCCGTGCGGCTCGAACCAGGGATTCACCCTGACCAGAGCCGTCCACCGCGACCAGCAGTCGCGATCGAATGTGCCAGGGGCCTGCGATGCCACGGGACTGCATGTTCTCTCGCACATCGGCATCCAGCCGTTCAGCGATAGCCTGGACGGCAAGCTCCCGCAAAGCAGACAGGTTGGAGGGCGAGAAATAGCCATCCATTGCGGCACGAGCCTGTTCCGGGACATACACCTTGCCTTGCCGAAGCCGTTCCAGCAGCTCAGAAGGGGTCAGGTCCACCAGAACGATGTCTCGGGCGCGCTCCAGAACAGAATCCGGGACGGTTTCCCGCATTCGCACACCGGTGATGCTGGCCACCACGTCCGAGAGGCTTTCCAGGTGTTGGATGTTAACAGCCGTCCAGACGGTAATGCCCTGATCCAGCAGTTCTTCAATATCCTGGTAACGCCGTGGGTGCCGAGTGCCCGGAATATTGCGGTGGGCAAGTTCGTCCACCAACAGGACATCCGGTCTGCGTTTCAGGGCGGCATCGACATCAAACTCCCGGAATTGCTTGCCGGCGTATTCGACTTCTTTTGCGGAGAGCTGTTCGAGGCCCTCACACAATGAGAGCGTATCGGCTCGACCATGCGTTTCCGCGACACCCACAACAACGTCCACACCCTGGCGCTTGAGTTCGTGGGCGGCTTGCAGCATCTGGTAGGTCTTGCCCACGCCCGGAGCGGCACCCAGAAAGATTTTTAGCCCCCCGGCGGACTCACGCTCCTGAGTTTTCAGGAGCGCGTCCGGGTTGGGGCGATTCGGGTCGCCTTGGTTCAATCGTTCAACTCCTTGCCATCCAGTGCCAGGTTAATTTTCAGAACGTTGACTCGCGGCTGGCCAAAGATCCCCAGGGTAGGCCCCTCCGTGTGCTCCGCAATCAGTTCATTGACTTGGGCAACCGGAATATCACGGGCCTTCGCCACACGCTCGGCCTGTATCATAGCCGATTCCGGCGAAATGTGAGGGTCTATGCCGGAACCCGAGGCCGCCAACAAGTCCGCAGGGATGGACGTCGGAGCGATATCCTCTCGCTCGGCAATGGCCGCGGAATCCTCCGCAACCCGGACCCTAAGATCCGGATTGCTGGCCGCGTAGTTCGAGCCGCCAACGGAGAAAGGATCGTAACTGGCCGCGGAAGGCCGCCCGTGGAAGTACTCGGGTGCGACGAACCGCTGCCCCACCAGTTCTGATCCGACGATCTTGTCGTCCACGATGATCATGCTCCCTAATGCCTGATGGGGAAACATGACTTTTCCGGCCGTTGTAACCAACAGGGGATACAGTCCGCCACACAGCAGGATCAGGACGACGGCCGCGCGCACCGCAGAGAGCCAGGAAGCGGACCGGGTGACGGCCCCAGTGTTTGAATCAGTCATCATGTCAGTCTCCTCAGATAACCACGGTGAGCATCAGATCCAGGGCCTTGATGGCCGCGAACGGCAGCAACAGGCCACCCAATCCGAAGATCAGAAGGTTGCGGCGCAACAGCTGTGTGGCGGTTGCCGGTTTGAATTGCACGCCTTTGAGGGCGAAGGGGATCAACGCCGGGATAATCAGCGCATTAAAGATGGTTGCGGCCAACACCGCGCTCATCGGGTTTTCAAGATCAAGTACGTTCAGGGCATCCAGGGCCGGCAGACTGGTGACAAACAGCGCTGGCAGGATAGCGAAGTACTTGGCGACGTCGTTGGCCAGGGAAAAGGTGGTCAACGAACCCCGGGTAATCAGCAGTTGTTTGCCAATCTCTACCACCTGCAGCAGTTTGCCGGGGTCGGAATCCAGATCCACCATGTTGCCGGCTTCCCGCGCGGCCTGGGTGCCCGAGTTCATGGCCAAACCAAGGTCGGCCTGAGCCAAGGCAGGAGCATCGTTGGTGCCATCCCCCATCATGGCCACCATGCGGCCTTCCGCCTGCTCCTTGCGAATGATGTCGAGCTTCTGTTCCGGTGTGGCTTCGGCGATGAAATCATCCACACCCGCCTCGGCGGCAATCGCCGCAGCAGTTATCGGGTTGTCACCGGTAATCATCACCGTCTTCACACCCATGTCCCGAAGCTTGGCGAAACGTTCCTTGATGCCGGACTTGATGACATCCGACAGGGCGATCACACCCAGTACCCGATTACCCTCGGCGACCACCAGCGGTGTAGCGCCGTTCTTGGCAACCCGGTCAACCAGAGTGTCTGTTTCCTGCGGATAGTTGCCGCCGTTTTCCGTAACGAATTTGCGAATGGCATCCGTTGCGCCCTTGCGCAGAATCCGCCCATCCGGCAGGTCCACCCCGGACATACGGGTGTTGGCAGAGAACGCAATGAATTCTGTGCCATCGGCTGCCTCGGCGTCCGAGCCCTTATCCCGAGCCAGAGCGACAACGGATTTGCCCTCGGGGGTGGGATCTGCCAGGGAAGTGAGCAGTGCGGCGTCCCTCAAGGTGCCCGGCGCCACGCCCCGAACCGGTTCAAAGCCCGTTGCTCTGCGATCACCCAGGGTGATGGTGCCGGTTTTATCCAGCAACAGGGTGTCGATAGAGCCGGCCACTTCCACCGCCTTACCAGACTTGGCAATGACGTTGGCACGCATGGCACGGTCCATACCGGCGATGCCGATAGCCGGCAACAGGCCCCCGATGGTCGTCGGGATCAGGCACACTAACAGGGCCACCAGAACCGAGTAGGATGGGGTAGCGCCCACAAACCCGCCAAACGGCACCAGGGTAACGACCACAATCAGGAAGACCAGCGTCATGGCGGCCAGGAGCACGGACAACGCCAGTTCATTCGGTGTCTTCTGGCGTTGCGCGCCTTCAACGAGGGCGATCATGCGGTCCAGCAGGGAGTTGCCCGGATCGACGGTGACTTCGATCACGATCTCATCGGACAACACTTTGGTGCCCGCGCTGACACCGCTGTTGTCGGTACCGGCTTCCCGGAGCACCGGCGCAGATTCACCGGTGACCGCCGACTCATTGATGGTCGCGGCGCCCTGAACAATCTCGCCATCCGCGGGAATCAGTTCGTTCGGTTTTACCAGCACCCGGTCGCCCTTGCGAAGGTCTGTGGCGGGCACTTCCTTGTGCTGCTCGCCATCGAGTTTGCGGGCTTTCAGGTCTTTCCTTGTAGCCCGGAGCGCACCGGCCTGAGCCTTGCCGCGGGCTTCCGCGACAGACTCGGCACCATTGGCGAAGAGGACGGTGAATAGCAGGATCGCACTGATCGCGAAATCCAGGCCAGCCGGGGCACCCTGGGCGAGGTGGCTCAAGCCCAGCAGAAAGGTGATCACCGTTCCGATACCGACGACCATCATGACCGGGTTGCGGGCCAGATCCTTTGGCGTCAGCCGCTTGATGGATTGGCCGACAACTGTGCCCAGATCAAGTGAGTCAGTCATTTTGGGGGTTCTCTTGGACATCATCATTCTCCACTCAGGACATCAGACTCAGGGCTTCAGCGATCGGGCCGAGAATCAGCACCGGCATAAAGCTCAGCAGGGTAAACATCACAATCACCGCCAGGGTCATCAGCCCAAAGGTGGGCGTGTCGATGCTCAGGCTGCCCCGACCTTCCGGCGCGGAACGCTTGGCGGCCAGTGATGCGGCGATTGCCAGCGGTGCGAGAATCGGGATGAAACGACCCAGCGCCAGGTTGACGGCACAGGTCACGTTCCACCACACGGTGTTGTCGCCAAGCCCTTCAAAGCCGGAACCGTTGTTGGCAAAGGCGGAGGTGTACTCGTAAATCACCTGGCTGATGCCGTGGAAGCCCGGATTGGAGTTGCCGGTCAACGATGGGAAGGCAACGGTGATAGCGCTGAAGCCCAGGATCAACAGGGGCTGGATCAACAGGGCGATGCAGACTAGCTTCATTTCCCGGGTTTCCAGTGCCTTGCCGGCAATTTCCGGTGCCCGGCCGATCATCAGCGAGCCCAGAAACGCCGCCAACAGCAGGAACAGCAGGTAGCCAATCAGCCCCACACCGATACCGCCAAAGGTGACGTTGATGAACATGTCGATCATCGGGATCATGCCGCCAATGGGGTTAAAGCTGTCGTGCATGCCGTTGACGGACCCGTTCGAGGTCTGGGTGGTCCAGCTGCCCCAGAGTGCGGTTGCGGTGGCACCAAACCGGACTTCCTTGCCTTCCAGGTTTTCGCCCTCGGCAGCAAGCCCGGAGAAGGCAGCGTTAGGCTGGTTTTCGGACCATATCGCCACCGACGTCAGCGACACCGACATCACCACCATCACGCCCATTACTACCATGGCCAGGCGCCGCCGGCCGGTCATGAAGCCCAGCGCAAAGACCAGGGCGGCTGGAATCAGAACGAGTGAGACCGTCTGGACGAAATTGCTCAACGGGGTCGGGTTTTCCAGGGGAACGCTGGAGTTGGGGCCATACCAGCCACCGCCGTTGGTGCCGACCTGTTTGATGGCCACCATGGGTGCCACCGGACCAATCGGAATGTTCTGCTCTTCCATACCGGCGGTCTGGTCCAGCGGAATGGCGGTGCGGGCGCCTTCGTAACTGTTTGGCACGCCTTCGGCAGCAATGATCAGTGCCACCACCGCCGCGACTGGCAGCATAACGCGAACAATGGCCCGGGTGATGTCCTCGTAGAAGTTACCAACAGAAACGACACCCTCGCCAGACGGTTGCTTCTTGTTGTCAGAGCGACCTAGAAGCGTGCGTACAATTGCCACCACTGCTGCCATGCCGGCTGCGGGTGTCACCACTTGCAGTGTCACAATGCCAAAGGTATGCGCCAGGTAGCTGAGCTGCGCCTGCCCTGAATAGTGCTGCTGGTTGGTATTGGTCAGGAACGAGACCGCCGTATGAAGCGCCAGGTCCCAGCTCATGCCGTCGATACCGTCCGGATTCAGGAACAGAAAGCCTTGGGCCATCAACAGGCCAAAGACGATCAAGACCAGAGCAAGGTGCAGTTTCAGCAACGCCTTGCCGTAACCCTGCCAGCTCATGGGCTGGGAAGGGTCAACGCCAAACAGCCGATACAGACCGTTTTCCACTGGCAAAAAGACGGCGCCTGCCGTCCCCTTGGCGCTGCCAAAAACGCCTGCGATGTACTTGCCCAAAGGCCACGCCAGAAGCAGCGTGACCGCATAGATTACGATGACCTCGTTCACAGCCGTTCCTCCAGATCAATGAACAGGAAACACAGGCCAAACAGCCCCAGAATCACGCCAATACCGATCAGTGCCATGGTCAGAACCTCTCGGGCCAGAGCAGGGCAGCAACCAGGTAGCCGCCGACTGCAACAGAAATAAGTAACAGGAAAGTAGACACGCTCAGTCTCCTTCAGTGGATGTGCTTCCATGGTGCTGGGGCAGGGCGTAAAAATTCGATGACCAAAACAGGGCCGAGGCGTAAAAAAGCCGTTAAAAATTCACCGGAATGTCCCAACACCGCGTTTCAGATGGGTAGACTCCAGGCCATCGTGAGTCCCTATTTCGAGGTTATTGATGTCTGATCCGTATCCAGTCCGAAGCGTTTTTTGGCGACACTGGCGCCAGTGCCGAGCGCTAGTTCTCATCCTTATGGGGCTGTTGCTGAGCGCCTGCGACCAGCCGCCCCGTCTCTCTTCGCTGAGCGGCCCCGCTCAGGGCACGACCTGGCATGTCACTTTCTGGAAAGCGGGTGGGGTAACCTCCAGCTCAGTACAAGACGGTATTGTTGAGGAACTGGCACGTATTGATGCGCTCATGTCGAGCTACCGGCCGGACAGCGCAATCGAGCGCTTTAACCGGGCTGAGGCATTGGCCCCCACGGCGGTTGGAGAGGAAGTCGTTGACCTGATTGCAAAGGCAAAAACGGTGAGCGAGGCCAGTCTTGGCTGCTACGACCTGACGATCAAACCCCTCTTTGATCTCTGGGGATTCAGTGGCCAGCAGCTATCGGTTCCTTCGGAGGTCGAGCTGCAACGTCGGTTGGATGAGGTCGGAATGGAGTTTCTGGTACCAAGATCAAACGGCGGGCTTTCGAAGTCCCGCTCAGATCTTCAGGTCGATCTTTCATCCATCGCTCAGGGGTATACCGTTGAAAAGATGGCTGGTGTGCTGGAATCCGCCGGGATTGAACACTACCTGGTGGAGCTGGGTGGAGAAATGAAAGTTCGGGGCCACAAGCCGGGCGGCGAACCCTGGCGCGTCGCGATCGAGCGTCCAACGCCGGGCGAGCGGTCGGTTCATAAGGTGATCACGATTGCTCGTGACGCGCCCATTTCGGTCATGACATCGGGCACCTACCGCCATTACTTCGACGATCAGGGCCGGCGATACAGCCATGTGCTGGATGCCCGAACCGGCCGCCCGGTCAACCATGACACTGTGTCCGTTACCGTCCTCGAACAGGATCCCAGCCTGGCCGATGCATGGTCTACAGCCTTGCTGTGTTTGGGGGCGACCGACGGACGAGCGGTCGCCGACCGGCACGGAATTGCGGCTCTGTTCATCGAGGAGGTGGAAGGAAAACTCAGTGAGGTAACAACTAGGCAGTGGCGTGAGATGTCTGGAATAGAAATTGATTGAACATCTCCCTAAGCCAGATAGGCCGGGCCCGAAGACCAATTGGTGTTACGGATCTTTTACGGGAGCCACGCTTTTTTTGCGCTTTTTTTACTGTTTCATGTGGGGGATGGCCTGCAAACTTAACACTGATCGCCCCCGAGCTCCCACACGTTTTCAGGGGTTCCATTCAATCTCTCAGGCAGGCTGAACCTTATGGCACGGAAAGATGTTGATAGAAGCGGTCATACCGTTGAGAAAATCGGCGGAACCTCAATGAGCAACTTCGACGCTGTACGCAAGAACATCATCGTGGGCGACAGCCGTAACGAAGAGCTGTACAACCGAATTTTCGTTGTATCTGCCTACGGTGGCGTGACCGATCTTTTGTTGGAACACAAGAAAACGGGTAAACCTGGCGTCTACGCACTTTTCGCCGGCGCCGAGAATCGGTGGGCCTGGGGGGATGATCTGACCCGCCTGGAAAAGAGCCTGACGGATATCAACCTCTCCTATTTCTCGGATTTGAGCCTCAGGCATCAGGCCGATCAGTTCATTCTTGATCGGGTAGAAGGGGTCAGAGAGTGCCTGATTGATCTACAACGCCTGTGTTCCTACGGGCACTTCCAGCTAAGTCAACATCTGATCAAGGTTCGAGAAATGCTGGCAGGCGTTGGTGAGGCCCATAGCGCCTTCAACACCGCACTGCGCCTACAGTCAGAGGGAATCAACGCCCGTTTTATCGACCTCACCGGGTGGCGGGAGAGTGAACGGCTGGCTATGGATGAAAAGCTCAAGCGATCGCTCGCCTCTGTCGACCTGACACGCGAGCTACCGATCTGCACGGGCTATACCCAGTGCAAAGAGGGGCTCATTGAGACCTTCGACAGAGGGTACAGTGAAATGACCTTCAGCCGTATCGCGGTGGTAACCGGCGCTAGGGAAGCGATCATTCACAAAGAGTTCCACTTGAGTTCGGCAGACCCGAATATTGTGGATCCGGCCAAAGTGGTGACTCTTGGCCGAGCGAATTACGACGTTGCCGACCAACTGGCGAATTTGGGCATGGAAGCGATTCATCCCAAAGCAGCCCGTGGACTGTGCAGCGAAGGGATTCCTTTGCGAATCAAGAATTCCTTCGAGCCCGAACACCCCGGTACGTTGATCACCGGAGGCTATCAGGCTGAAACGCCTCAAACAGACATTGTGACCGGCCAGAAATCCGTCATGGCGGTATCTGTGTTCGATCAGAACGCGCCCAGCATCGCCGAGATTGAAAAGACGTTTCTCGACGTAACGTCGCGCTTTCGCGTGCATCGGATCAACCGTGAGAGCAATGCCAACACGCTCACGTTTTACCTGAGTGCGACCCTAAAGCAGGCAAAACGGATTGTGAATGAGCTTGGCAGCAACTTTCCCGGGGCTGAGATCAGCTTGCGCAAGGTAGCCGTGGTTGCCGCGATCGGAAGCTCACTCGATGTTAACAGTGTTCTGATCGCGTCACTGGTGGCGTTTGATGAAGAGTCGATTCCGGTTCTGGCGGCTCACCAAACCATGAGAGACGTGGAAGTTCAATTTATCCTGGACAGCGATCAGTTCGATCACGCTGTCCAGCTTTTGCACTCTGTGTTGATTGAGGCGCGCCCGAACAGAAAGAAGGCAGTCGCAGCCTGACCCTGAATCAACCAACCGGGAACTCGGTTTTCGCATAGCGAACATGGGATTTACGTCGCACTGTCAGGGTATAGCCCAAGGTAAGCGGGCCAAGGCGACCGATTAGCATGATTGCCATGACGACCAACTGGCCGGCGGTGCCGAGTTCGCCCGTTGTTCCCCGTGAAAGACCAACGGTGCCGAACGCGGAAACCACCTCAAACGCGATGTCCAGAAACTCATCCTCAACCAGGATGCTCAGAGACAGAACACCCAGAAAAACCAGCGCCATCCCTATGGTCGCTGTGGCAAGGGCTTTGAGGACTGTTTCACTACTGAGAGAACGCTTGAAAAAGCTCACGTTCAGATTGCCCCGCAAAAACGAACGGGTTGCGGCAAGCATAATGACGAATGTCGAGATTTTGATACCACTGGATGTGGAGTTCGGGGCACCACCGATGAACATGAGAAGCAGCATCAGCACACTGCTGCCGGCGGTTAACGATCCAATATCGAGGGTGTTGAAACCTGCGGTTCGTGGTGTCACGCCCTGAAACCAGGCAGCCAGGAGCTTGTCCCAGAAACTATCCAGTGCGCCAAGAGTCGCTGGATTGCCAAATTCCAGGATGAGGATGGCGCCGGTAGCGAACAGGTTCAGCAGTAGGGTGGCCAAAAGGATGACTTTGACGTAAACCGACAACCTCGACCAACATCGCTTATCAAAAAGCTCCATGATGACGATGTAACCCAGGCCACCTGTGATAAACAGGGCCGTGACGGACAGACTGATGCCAGGATGGTCAACGTAGGCGGAAAGGCTATCTGGTGAAAGAGCGAAGCCGGCATTGTTAAACGCTGAAATCGTGTAGAACAAGGCCTGGTAGAGACCCTCCCACCACCCCAGCTCCGGAATAAAAAACACGCCTAATAACATAACTCCGATAGCTTCTGCCGTTAAGGCGAATACGGCTATCGACCCGCTGGCTCGCCTCGCTGTCTGAAGCGAGATCTCATTAAAGGCTTCCTGCGCAACCAATTGATGCTTCAGTCGGAGCTTGAAGCCCAGGGCAAGGGCCGTGAGCACCGCGAACGTCATCAATCCTAGCCCGCCCAATTGAATCAAGGTCAGAATCACTAACTGTCCAAACAGGGTGTATTGACTCCCGGTGTCCACTACCACGAGACCGGTAACTGTGACTGCCGAGGTTGCGGTAAAAGCCGCCTCCATCCAGGTCACCGGCTCAACAGTCGCAAAGGGCAACTTGAGCAAGCAGGCGCCAAGAACTATGAGAACCAGAAACGACTCAAGCAGGAGTCTCGGTGGGTTCATGCTTCCTTTTGCGGAAGGCTCGCCTCTGGCACCGTGGGAAACCAGATCCAGAAAATGGATTTTCATAGGCGGTTAACCAGATCCCTCAAGTCTTCGAGCTGGCCACCGAGGACAATCCTGTCGCCTTTTCGGATCTTCCAGGTGTGATCCGGGTGGGGGTGCGCTTCCTTCATGCGCTTCACTACCAGTGCTTCAACTGGTTCGCCGTTGATCACCTCTCCGATGGTCTTGTCAACAAGGTCTTCTGTGGTGTGAAAATCCACGATGAAATAATCATCGTCCAGGCCCAGGTAATCATGCACCATCGGATAATTCAGTTCCTGGGAAATCCGGACACCCATCTCGAATTCCGGTGCAATGATTCGGGTCGCCCCAAGCCTTTCCAGAATGCGATGGTGCTGGTTTGTGAGCGCCTTGGCCCAGACTTTCTTTACCCCAAGTTCTCGGAGTTGCAGCGTGGCGAGCATCGTAGCTTCGACGTTCCTGCCTATGGCCACTACAGCGGTATCGTAACTGCCGGCGTTCAGTTCAATGAGCGAGTTTTCGTCTGTGACGTCCGCGATCACTGCATGAGTGATTTCATCAGCCAGTCGGTCAACTCGTTGTTCGTCCGAATCAATACCCAGCACCTCGTGGCCGAGGCGAGTTAATTCACGTGCGATCGTTGCCCCAAACACACCAAGGCCAATGACAATGAACTGTTGTTTTTCAATCATGGGTGCGATTCCGGTGTCGGTTACTGACTGGCTGAAGAAATCTTCTCATACACCTGTGATTGCGGTGCCCTCACTGCCGTAAAAATACCGTAAAAATTCGTTCTGCACCGTCCTAATTCCACCTCGAATATGATCTCCTTACGCCGTCTGATGCAAATTTGGTCGAGAGCAGGGCTTGTCGGCAATGGGATTCTATCGATTGAAACCGGGATTTCTGGGCCATGCCGTGATTGCGCTGGCTTGGCTCGGTTTTTTGGCTATAGCGAACAGACAGGCTTCCCAGCCAGTAGCGTCGATATTTCCTTATCTGGCACCCGTCGTCTTTTTTGCATGGGTATACAATGCAAGATGGGGATTCTTGTTGGCAGGCATTGCCACTCTTGCTGCACTTCCAGGTGATTATGTTGAAACTCATACCAGAGCGGAGCTGCTCTACGCAGGGTTTTCAACTTATGCGCAACTGACGGGAGCCGTCATTGGCTGCATGTTGGCGAAAATCATACGTGAACGGTCTGGGCGATCCTGATGATGGCTCTGTTTAATATCCTTCCTGTTATACAAATACTTGGCTTTCTGCTGATTCTCCTAAGTTTTTTGATGACCCTGCCTGTAAACCTGCTGATGTTCGGCGACACACCGGATTGGCTGGCTTTCGTGAAATCCGCAAGTATTTGTTTTGGCGTAGGACTGGTCTGCTTCTTCAGTGCTGGTCGAAAGCGATATGCGTTGAAACAGAGGCAGATGTTCATCCTCACAGTTTCCGCCTGGGTGTTCATTCCGTTATTTTCCAGCCTTCCGTTGCTGCTGAGCGATCTCAAACTTAGCGTGACGGACGCTTTTTTCGAAAGTATCTCCGGGGTAACAACCACCGGCTCCACAGTTATGAGTGGTCTCGACAACCTCCCGGGGGACATCTTGCTGTGGCGGTCGATCATGCAATGGATGGGCGGCATTGGAATCATCGGCATGGCGGTGGCAATCCTGCCATTCCTCAGGATTGGTGGTATGCGCCTGTTTGCCACTGAATCGTCCGAGTGGACAGAGAAGGCGGTGCCGCGCACCAATCGTTTAGCCCGTGGACTGGTGTTCAGTTACCTCGCACTGACGCTTGGTTGCATCCTGACCTACTGGGCATTGGGGATGGACCTTTTCAACGCGGTAAATCATGCCCTGACTACCGTTTCTACGGGAGGCTACTCGACGTCAGACAGCTCTATGGGTCAGTTTGACCAGCTTTCCATTCTTTTTGCATCAAGCCTCTTCATGATGCTGGGGGGCATACCGTTCTTTCTCTTCGTCAGGTTACTGAATGGCCAGGTGCAGCCAATACTGAGGGACCAACAGATTCGCTTTTTCCTTAAATTCCTTTTGTTGATCGCATGCCTGATTACCGTTTATCGGGTGGTGAATGAGGGGGCGTTTCCGATCGATGCCTTCGTGCATGCTTTATTTAACGTGACATCGGTAGTCACAACTACCGGTTATGCATCTCAGGACTATTCGCTCTGGGGCCCCTTCGTGGTGGTACTGTTTTTCTTTCTTACATTCGTGGGAGGGTGTTCTGGCTCTACCAGTGGTGGCATGAAGATGTTTCGTTTTCAGCTGTCCATGCTGCTGTTGCGTGAGCAAGTACTCCGGCTGCTCCATCCGAACGCAGTAATTGCGAGACACTACAACGGACGAATCATCAGCGATGAAATCGTAGCGTCCAGTGTTGCCTTTTCATTCATCTTTCTTGCGACACTTGCTGTCGTCGCTGCCATCCTTGCTGCGCTGGGCCTCGACCTTGTGACGAGTTTGACCGGAGCCGCTACAGCATTGGCGAATGTTGGGCCTGGCCTGGGCGACACTATTGGTCCCGCTGGTAATTTTCAAACCTTGCCGGACGGAGCTAAATGGGTATTGATGGCGGCGATGTTGCTGGGGAGATTGGAGTTACTCAGTGTCTTTGTGATGTTCTCGCCTCATTTTTGGCGTAGCTAAGAGACTGACACATTCGAAATGGCCCTTCGAACAAGCCCCGCATCAAGGCAGAATTGGTAGCGGAGTAACTGTTAGAAGCTACCGTCATCGCCGATGGTCACGACAGTACCCAAGGTTCGCTTTTGTTTAGGAAGCCCATCTTTGAGACTGGTCAAAGCTCGAATAATCATGTTCTATGAAACAGCTCCCTCTTGCCATTTTTTAATCACGTTCCTCAGTTTTAAGAGCCCCGCCTCGGTGTCCATCAGCGTGACCGGCGCTTGATTGCCTATAGCCCGGATCGGAGATGACAGCCATAGTTCAGCTGTCACTCTATCGTCTTCGAAAAGCTCCAGGACCTCACAATAGACCTGCTCCCTCAGCTCGGCCACAGCCCGCGCGTCACTCATGTCAATACTCCTGTAGTAATCAACTAATCCCCGACAAGTTGGTTGGCTCTTAGCCAATTGCTTGGTCAAACACTGTGATCGTGTATTGTGGAATTCGACCGGTCAAAAATCTAATTCCACAAGAGATTTATCTATGAAGAACGTACTCGACCAAATCAGTTCATTGCTCAAAGAAGCGCTGGCTGTCGCAGAAACTCTCGATGGCTTCCAAGCGAGCACAGCGACACTGGATTTGTCCTGTTTCGACGGCAGCACCGCCACTATCACCGAAACGCTCGACAACCTGTGCGATGACACCGACAACTCAGGATCGTCTATCACGCGAACTCCACCCAAAAAGTCATCGGTGGATCAGCTAGGCGACATCAAAACGAACACTTGGTTCTAGAGGTCAATTGTTTATGAAATCAATCACCGAAGCCAAAAAGCTCGCTACCGCACTCTCATCCGAGTTCGGCTGTGGCGACCTGCACATCAATGTCCAGATGCACCGCGGCGACAGCTGGATCAGCATTGATATGTACCAGAACTCGGACGAGCCTGAACGGCTTCTGGCCACTCTGGATTTCGATACCGGCGCGCGTTTGCTGGTGGATGAGTCAACCACACTGCACTAATAACTATGGAGCCGCCCCGGTCACACCCTCGATGACCGGGGCTCTTTGCCAAGAAAAACTCTCACATCTACGGAACTATGCCCAGCTGGATTTGCTGTATATAACGCTGCAGCCGAACAATGTCCGCTTGAGTCTTCAGCAAACATTCCGGCGCGACATTGCCCAAAAACAGCCGGGGGCGCCCTATCCAGTCCCGGGCCACAGCTTCGTCTACATCGAATAGCTCAAGCACGTCCTGCCAGGCTGCCTGTTTCAGCTGCAGCAGTTCCTGGTCGTCGCCACCGGAAGTCTCACTTTCATGTACCGGCATTGTGGGGACCTCTCCAATCCGTTTCCATCCGATCCTGAATCTGCTAACAGTAGTACTTTTTCGACTGCTTAACACCAATCTTCCCTGGACGACCTCCTTGTCCCGTCGCTGTCTTTACACCGAGAGCGCCCATCCACGTTTCTGGTCGTCCCGTCGCTCTGATAATCAGTCCAAGTGCACGCATATATTCGCTTTTTGTTGCGTCAGACGACGAATGGGCTGGCAGCCAAACATTCCGAAAGAACTGACAATTTTTCAACTTAATCTGCTCTGGCCGGGTTACGTGAGGGAATTGCGCCTCAATTACCGAAACAATCCGGATCATCCGGTTGATGTACCGTTTCCGCTCCGTTTCACTGAGTGCACTGAAATCCAATCGCCGCAAAATGTGGTCAAGCTGCATCGCGCGTTCCTCCCACATAAGAACTGGCTACTGACACTCTGTTGTGGCCCAGCTGCCTGGCCACTTCCTCCCTGGCAAGCCGGTCCATGATTTTGTCTCGAATTGGCTCTTTCAGCGGCGACGGCCCGCCCATCACTTCCTCGTAGATATCCTGGGCAAAACCCGCCCTGAGTTCCATGAAGTGAGGAATTCCGGATGACTGCAAAAACTGCCGGCATGGATTTACGTCGTTCAGCAAAAACGACTTTACCGTGTCGGTTTTCGACAACAGGTTTCGGGATCCTTCCGGTCGAACCTCGATGGCATATCGCAACGCTTCCATTCGAAATTCATTCGCCTTGATGGTGCGGTCTTTGGATTTCCGTCCGCCTTTGCAACCTTCGAGAATCGTCACCTCTCCAGCAGCCTCGATTTCCCGCTTCATACGGTCAAGGTCCTGAATGACGCATTCCCGTACACGCATACCCCAGGCACGAGCCATCAGAATTACGGCCGCACCACGCACGAATCCGGCAGCGATTGCAAGATCGACTGCATGCTTGGTATCGAGGACATCCGCCTGGATCTCTTTGGTCCTCACCGATTGCCTGCAAACACCAAGGAGTTCCCGGGCCGACACTGTCAATTGGCCATCACCCCGAAATGCTCGCATAACGGTGTTAACCGTGCTGATGGCATTGTGTGCGTATGCGACGCTGATTTGCTCATCGACATCCCCATCAGGCCACTCGTAGTCACCATTCAATCGGGCTTTGATGTAGGCCCCGAATTGAAGGATGAATTCCCGATCGATTTTCCTAGCATCGTTCATCTCACAGCGTTTGCAGTAGCGCACAAATACAGCAGAGCGGCGGCCACTTTTGACAGATTTGTTGCTCATTCCATCCTCCGTTCTGTTGAAAAATCATGAATACAGAGTGCGTGGCCGACCATGCGGAATCTGGGGCAAAGAGCCGGTCCCCACGCTGATGCTCCGCCCCGTAGTCCGCATTAAGTGTGACTGTGCCAAAGCATTGAAGGCCTTGACGGTGGGAGCATCCATCGTGCTGGTGTATCAGCACTTGTGCGTCTCGATTGCGGGCCGTGAACACGAGATCGAGAATCGACAGCGTGCACGGGGAGCGGCATCTCGTAATCAGCGAGATATCGCAACGGAGGGTTTGCCGAACGGCGGTGGGATGACCGGGGAGGCGAGCAGCCAACGATGATGCGCTGGTAACGGTCCTTGTTGCTCAGTTGCGGAGTTAACGTAGACCTTTTCCGCAAATATCGGTCATTGATTAGGCTTGCAACTTACTGATATCAGTGTGTTTGCAAGTCTCTTACCTATATCCATCTCACTATATAAACAGCAGCACTGCTGAGTGGTTAGCAGATCGGGTTTTGTGTTGGCGTTGATAGGCGCTCGTGCGGGAGTTGCTGGCGTGGCCAGCAGTTTTGGATTGGATCTCGGAGATCCATTGAGGAGGGTGATCACGGGGATCATTTCTGGCTCCGGCGAAGCCGGTTGTAAATGCTGATTATTTAAAATGCCCAGCTAGCACCCCTCGTAGTCCAAAAATGGAAGTGAGGATTTGATGATAAGTCTGGCGCATTGCTCTGAAGAGCTCAACGCGTGAAAACGCGAATTTTCCACGTAAACTCAAGAATATCCCACACCCAGAGTCCCGGCTTGCTCCCAAAGAAGAAGGGTCTAGCAAGAAAGGTGAGCACGGCAAGTGGACCCGAAGTGTACTCGAAATGGACTTACGCAAATTGCGCCGCAGCACGACCTTACAAAAAAGCGGCTCTAAGTGCCTTTGGAGTCCAGTTGGAGTCCACTGCGGCCGAATGAGCTCTTGGTATCCGGCGATGCACATTGCCGGCACAGGCCCACGCCGATAAACTCAAACCCGTTTTCACCCGCATGGGGCCAAACTGATTTTCGCCCGTCCTTGTTCGGCACACGCCCCATGCTCATTGCAGTAGATGGAACCCATTGAATGAGCCACAACATCACCCTTCAGCAACTTGAATCCTTCCTATGGGAAGCCGCCGACATTCTGCGTGGCAACATGGACGCATCCGAATACAAGGACTACATCTTCGGGATGATGTTTCTGAAACGTCTGTCAGACGCTTTTGAAGAAGCACAGGAAGGCGTTGTCCGGTACTACATGGACAAGGGCAAGACCGAAGAACAAGCCCGCGAACTGGCGGACGATGAGGACGAATACGACAAGACCTTCTATATACCGCCCGTTGCCCGCTGGGGTGCAATCAAAGACCTAAAGCACGACATTGGCTCTGAACTGAACACCGCCACCGAAGCCATTGAAGAGTACAACCCCGTTCTGGAAGGGGTTCTGGTTTCCATCGACTTCAACATCAAGAACAAGCTGTCCGACAAAAAGCTGCGCGACCTGCTCACGCACTTCAGCCGCTACCGCCTGCGCAACGAAGACTTCGAACGTCCGGACCTGCTGGGCACCGCCTACGAATACCTGATCAAGATGTTCGCGGACAGCGCCGGTAAGAAAGGCGGTGAGTTCTACACCCCGTCTGAAGTGGTGCAGCTGCTGGTTGCCCTGCTGAAGCCTCATGCCGGTATGCGTATCTACGACCCCACCGCCGGTTCTGGCGGTATGCTGGTACAGACCCGCAACTATCTGGCTGCCAACGGTGAAAACCCTTCCAACTTGTCCCTGTTCGGTCAGGAGATGAACCTGAATACCTGGGCAATCTGCAAGATGAACATGTTCCTGCATGGGGTCTACAGCGCGGACATTCGCAAGGGTGACACCCTGCGCGAGCCCCAGCATACCCAAGGCGGGGAACTGATGACCTTTGACCGGGTAATTGCCAATCCGCCCTTCAGCTTGAAGAAGTGGGGTAAGGAAGAAGCCGACAGCGATTCTTATGGTCGCTTTCCCTACGGCACGCCGCCCAAGGATGCCGGTGACCTGGCATTCGTCCAGCACATGATTGCCAGCCTGAACGCAGAAGGCATGATGGGCGTAGTCATGCCCCACGGTGTTCTGTTCCGGGGTTCCAGTGAAAAAGCCATTCGCCAGGGCATTCTGAACGATGACCTGCTGGAAGCCGTAGTGGGTCTACCGGCAGCCCTGTTCTATGGCACAGGCATTCCCGCCTGCCTGTTGATCATCAACAAGAACAAACCGGCAGAGCGTAAAGGCAAGGTGCTGTTCATCAACAGCGAACTGGAATATGAAGAGGGCAAGAACCAGAACAAACTTCGCCAGCAGGACATTGAAAAGATCGTCCAGACCTTCGACGACTACGCCGAAATTAAACGCTATTCAAAAGTCGTCAGCTTGGCGGAGATCGCCGAAAACGATTACAACCTCAACATCCGCCGCTACGCCGACACCAGCCCTCCCACGGAAATCTTCGACGTGCGTGCCATTCTGCATGGTGGCATTCCGGTGCGGGAAGTGGAAAGCGAGTACATCCGGGAAGAGATTTTGGAAGACTTCGATGTGTCCACGGTGTTCGTGAAGCGAGATGCGGACTACTACGACTTCAAACCGGAGATCGGCACCAAAGAAGCTATTCGGGAAGCCGTGGGTCAAGTGGATGCCAAGTTAATTACCCAACTGGAACGCTGGTGGGACAAGTACCGGGTGTCGTTGAGCGAACTGGATACACAGGTGGCTGAAGCTGAGAGTGTGATGAAGGGGTATCTGAAGGAGCTGGGGTATGAGTAGAACTTATCCCCGCGACTGGCTTAGTGGCGTCATAGGCGATGCAATTGTTACGGCAGAAGGTGGAGTAAGCGTCAACTCGGAAAATCGACCAGCTAATGCTGCCGAATGCGGGGTATTAAAAACCAGTTCATTGGTGGATGGTCGCTTCGCCCCTGATGAGAACAAGGCAATCCTCCCAATTGACCGAGAGAGGGCAAGGATACAGCCTAGAAAAGACCACATCCTGTTCAGCCGAATGAATACGCCTGCATTGGTAGGACAAAGTGGATTTGTAGACAGAGATTATAAAAACTTATTCCTCCCAGATCGGATATGGCAACTAACCATACACAAAAACTTCGATCCACGGTGGTTCGGCTATTGCTTGAGGTCTGATCATGTTGCTAGGCAAATAATTGATGCCGCTACAGGTACGAGCAATTCGATGAAAAATATATCGAAACTTAGCTTAATGGCGATTCCTATATCATTCCCTCCTCTTTCGGAACAACAAAAAATCGCAGCCATCCTGTCATCCGTCGATGACGTGATCGAAAAAACACGCGCACAGATCGACAAGCTGAAAGACCTGAAAACCGGCATGATGCAGGAGTTATTGACCAAAGGGATTGGATCGGGCGGCGTTCCGCATACGGAGTTTAGTGATTCGCCGGTGGGAAAGATTCCGGTGACTTGGGAAGTTTTAGAAGTGGGTAGCTTCCTCTCTGAGAGAAGAACTCGTGGACTTGAAGGTTTGCCAATCTATTCGGTTCTCATGGACGGTGGGATGGTGCTAAGGGATACAGTTGATAGACGAGTCACTTCTGGTCTTGACGCCAGTGAGAACCGACTCGCTAAGCAGGGAGATTTGGCCTACAACATGATGCGCATGTGGCAAGGAGCATCAGGAATCGCACCAACGAACTGCTTGGTTAGCCCAGCTTATGTTGTGTGTCGCCCGTCGGAGCGAATCCACTCCGACTTCCTCGGCTACCTACTCAAAAGTCCAGCGGTAATACAGTTGCTACGTCGCTATTCACAAGGTCTGACGGGAGACCGATTACGGCTGTACTTTGATAGCTTCAAGAGAATAAAGTTGCCAATCCCTCCACGAGAAGAACAAATAAGGATTGCGGATGCGCTGAGTGCCTTGGACGATGAGATTGACAGCAAATCGATGCAATTGTCTTTACGCCAAAGCCTTAAACGTGCCCTCATGCAAGACCTGCTAACCGGCAAGGTTAGAGTTAAACTCGGCGAGCAAGAAAGTGCCGTCGCGTAAAAGTAAAAATGGCGGAGGCAATCGCCCCCGCCATTCAATCACCGCTTCTTACGAACCTTGATCGGAAAGACCTTGCCCTTCTTCGGGCGGATGATCTTTCCGTTCTTACGGATGTAAGGGCGGAAAATAATCTCATAGTCGTCTTTGCGAGCCATGGGATCATCTCCTGTAATAATCACGGCCTTGGAAACTTCGCAAAGTTGACGTGCTGCGCGGTGAGGTCTACTCTTTCGTGCGCAATATGCGATTGCAACCTGCCAAGAGAACAGGGCCGCCATGCTGAGTCCTGCTCTTTTGCGTCCTCCCGGTTCGGGCCCCCACCCGGGCCGGGAATCTTTCCAGAGAAAGCCCTTCAGACTCTCCTGCTACTCCGCCAATTCAAGTTTGAGGCGAAAAACACTACATCTTGTGTGTTTGTGTAACCAATCTACCTACTAGGTTGACACTCGTCAAGCTTAAACTAAAATCGTCAACCAATAGTTGTCAACATTAAGGAAGAGAGCCATGTTGCATGATCGGTTGCGTCGTGCACGAGTCCTGAAAAATATGTCCCTGCAACAGGTCGCTGACCAGATTGGAGACATTACCAAACAGGCTCTGTCGAAATATGAGCAGGGTAAGGATGCGCCCAATTCAACTCGCTTGATTCAGCTAGCGGATGTGCTGGGCGTGAATCCTGAATACTTCTTCCGCTCGGATTCCGTAGAACTGGGCGAGGTGGATTTTCGAAAGCATTCAGCGTTCGGTAAGAAGCAGCAGGAAGCGGTTAAAGAACAGGTTCGAGAGCACCTGGAGCGCTACCTGGCCGCCGAACGTCTGTTTGATAACGAAAATGACGACAACGGTTTCGCCCAGTGGCGGGAACATTTTCGGGTGTCGAACACCGACGAGATCGAAAAGGCAGCCGAAGACCTGCGGAAAGCTTGGCACCTGGGAACAAATCCGATTGCCAACCTCACCGAGACTCTGGAAGAAAATGGCATCAAGGTTGTCGGTCTTGAAGCCCATGAGAAGTTCGATGGTTTGTGCGCGGTGGTCAATGACGGCGCTGATGCAGTTATCGTCAGCAACACCTCTCGCCCGGGAGAACGGCAACGGTTCAATCTGGCCCACGAACTCGGTCATCTGGTGATGAACATTCCCAATGACATTCATAGCACTCGCGAAGAAGAAAACTGGTGCCACCGTTTTGCCGGTGCGTTTCTATTTCCTGCTAGCCAGGTTCGGGCGACTTTTGGCAACCATCGGAGCCGGGTACTGCTGAAGGAGTTCCTTCTGGCGAAAGAAGAATGGGGCATTTCCATTCAGGCTTTGCTGAGGCGTCTCTATGACCTGGATATCGTTCAACAGGGGTTCTATCAGAGTACTTTCCGCTTCTGGTCGTCCCGTGGTTATCGAAAGAACGAGCCAGAATCCCTGGATTCGGAAAATTCCTACCGTCTGCGCCAACTCGTTTACCGGGCGCTGGCTGAGGGGCTTGTAACTCCATCCAGAGCGGCGGAATTACTGGGTGTCGGTCTGGGAGAGATCGAGGATGTGATGGCTAACGGACAAGCAGGTGACGGCGCCGATGCCCACGAAGATTCTCGTTTCTGATACCAACATCTGGATCGACCTGCACCACAGTAACCTGCTGGAAAAAGTCTTTCAGTTGCCACACCAGTTCGTCACCACGGATTTTGTATGGCGGGAGCTTCGGAAACCACCCGGGGCGCAACTGCAAGACATGGGGCTCGTCATCGAAGCGATCAGCAGTGATGAAACCCTGGAGTTGTTTGGTCTAAAGCAGACGCTGAATAACTCCTCGCTGGCGGATGTGTCCTGCTACTTCATGGCCAGGGCGCGGGGCTGGACTTTGCTGACTAATGATGGGGCCCTTCGGAAATCTGGCCGACGCGCCTCGTTGGATGTTCGAGGCGTGCTCTGGATATTGGATGAACTGGAACACCACCGGGTTCTACCACCCACAGAGCTGTTCACCGCATTAACGGCCATGCTCAAGGCCGGGGCCCGCTTGCCTGAGGACGAATGTGATAAGCGCCTGGCCCGATGGCGCGCCGGCTGACATCCAATTTCTCCCTTCAAACTGCTAATCTAGGTTAATACCAATTAGTTGCCTCTCGCAGCAGGCACATGCTTACCAGGGAGCTTTCCTTGTTTCAGGATGAAGTCGAAAAGGTTGAACTGCCCGCCATCGAACAACTAACAGGCCTTGGCTGGAATTATTTACCGGGATCGGCGTTGGTGCCGACAGCCGCAGGTTCAGAGTCAGGTGAACGGGGCTACTACCGGGATGTGGTGCTGTCCAAACGGCTGGAAGCTGCCGTGGTCCGGCTGAACCCATGGATCAGTGACGAGAACCTGCGCAAAGTCATCCGCGAGTTCACTCACCCCAATCATGCGGGCTTGATGGAATACAATCAGTCCATTTACGACCTGCTGGTGAACTACCTGTCGGTGGAACAGGACCTGGGTGCCGGTCGCAAGGGGCAGACGGTCAAGGTTATCGACTTCGATAACCCTGAAAACAACGAATTCCTGTGTACCAATCAATTCAAGGTTGAAGGCCTCAACCAGAACATCATCCCGGATATCGTCTGCTTCGTGAACGGCTTGCCGCTGGCGGTGATTGAGTGCAAATCGCCGTATATTGCCGACGCAGTAGCCGAAGGGATTAACCAGCTACGCCGTTACGCCAACCTCCGCAACCCGGAAGACGACGAAGGTGCCCAGAAGCTGTTCTGGTACAACCAGCTTATGGTGTCTACCTGTCGGGATCAGGCGAAGGTGGGCACGATCAGTTCTAGCGCCCAGCATTACGGGGACTGGAAGGACGCTTACCCATTTACTGATGCGGATATCCGGGCGATGCTTCAGCAGTCTGACTTCATCTCCACCGGCTCGACTGCACCCATCCACAAGACCGGTGACGTGCCCTCACCAGAGTATCTGGTTGCCGCGAAACAGATCGCTTCAGGTGCCGGAACCCGTTCAGGCGAAGTCACCCCACAACAGCGGTTGCTTGCTGGCATGTTCAACCCAGCCAGCTTCCTGGACCTGATGCAGAACTTCACCCTGTTTGAGCCAGTAGATGGTCGCCTGATCAAAAAGGTGGCGCGGTATCAGCAGTACCGGGCAGTGAACAAGGTCATAGAGCGGCTCAAGAACGGCACCACGCGCAAGGAAAAGTCCGGGGTAGTCTGGCATACCCAAGGGTCCGGAAAGTCCCTGACCATGGTCATGCTGGCGGTAAAGATGCGCCGTGACCCGAAGTTGAAGCAGTACAAACTGGTGTTCGTGACCGACCGCACCCAACTGGACGGGCAACTGTCCAAAACCTTCCGGGATGCTCAAAACGAAACCATCTACAACGCTGGTTCCGTGGCGGAACTGAAGGAACTGCTGTCCAAGGATTCTTCCGACATTGTGACCGCCATGGTGCAGAAGTTTCAGGAAGCGGAACAGGAAGGTGACTTTTCCGACCTGAACCCCAGCGACAAGATCATTGTGCTGGCGGACGAAGCTCACCGCACCCAGTTTGGCGGGCTGGCAATGACCATCAACGCCGCCCTGCCCAACGCCCCGAAGATCGGTTTTACCGGCACGCCCCTGCTGAAGTCCCAGAAGATGGACAAGGCCTTCGGCGGCTACATCGACAAGTACAAAATCAACGAAGCGGTGGATGACGGTGCCACGGTACGCATCATCTACGAAGGTCGCCAGGTTCAGAGCGATGTGGTGGGTGATTCGCTGGACGCGCTGTTTGAAGAATACTTCAAAGACAAAAGCGACGACGAAAAGCGGGAAATCAAGAAAAAATACGGTGTGGAGCGCGCTGTACGGGAAGCCCCCGCCCGCATTCGCTGGGTGTGTATCGACCTGCTCAAGCATTACCGGGAAAAGATTCAGCCCAACGGCTTCAAAGCCATGATAGTGGTGGGCAGCCGCCATGCAGCCACGGTATTCAAAAAGACCCTGGACGAGCTGGAAGCGCCCCCGTCCGAAGTGATCATTTCCGGCACTCACAACGACCCGGCATACCTCAGCAAGTACGCCGACAGTGCGCACCAAAAGCAGGTAATCAGGAACTTCACCAAACCGATGGATGAAGACCCCACCAGCTTCCTGATCGTGAAGGATATGTTGCTGACTGGCTTCGATGCGCCCATTGCACAGGTGATGTATATCGATCGGAGCCTGAAAGACCATACCTTGATGCAGGCAATCGCACGGGTGAATCGAACCTATAAAGGTAAAGCCTGCGGTTACGTGGTGGATTACTACGGGCTGTCAGACTACCTGACCGACGCGCTGAAGCAGTTCAGCAGTGAGGACGTGGAAGGCGCCTACCACACCCTGAAAGACGAGATACCGCGCCTGAAATCGGCTCACACCCGTGTGGCTGCCATCTTTGCCGAGGTGAAAGGTACAGACGTGGATGATTACGTGCTGCACCTGAAAGATGAAGACACCCGCCAGCAGTTCGAACTGGCGTTCAGGAAGTTCGCCAAGCAGATGGAGGTGATCCTGCCGGACACCGCCGCCAAGCCGTTCATTCCGGACCTGAAGTTGTGGGGTAAGGTGCAGAACGCCGCCCGTAACCGCTACCGTGACCCCGGACTGAACATTAGCGATGCTGGGGCGAAAGTCCGCCAGCTGGTGGACGAACACATCATCAGCACCGGGGTAGACCCGAAGATTCCACCCGTGGACCTGATGGCAGCGAACTTCAAGGAGAGCGTGGAGCAGATCAAATCCCCCGAATCCCGCGCCTCCGAAATCGAAAGCGCCATCAAACACCACATTACGGTGAACCTGGACGAAGACCCGGAATACTACAAGTCCCTGAGCCTTCGACTGCGTGACATTATCGAAAAGACTGCGGGCAAGTGGGACCAGCAGCTGGAACTGCTGCTTCAGATGGTCGATAGCATGGAGTCCGAACACAAACAGGCGGCGGACGATCTGGGGCTGAGTGAAACCGAGTTCGCCTTCTACAACATCCTGATGGCAGAAGTCACCAGCCATGCCGGTGAAGATGCCATCAGCGAAGCCGTACACGACGAAATCAAGGCAACCAGCCAGGACTTGGTAGGCATGTTCGATGAAGCCACCCAGATTGTGGATTTCTTCAGTAAACCGGACGAAGTGAAGCGAATGAAGAAAGAAATCAAACGGGCCGTTCTGGACTGTTCGTTTGGCGAGAAAGCCTTGGTGAACGTGGTTCAGGATCGGTTCATGGAACTGGCACAGAACAAGTTCAAATGATGGCAGCTGCACACAAACCAGAATATAGGGATGGTCACGGCTTCATTGCCGAGATCATCCGCACCAACCGCCGCAAGTCTGCGGATATTCGGGTGGAAGACGGTGCCGTGTCTGTGGTGGTGCCCGTGAACACCCCTGCCGAAAAGATCGACCAGTTACTGGCAGCCAAACGCCGCTGGATCAAAGAAAAGATCACTCTGCACCGGGAAATGACCCCCGCCAGCAGCAAACGCTATGTGTCTGGCGAAGCCTTCAGCTATCTGGGGCGCAACTACCGGCTGAAGGTAGAAACAGGCAACTTCGCGCCTGTGAAGCTATTGAACGGGCGCTTGGTGGTCACCGTCCCCAACGGCACCGAACAACCCCACATGGTCCGCAACTCCCTTGTGCGCTGGTACAAACGGCAAGCAGAACAGAAGCTGACCGAGAAAGTTAACCGCTTCGCGCCCGTGGTTGGTGTGGAGCCTGCCGGAGTGGGAATCCGAACCTTCAAATCTCGCTGGGGTAGCTGCACCGCCAAGGGCAAGCTGGAATTTAACTGGCAGATCATGATGGCACCTAACCGGATGGTGGATTACGTGGTGGTTCACGAACTCTGCCACCTGATACGCCATGACCATTCCCCGGAGTTCTGGCGGGAGATGGCGCGGGTCATGCCGGATTACCCTAAACGCAGGGATTGGTTACGAACTCATGCGGCCAAGCTCCTGATGTAGCATTTGCCTGTCGAACTTCGACACTGATACAACCCAAGAGAGGTGTGACTATCCAAAGCGAACTCAATCAACGCTTTTCATCCCGAGCTGTAATCCGGTCAATCAGCCAGCAACGAACCTCCTCATACACATAAAAGGCTGGAGCCTGCTGAGAACTGCCATCCTTGATCGGCCTAGGAAAGGTGGGATCACGCTTCTTCAGCTCATAGAACCCACTGCTGGAGAGATCGAGCATTTCCATCAAGGTTTTCTGGCGGATAAGGATTTTCTGGATTTTCTTGGCCATAGGTGCCGCTCCTGAATTTGTTAAGAACGACACCTATACTATTGCCGGATTCGGTGGCCGTGTGGCGTCTAATTTCAATAAATTTGAAATAAGACCCGGGTGAGCCGATTTTCAAGCAGCAACCTGTTGGCCGGGTTCGACCGGCCGATACCGGATCATTGCCTCGACAACACGCTGCTCAAATTTCTTTTTCTGCTTTTCAGTCAACCCTTTCCTTAGCGCGTCCAGATAATCGGCATACCATTGCATCATCACCCGGCGGGCCTCCAGATACGCGGCTTGGTTATAGACACCGGCAACACCCGGCATCTTGTGAGAGAGCTGGGCTTCAATGTGGTAATGGTGCCAGCCATGCTCATGCAGAAGGGTAGAAGCGGTGTGCCGCGAACCGTGGCCGGTCAATCGCCCCTTATAACCGATGCCCCGTAGCATCTTGTTAATCGAATCTGTGGGCATGGTCGGATTCTTTGGCCCGATACTTGGAAACAGGTACCGGGACCGACCGGTCATTTCTTTGAGTTTTTTCAGCAAAGCCACGAGTTGAACCGGAAGGGGAACAATGTGCTGAGTCCTGTTTTTCATATTCCCCTCGGGCACAACCCACAACGCCAGATCCAGATTTACATGCGTCCACTCCGCCTTGACGACCATCCCAGGACGAGATGCTGTGAAAAGCGTCATTTTCATAGCAATCACGGTCTGTATCCGGGAGGTGGAGGATTCCACGGCTCTCAGAAAATCTGGCAGCTCAGGCTCTAATAAATGAGGGAAAGGAGTTTTTCCACCTCTTCGCTTGGCGATATACCTTAGTTCAGACGCGGGATTGGTCTCGCAGATTCCGCGCCCGATGGCGTAACGGAAGATCTGGTTCAGCGCCTGACGAACCTTCTTGCTTTTATCGAAGCTCTGGCTGAGCTCGATCTTGTGCTGCAGGTCGGCACACTGTTTTGGCGTAATCTGCTTGATCGGAATGTTTCCAAGTTCAGGCAGGATGTCATTGTCCAGATATCCACGCATCTGTTTGGCAGTACTTTTGGCATAACCATCATCGAGTTTCTTGTTGTACCAGTATTCACAAGACTCCGAGAAGGGATGTTCAATTAACGCCTTTTTGGCTGCTTCCTCAGCACGGCGAACTTCCCGAGGGTCCTTCCCGTCCGATACCTGTGCCTGAATGAGATCGGCCTGTTTTCGGGCAAACTTGGCGCTAACAGCCGGGTAACCACCAACACCCAGCCAGCTCCACTTACCATCAGGCCTTTTAAATCTGACCTCCCAGCGCTTAGAGCCATTAGCAGCCACGGTAAAATGCAGCTGGTTCGGCCCATCTTTGACCCTGTAGAGTTTCTCATCAGGCTCCAGGCTCCGCAGGACTGTCTCAGCCAGCGGGGTTCGCTTGATTTCTTTGCGCTTCATTCCGGTTTCCGTTTGTATAGCTTAGTTCGCCATTGAAACTACCATACAAGCCGCTATACACAACGGGCCCCGAGGTACAAGGATATACACGGGCGTATAAAGACATTAAGCTTACTTAAGCGATTGAAAAAACGGAGTTTTAAGGAGGTATCAGGATGTGTGCGGGTATCGGTTTGGAGCGGGCGATGGGAATCGAACCCACGTCGTAGGCTTGGGAAGCCTCTGCTCTACCATTGAGCTACGCCCGCCTGCATAATGATTGCCACAGCAATATAAGCCCGGGCCCTGCGTTCGGGCAAGCCCCTTTGGTCTGGAGTCTGATGGATCCCACACTTACCCTGATCGGCGCCTTGATGCTGGTGATCAGCATCGTTCTCAGCCCGCTTTCCAGCCGAGTCGGCATGCCCGTGCTGCTGATCTTCCTGGTCGTGGGCATGATGATGGGGGAGGACGGCCCGGGTGGCATCGAATTCGACAACTTCGAGCTGGCCTTCCTGATCGCCAATCTGGCGCTGGGTGTGATTCTGCTGGATGGCGGCATGCGTACCCGGGTGGAAACGTTCCGGGTGGGACTGCGGCCGGCGCTGGTGCTGGCCACCCTCGGCGTTGGCCTGACCGCCGGTGGCGCCGCACTGGTTGCCTGGTGGGTGTTCGACCTGCACTGGCTGATGGCGTTGCTGGTCGGCGCCATCATTTCCTCCACTGATGCTGCCGCCGTATTCTCACTGCTCCAGGGCCGGGGCCTGCATCTGAACGAGCGGGTCAGCGCCACGCTGGAAATCGAGTCCGGCAGTAACGACCCCATGGCCATTTTCCTGACTCTGCTGCTGGTTACCCTGATTGGCAGTTACAAAGAGGGGGCATTGGCCAAAGGCCTGATGATGCTGGTACAGCAGTTCGGCATCGGCACTGTGGCCGGCCTCCTTGGTGGCTTTGCCGTGGTTCAGCTGGTCAACCGGATACGACTGACCCCGTCGCTTTACCCGTTGTTGGTAGCCGCTGCCGGCATCGCCGTGTTCTCCGCCACCAATGCCATCGGCGGCAGTGGTTTTCTGGCGATTTACCTCACCGGGGTGGTGATTGGTAACCGGCATGTTCGGATGATGCCGATGATTCTTCAGGTGCATGATGGTCTGGCCTGGCTGGCGCAGCTTTGCCTGTTCCTGATGCTGGGCCTGCTGGTTAATCCATCGGATCTGGTGCCGCTGGCCGGTGGCGGTCTGATTCTGGCACTGGCGCTGATTTTCGTGATCCGGCCGGCCACCGTGCTACTCACGCTTTGGCCTTTCGCGTTCAATCGGCGGGAGTTGGGGTTTATCAGTTGGGTGGGCCTGCGTGGCGCAGTGCCGATCGTGCTCGCCCTGTTTCCGATTATTGCAGACCTCCCGGATGCCCAGCTGGTATTCCATGCCGCCTTCTTTATTGTGCTGGTATCGCTGCTGGTACAGGGCACCACCATGGCACCACTGGCGCGCAAACTGAAACTGGAGGTGCCTGCAGGGGAAGATCCGTACCGCAGGCTACCTCTGGATGTGCCTGCCGCAGGTGATCACGAACTGATGCTGTTTCCGCTGCGCGGCAAGAATTGGGAAAGCCCCCGGGCCCTCGGCCAGCTCAGGCTACCCGACAATACCGCCGTTGCCGGTATCTTCCGGGATCGCAAATGCCTTCAACCGACCCGGGAACTGGAAGTTGCCTCAGGCGATGTGGTGGCCATGTTTGCCACGCCGGCCTTGCTGCCGGATCTTGGCAAGGCCCTCAGCGGCCGACAGGCGCCGAAGCATCTGGCAGAACGGGCATTCTTCGGGGATTTTGTGCTCAATGGCGATGCCCTGCTGGGGGATGTTGAACAGGTGTACGGCATCGAATTTGACGAGCTGCCGCCCGAACTCTCCCTGGCTGAGTGTTTTGCCAGGCGCACCAAGGGCCACCCGGTGGTTGGTGACAAGGTTGTGCTCGGGCCCGTTACCCTGGTCGCCAGGGCCACCGACGCTGACCGGGTGACCAAAGTAGGCATGAAAATGGATTCCTGAATGGGATCCTGGTCAAGAAAAGCCAAACTCTGTAACAGAACCCCTTATCACCCCGTTACCAGGCTATGGTATAAACAGCATGAACAAAGTTTAACCATTTACCAATTTGTGCGAGTTTCATGATTGTTCGAGTTCTACTGACCATCGCCCTGATTGCCTCTCCTCTGCTGGCGTCAGCCTCTGAGCTTCTGGCCCGGGCCGACACCCGCATGATGCCGAGCGCACCGGAACCGGCGTTAATGGAAGGCCTGCTGGAGATTACCCAGGTACTGGTCAACAAAGGAGAACGTCGCCTGTACCTGCTCAGCGGTGATGAACCCGTACGCCAGTACCGCATCTCCCTCGGTGACAATCCCGTCGGCCACAAGCTGTATGAGGGGGATGAACGCACACCCGAGGGTGACTATGTACTGGACTGGCGCAATGCCAGCAGCGACTTCTACAAATCCATCCACATTTCCTACCCCAGCCCCCGCGACCGGGAACTGGCAGAAGCCTGGGGTCTTGATCCCGGCGGCAGCATCATGATTCATGGCCTACCCAACAATGCCGGCGACATGGCCTTTGCCTACACCGGGCTGGACTGGACCAATGGCTGCATTGCAGTGAGCAACGAAGCCATGGATGAAATCTGGCAACTGGTCCAGAACGGAACCCCCATCCGCATCGTTCCGTGATTCTTTCTGCTTGGTGACAACGCCATGAAAGCAGGATTAAGTTGTTGTCATAAGCTAAGAAAATTTACGTATCCTTAGTTAACATTTTGTCTCTGAGTGTTTTACACTGTTTAACGACTCCGGTAGTCACTGCCTATCGGGCCTAGCAGAAGGGAGCTGTCTGACCGGCTTCCGGATCACAGGAAATAAAACGACCAATAAGGGGATTTACAATGCGTAAACTGACGATCGCCGGGTTTGCACTGGCTACTGCTCTGACTGCAGGTTGTGCCACTACTGAACAAGCTGCTATCGACGAAGCAAATGCAACTGCCAGCTCCGCTGAGCAGACTGCCAACAACGCCCTGAACACTGCTAACAGCGCCGCCAGCAGTGCACGCACTGCCCAGCAGACTGCTGAAGAAGCTCTGGCTGCAGCCCGTGCTGCCCAGAAAGCTGCTGACGAAGCAAACGAGCGCGCCAAGCGTATGCTCGAGCGTGCCAGCCAGAAGTAAGGCTGTCAGCTAGCAAAAAAGGCCGGTTAATCCGGCCTTTTTTTATGTCTGCAGAACCCTTTGGTATTAGGGTTTCGGCTCTTCCTGCCCAGCCTTGTCCGGCCTCTGGTTCTGAATGAAGGTCTTGACCAGATCCATCGGCAACGGGAACACAATGGTCGAGGAGTTGTTGTTGCTCATGTCCGCCAGCGTTTGCAGATAACGCAATTGCATGGCACCGGAGTTGACAGACATCACCTCAGCCGCTTCCACCAGTTTCTTCGACGCCTGAAGCTCGCCTTCAGCGTGAATGACCTTGGCCCGGCGCTCCCGCTCGGCTTCCGCCTGACGGGCGATGGCGCGGATCATGGATTCGTTCAGATCCACATGCTTGATTTCCACATTCGCCACCTTGATACCCCACTCTTCGGTCTGGGCATCGATGATCTCCTGAATGTCGGCGTTCAGCTTGTCCCGTTCGGATAACATCTCGTCCAGGTCGTGCTTGCCCAGTACAGATCGCAGTGTTGTCTGGGCCAACTGGCTGGTAGCGGCACCATAATCTTCAACCCGGATGATGGCTTTTTCCGGATCCACCACCCGGAAGTACAGCACCGCATTTACCCGCACGGTAACGTTGTCTTTGGATATCACGTCCTGGCTGGGGACATCCAGGGTGATCACCCGAAGGTCAACTCGCACAATCTGCTGGATACCGGGAATGACGATGATCAGTCCCGGGCCTTTCACGCCCTGGAACCGACCCAGAAAAAAGACCACGCCACGCTCGTATTCCGGCAGGATCTTGATTGCTGACCCCAGGATCAGCAGCAGCACCACCGTCGGTGCAATATAGGGAATAATGTCACCGAGATTCATACGGCCTCCTTGATTTGCCGTTGATGTTTAATCTGTGCGCTCTGCCGGTTCGTCGGTGCCGGGCTCCACTAGCAGGGTCAGGCCGTCCATACCATTTACCCGCACTTGCGATCGGGCTGCAATGGCCTCCTGACTCCGGGCGTTCCAGCGTTCGCCGCTGACCCGTACATGGCCCGCGTAGGCATCATACGTGGGGACAAAATCATCCAGTGCCACACCGTGTTCGTGGACCAGCTGCTCACTACCCGAGACCGGGTGGCGCCGCCGAAGACCGATGAACCGGGTAACCGTCCAGAGAATAAAACCCCCGGCAACCACCGCCGTACCACCAATCGTGGGCAGCGAGATATCCTGATGGCTGCCGTCCATCAGGATCACCGAGCCGGTGACAAACGCCACAATGCCACCGATGCCGAGGATGCCGAAACTGGGCACGAACGCCTCGCCGACAATGAAGGCCAGCCCCAACAGGATCAGCGCCAGGCCCGCGTAATTTACCGACAATACCTGGAAGGCGAACAGGGCCAGAATCAGACTGATTGCGCCAATCACCCCAGGCACTACGGCGCCGGGATTGGCCAGTTCGAAAAGAATGCCGTAAAAGCCGATGATCATCAGGAAATAGGCCACATTCGGGTCAGTAATCACCGACAGCAATTTGGTGCGCCAGTCCGGCTCGGCCCGCACCAATTCCAGTTGCGCGGTTTCCAGCACCCGATCACCGGCGGCCAAGCGCACTGTGCGACCATCAATCTCGCTTAACAACGCCCGGAGGTTTGGCACCACCACGTCCACCACGTTACGCTCCAGGGCTTCGGTAGCCCCGAGATTGACCGCCTCCCGAACCGCCTCTTCCGCCCAGTCGGCATTACGACCGTGGCGCTCTGCCAGGCCGCGGATGTAGCTCACGGCATCTTCCAGTACCTTGCGCTCCATAGCAGTGTTGCCACGACGTTTGTCGGCCGATTCGCTCTGGTCGGTGTCCTCCGAAGATTCTTCAGGGGCAGATTCAGAAGGGGACTCAGGTTCTGTGGAGCCGGGCAGGCCGCCCATTTGCACGGGTGTGGCTGAGCCAAGGTTGGTGGCCGGAGCCATGGCGGCAATGTGGCTGCCGTAGAGGATATAGGTACCGGCACTGGCCGCCCGGGCACCCTGGGGTGAAACGTAGGTCGCCACCGGCACATCGGAAGCGAGAATGGTCTTGATGATTTCCCGCATGGAATCCATCAAACCGCCCGGGGTGTCCATTTCAATCACCACCAGGCCGGCGCTTTCCCGCTCCGCCCGGCGAATACCGCGGGTCACATAATCCATGGTGGCCGGGCCAATCGCACCGTCAACCGAAAGCACCAGGGCCTGACGGGGCGATTCCTGTTGCGCAAAGACTTTCAGGGAAAGACTGAACAGGGCCAGCAAGGCTCCGGCTACAAACACCAGCGCCCAGAGCTTTACTCTGGGGGTGAGTGTCGATGTCCTGAATTGGCTTGCACGCATCTCAACCTCCCACGGGAGTGATCAGAACAGCTTTGCCAGAACCGACTCTGGTAACCGCCTGAGCACAAAACCGATCGGGGCCCAGGGCCAGGCGGGCACAAAATGCTCGGCTTTTCCGGCTTCTATGGCTTTCACCATAGCACGACAGCCGGTTTGTGCGTCGACGATGAACGGTGTGTTTTTAACCTTCTCATTGATTTCAGTGCGAATATAGCCCGGATACAGGGTAGTCACACGGATCGGGGACCGGCGTTTTTTCAACTCGATGCGCAGTCCTTCACAGAGTGCTGCCAACCCGGCCTTGGTGGCGGCATAGGTGGTAACGTTGCCCGGCATTCCACGCACTGCCGTTACCGATGATACGGCCACCAGGTGGCCCCGGTTCTGTTCCCTGAATATTTCCATCGCCGCTTCAATCTGGGCGAGGGCGGCGACAAAGTTGGTTTCTGCGGTCTGCCGGTTAGCGTCAAAGCGCCCGGTTCCGAGTGGCTGGCCCTTACCGATACCGGCATTCACGATAATTCGGTCCAGTGCTCCAAAATGAGCCTGAAACGCCCGGAACACCTCCTGCACCTGAGCATGATCATTCACGTCGAGTGCCATCACCTGAATCCGGATACCCGGATACTGTTTTTCAAGCTCCGCTTTCAGCACCTCGAGCCGCTCAGTTCTTCGGGCGCAGAGCGCCAGGTTATCTCCGCGGGCGGCAAATTCTCGGGCCATGCCCTCGCCAAGGCCAGAACTGGCGCCGGTGATCAGAATGCTCCTGCTCATTGCGGTGTTCCTTTACCAGGGGGACTAGAAATACAGGGTCTGTTCCGGCTTGCCCTGTTTCTCGGATTCTGCGGGTTCAACCGAGTCCTCGGATGCCATCCGGGTCAGCTTCTCGCCGACCATGGTGGGCAGACCATCGGCCTGATCCACCGCCAGCTCAATGGAACGGCGGCGAAGATCCACATCCGGATGCTGCTGGCGGAAGCTCTCTACTTTTTCAAACACCTGAGCCCACAGGCGCTCCCGGTCGCGGGCCGAATAGTCCTCATGGGGCCGATGCACTTCCAGCCACACCTCACCACCGGACATGCCGATCTTGACCGGCTCACGAATCACCTGTACCGGCGTGCCTTTCTCCACCTGATAGACAAACCGTGAAATATCTTCGTTGTACATGCGGAAACAGCCGTGACTGACCGGCATACCAACACCGAACTGTTTGTTGGTGCCGTGAATGAGGTAGCCTTTCTCACTCAGCATCAGGGCATGAGTACCCAGGGGATTGCCCGGGCCGGGCGGGATCATTTTCGGCAGATAGTCTCCCGACGCCTCATATTCCGCACGAATGCTCGCTGGCGGGTACCAGGCCGGGGACTCCAGTGGCATGGTTACTTTGGCATTGGTCAGCGGCGACGGGTTTTCCTCGGTGCCCACACCAACCGGGTACACCTGCACCCCGCCATCAGGTGTAAAGTAATACAGCCGGTATTCAGCCAGATTAATCACGATGCCCTCGCGCTCAACATCCGGCAACACATACATGCGGGGCAGAGTAATCATGGTGCCTTCGCCCGGCAGCCAGGGATCAATACCGGGATTGGCCTTCACCAACTCCAGGTACCCCAGGGCCAACTTGTTACCAATGCCGGCAAAGGTGTCCTCATAGACGGTATTGAACACCTGCAGTTCTCCCGCCAGGTCACCGTCGGGCTGAAAGGTAGGAACCCGCGGGGAGCGGTCCGGCGCCTGTTCTGATGCCTCCGGCCCGTTTGTGTCCCGGGCGGCCTGTACTGAGGAAAACGGCCACAGCAGACTGACACCAAAAACAACAAGCAACCAGCTTTTCCACCGCATAAGATTGGGTTCCCGTAACAACATTTCTCACACTCAATGACCGGCGTCCGGCTCAGGAGTTCATTACCGTGGCCCAGACCGTCACCACGGCCAGGGCCACAAACAGAATACTCGCACTGATTCGCGCCATGGCCAGTGGCAGGCGTTCCATCAGCCAGCGACCCGCCATGATAACCGGCACATTGGCCAACAGCATACCCACCGTTGTACCCATGATAACCCAGAACGTGTCGGTATACCGTGCGGCCAGGACCACCGTGGCGATCTGGGTTTTATCACCAATTTCCGCCAGGAAGAACATGATGGTCGTGGCCATGAAGGCACCCATACCCAGGAATTTCGAGTCCTCCGAATCATCCTTGTCTGGAATCAACAGCCACAGGGCAATGGCGACAAAGCTGACCGCCAGGATCCAGGGCAGCCAGGCTTCCGGAATCCATTGCGCAACCCAGGCGCCCAGCCAGGCAGACAGGGCATGGTTGAGTACGGTAGCAATCAGAATCCCGAGGATGATAGGGGTACGCTTGGCGTATCTGGCAACCAGAAAGAGAGACAACAGCTGGGTTTTATCGCCAATTTCAGCGATGGCAACGGCAAGCGTCGAAGCGAGAAAAGCATCCATTCAGCAGAACCTCAGGGCGGAGACAATTCAGACATGAGACAGCCCACCTTCCGCCCATTGGAGGTGATCTGCCTCAGGTCTTGCCAATTCCTGTTCAGGAACACAGTGGCCATGCAGATTGAGCTGCAAGTATGTTGACCACCATCTGCCCGGATCACCGGTGCAGAGGCTACTCCCCCGAAGGTGCGGCCATAGTAATGAATAGCGGCAAACAAGGCAACTCCCGGCCTCAGGCCCGCATTTTCCAGATCGGCACCGCCGCCAGCGCCACGCATACCGCAACCAGCCACCAGGCCGAGGCAAAGGCCGAAACGGTTGGCAGCCCGCCTTCGTGTTCGCCGAACTCGATGGTGAGGGCAACGATATTCACCCCGAGCGCACCACCCAGCTGACGGGCGAAATTGATCGTACTGGAACCTGCACCCAGCTGTTCCGGCGCGAGCGGGTTCAGAGCTCCCGTCGACAGCGCCGGCAACATAAAGCCTATACCGATTCGGCCCACAACTGCCCACAATGCCAGCCAGACAAACCCGACCAGCGCCCCGGTAGCGGCAAACAACACCGCCGAACAGGCAAACATGGCAATGCCAAACAACACCAGCCCACGGGCACTGCGTTTGTCGGCAAGCCGGCCGGCGACGGGGAACACCATGCCCAGTACGACGCCTGCGGGTAACATCAGCAAGCCCGCTTCTGTGGCCGAGAAGCCCAGCGAAGTCTGCACAAATAACGGGATCAGATAGGTAGAGCCGAACAGCGCCAGACCCAGTGCCATGGCGCCCAGGGTTGCGTACAGAAACACCGGCTCTCGCAGTAACGCCAATCGGACAAGCGGATGGGCGGCACGACGTTCACGTACGATAAATCCAATAATCAGAATCGCAGCCAACGCGCCCTGCCAGGCAATACGCACAGAGTCTCCGGGCCAGTCCTGCAGACGGTTAAGCGTTTCCAGGGTGACAGCAACCGCGGCCCCCAGCAGAACCATACCGGACAGATCGAACATGTAGGGAGCCGGACGGGACCGTGGTGACGGCAGAAAGCGCAAGGCCATCCACACACCCAGCAGGGTGACCGGAGCCGGGGCAAACATCACCCAGCGCCAGTGGAACTGATCCACCAGAAAACCACCGAGGACCGGGCCCAGAGCCGGCGCGAGAATCACACCCATGCCATAGATGCCCATGGCGCGGCCGCGCTGGTCCGCCGGAAAAATCCGGAACACCAGATACATGCCCATGGGCTGCATCAACCCGGCCATGGCCCCTTGCCCAATCCGGGCGGCAATCAACAATTCTGGCGTGGGCGCCAAGCCACCGGCGAGGGAAATCAGCGTGAACATGGCCATGGCGGCACTGAGGGTCTTGCGGACACCGAAGCGGTCCAGCAGCCACGCCGAAGCCAGCATGGTGGTGGTCATGGCGGCAATGAAACCGGTCGCCAGCCAGTGAACCTGGCCCTGGCGGATACCGAACTCCACCATGATATCGTGCAGGGCAACGTTGACCACCGTGGCACTGAGCACCGTGGCCATGGTGCCGAGCACCACGGTAAGCACCGCCAGCCAGCGCCAGCGGTCACCATATCGGGCCCGCAGGCCCTCTACGGATTGATCAGCCAAGACTCACTTCTGCTTCTCGGCGTTTTCCATGATCTTGTGGAAAACCTTGAGCGATGCCTCAATGTCTTTGTCGGAAATGCCGTCAAGCATCTCCTCGCGGAGCGTGGCCGCTCGCTCGGACAACTCATCCATGAACTCGACACCGGCCTTGGTCAGGTGAAGGCGACGGGCGCGACGATCGTTGGGGCATGGGCGGCGCTCAATCAGCCCCTGTTGCTCGAGGCTGTCCAGCAAACGTACCAGGGTCGGGTTTTCAATGGCCATCAGGCTGGCCAGTTCACGCTGGGTCAGGCCTTCACCACCTTGCTGCAGATACACCATGGTGCTCCAACGCGCCTGGGTAACACCCAGATCTTTCAGGCGTTCATCGAGCATTTTGCGCCAGCGGCGGGTTACCCGGGCAACGGCAAACGGAAACTGATCTCTCATGGTTCATTACTCCTGATGGTGATCCGGCATGGGACAAGCAAACGCCACCCCGAAAACCGACAAAAGACTTACCTTATTGGAAATTCACCAATAGTAAGCTAACCATTGAAATAAAAACAGATGTGAAGACAAAAATATAATTGGGGAAAACCGAAAGCTGCGTCAACCGGCCTGACGCAGCTCCTCCTGCATTTCTTCCACTTCCGGTGACTCGTGAAACTCGGTGTTCCGGGGATCCATCTCGGTCAGCACCGGTGAGGTTTCCGGCATGGCCGGAACGAAATGCTCCTGCTCTTCCACCGGAACATCTTCGGTGTGGCTGATGCGGTAGCTGGTAATCACCGCCAACACCAGAAGGAACCCCGCATTGCCATAGAACAGGCCAGCCGGACCCAACAGGCTGATCAGCTCTGCCATGGCAATGGGGCCGATGACACTGCCAATACCGTAACTCAGCAGCAAGGTCGCACTGGCCGAGACTATCCGGTTGCTGTCCATACGGTCGTTGGTGATCGCCACGGCAATCGGATAGATAGTGGCCGACAGGCCGGTGAACAGCCCTACCAAAAGCGTGAGTAAGGCCAGGTTGCCGGCGCCAAGCACCGCCACACCGCCCGCGGAAGCCGACGCGGCCACCGCCACCCAGAACATGACCCTGCGCCGGTCAAAACGGTCGCACAGCCGTCCCAGCGGCCAGGCCAGAAGCATGGCCGCCACAATCGCGCTGGCCATAAAGGTAGAGGTGCGCGCCACATCCAGGCCAACCAGCGTGGCGTAAACCGGCCCAAGGGCATAGAAGCCACCGATCATCACCCCACAGATCAGCGCCCCGGCAACGCCCGAAAACGACTCCCGCGCCAGCTTGAACACCGACATGCGACTGGCCTGTTCAATAACCGGCGCCTCCATCCGGGTCAAAGACAACGGAATCAATGCCAGCGTCAACAACATGGCCGCCAGCGAGAACGGCAGGAAGTTGGCCGGGTCACCGACATTGACGATCAACTGGCCGCCGGCGGCCGAAAGATAGAAGACAATCTGATAGACCGCGAAGAGTGCGCCGCGATTCGCGTTGGTGGCCCGACTGGAAAACCAGCTCTCAATGACCACCAGCACCCCGGCAATGCTGAAGCCGGACAGCACCCGCAGCACGGCCCAGAACACCATGGAAATAGCCATCGGATACATCAGTGCGGTGACCGCCGCCATGGCTGCGAACACCGCAAAGGCCCGGATATGGCCCACCCGGCCAATAATCTTGTGCACATACAGGGTGCCAAGCACAAACCCGATGGAGTAGCACACCAGCACCCAGCCGATCACGTCTGGCGAGACCTCTTCAATACTCAGGCGAATGCCCAACAGGGTCATCAGAAAGGCGTTGCCACTGACCAGAAGGACAATACTGAGAATCAGCGCTGATAAAGACGCAACCATTCGGGTCATCGGAACTCTGCCTGTCGCGATTACAGTGGGTAACAAAAAGAAAAGATAGCAACATTATAGATTGTCTGCTGGCGAGCATTTAACCAACCTCTTTATAGCCGCGCCACTAGGGAGTTGCCGAGACCCCGAGCCCGCACTGGCAGGCCATTTGACAATGTTTTACATTAATGGGTCGTAACAGACCCGATTGGCGGGAGCAGGTAACATATTTGCCATGCAATCTACTGGACCGTGAGCGCCTGGTTATGAAGAAAACGGACTGGCCCATTCGTTGGGATTTACTGCTTCGCTATCGCCTGATCGAGATTATCGCCCTGTGGGAGGGTCGGCTGACCACCAACCATATCTGTCACAGCTTTGGTATCGGTCGACAGCAGGCTTCCAAGGACATCAATACTTATCTTCGTGAACTGGCTCCCGGCAATCTGGTCTACGACCGGCACCTGAAAGGCTATGTCCCCTCTGACAATTTCAAGCCGGTGGTCACCCGGGGCGCCGTATCCGAGTATCAGGATCTTCTGGCCCGCCAGCAGAATCTGAGTGATACCTTCTCCGATCTTGAACTGGGCCTGCCCGGCAACGCCGTCATCCCGGAGGCCGCCCGCCATATAGAACCGGAAGTTATGCGGGCCGTGGTGACCGCTACCCGTTATCATCGCCAGCTGAAGGCGAGCTACGTATCACTGAGTCGCCCGGAAGCCGCCGAAAGTGTGCTGGAACCCCACGCTCTGGTCTGTTCCGGCAACAGCTGGCACGTTCGGGCATGGTGCAGCGCCAACCGGGAATTCCGGGATTTTGCCCTGAGTCGCTTCCACGGCCGTATTGAAGCCCTGCGTCAAAAAGCCCGGCACAACGCCCAGCAGGATGACGACTGGCAGCGGCAGGTGACACTGGAGATCACCCCGGACCAGCGCCTGACCGAAGCCCAGCAGAAGATCATCGCCCGCGACTACGGCATGACCAATGGCCTGCTGCACATCGAAACCCGAGCAGCCCTGGCACCCTATGTGCTGTCCAGACTGGGCATCACCTACGAAAACAGCCACCCAGACCCATTGGTTCAGCAGCTAGAACTGGCCAACCCGGACCAGCTCGGTTTTGGCAGCAAACGCGAACGGGCACTCAAGGCGGTGGCCGGTCTCTGCTAGACTGGCCCCGTGACCAGACCGCTCCAGACCTTTACTGCCCTTTTTTGCCTGGGGCTCGTGGTATCGGCGACGCCACTCCAGGCGCATGCCGATAACCGCTGTGGAGCTTCCGCTACGCCCATCCATCAGGTACAGGGCAGCGGCAACCAATCCCCACTGATCGGCCAAACCGTGACCGTAGAAGGCATTCTTGTACTGGATGCCCGAAAACCTGGCGGCTTTTCCGGGTTCTATCTGCAGCAGGCCGATCACCAGACCGATGACAATCCAGCCACCTCAGAAGCACTGTTTGTCTATACCCGCAAAGCCGGTGGCACCGTGGGTCAGCGGGTGCGGGTTACCGGCACCGTCAAGGAGTTTCACGGCCTGACCGAACTGGCACCGGTGCACAGCCTTTCAGTCTGCGGCCAGGCACCCCTGCCAGCGCCGATCAACGTATCGCTACCCTGGTCGCAACCACCCGAAAGCCTGGAAAACATGCGGGTGCGTTTCGACGAGCCCCTGACGGTCATCGATAATTACAACCTGGCCAGGTACGGCGAGCTGGCATTGGCGGCCAGCGATCAGGTGATTGCCACAGAACAGTTAGCGCCAGGTCCGGCTGCCCGCACACTGGAACAGCAAAACCTGGCGCAACGGATAACCCTGGACGACGGCCTGGGCAAGCAAAACCCGACGCCGGTGCCCTGGCTATCAGAACGCGATACCGTTCGGGCCGGCGATATCGTGTCAGAACTGGAGGGCGTACTGGATTACCGCTTTGGCCAGTGGCGGGTTCAACCGGGCGCTGTACCACGTTTCCAGGCCCGTAACCCCAGGCCACAAGCGCCGACCAAATCAACGGACAGTATCCGGATCATGACCCTGAACCTGCAGAACTACTTCAATGGCGACGGGCAGGGCAAGGGCTTTCCCACGCCACGGGGCGCATCATCGCTCGAGCAGTTTCAGACCCAGAACCGTAAACTCGCCCGAACCATCCAGGACGCGCACCCAGACATCCTTGCCGTGACCGAACTGGAAAATGACGGCTACGGCCCAGACAGTGCGGCGGCTGGCCTGGCCCGGACGCTCGGCGCTGATTGGGCAGTCGTACAGACGCCGGGCCGGGACGGCAACGATGCCATCCGCACTGCTTTGCTCTATCGGGAATCCCGGGTCCGCCCCACTGGCCCGGCTTACAGGCCCGGACCAGGCGAACTTCCAGGCGCGTCCCGCCCGCCACTTGCCCAGGCATTCCGTGCCCGGGGAAGCGAGCTGACGTTCTGGGTGGTGGTACCACATCTGAAATCAAAATCCTGCCGACATGCAGCGGCCCGAGAGCAGGATCAGGGCGACGGGCAGGGCTGCTACAACCGGCAGCGGACCCTCAGCGCCAACGCTATCGTGATCTGGCTCCAGGCGCTGGCCGGAGATCCCGAAACCACACCCGTACTGATTACTGGCGATCTCAACAGCTATGCCCGCGAGGCGCCGGTCGAACGGTTCCAGGAAGCAGGTTTCACCAGCCTGGTACACCAGTATTACCCTTGCCTGCCAATGCAGTGCGAGCACTATACCTACCGGTACCAGGGCCAGAAAGGTACCCTTGATTACGCTCTTGCCAGCCCGGCACTGATGCCTTGGATTGAGCAGGCGCAAATCTGGAACATCAACGCTGATGAGCCCCGGGCGCTGAGCTACCGTCAGACCCCGGATCAGTCGGGCCCGTGGCGATCGTCTGACCACAATCCCGTGCTGACCGATCTGAAACTCACTCCCACCCGCTGACTTGCTGCACCGCCTCCGGAGTCCGGCAGCCGGGCAATAGCGCACGGCCCGCGCCGCGTTAAACTGACAAGGCATTCACAGTAATGAGGTATGCCCGTGGCATCGATCCCTGTACCCGATCTCTGGCCCATGGCCCGAACCGGACAACGCTGGCTGCTCAGAGCCAAACGCCGGGAAGCCGGTGTGGACGGTCATCGCATGATTTTTCTGGAACGCGGCCGGCCCGGCCCGGGGCGTCCGACCCTGGTGCTTATCCATGGCTTTGCCTCCATGAAGGAGAACTGGGCGCTCTGGATGCAGAAGCTGCCTTCGGACTGGCATCTGCTGATTCCGGACCTGCCGGGGCTGGGCGAAAGCCAGTATCAGCCCGCGGCCAGCTATCGCTACGAACGCCAGGCAGAGCGGCTGAGGGACTGGCTGTCTGAATACCCGGGCGACAACCTGCATCTGGCGGGCAGTTCCATGGGCGGTGCCATTGCCGCGATCCTCGCCCATAAGCTGAACCAGCCACCCCGCTCGGTCACACTGCTCAATAGTGCCGGCATTCCGGAACACCCGGATGTGGATATCAACGCGCCCTTCAAGTCTGATCGCGATGCCATTCTTATTCCTGGCGACTGGGCCGGCGTTTACCGCATGTTCAACAGCGTCGGGAATGGCAAGCCCACGGTACCCGGGCTGGCCATGACCGGCCTGCTGGGTCCTGACCTGCTAAAACGGCAAGCATCGCTACGGCATATTTTCAACGATATGCTGGCCGATGCCCTGGCCCCCGCGCGATTTCTTGGCCCGGACACTCCACCACTGCAAGTGCAATGGGGTGATCGCGACGTGATCACACCAACCCGTTGCGTAGACTGGTTTCGTACCGCCACACCCAATGCGGAAGTTCACGTGTTCCCGGGTGTCGGCCACCTGCCCATGCTGGAACGCCCGGGCCAATCCGCCAGGGTGTTGCAGGAGTTTGTTCAACGACAGGCGAGATAAAGCAATTGGCCTCTCTGGCCCATTGACCCGTCAGCGAAGTCATGGGGCTCAACCGTGCAAAGCGCCATAATCGGTTCCAACGAGCTCCCTTACATAACAACAACACACGCTGACGAGGAACATCATGCGCGCCTCTGTTTCCAATTCTCAGGATCTGGGCATGCCGGCCATCTACCTGCATACCCTGGCTGAGCTGCTTCATACCATTGGTGTTGATGAGCGGGATCTGATTCTGAGAGTCGGGCTGGATCCCACCCGGCTCAATTCCACCGAACTTCGGGTCAGCCAGGCCCAGGCCAGCGAGTTTGTGACCCGGGCCATCATTGAAAGTGGTGAACCTGGACTTGGTATCCTGCTGGCAAGGGAACTCAAGCTGCCCCTGCACGGTGCACTGGGTACCGCTGTCATGAGCAGCCGCACGCTGGCCGAGGCTCTGGAGCTGATGACCCGTTATCTCACCTTGCGGGCACCGCATCTGAAGGTAGAGAAGCGAGTCGCAGGCAGCAATGTCTGGTACGCGGTCAAATGCGATATCGAGCTGGGCCCGTTGCAGGGATTCGTTCTGGATGCCGTGCTGTTCGGCTGCGTTTCCATGGGGGCACAACTCACTGGCAGCCCGGTGCCCGGGACACAGGTTTTGCGCCGGGGCCCGGAACCCAATCACTTTCACCGGTTCCGACGCTCCATCGGGGTGCCGGTGGACTACGGCGCCAGTGAAGATGCCCTGGTGATTCCTGCCAGCCAGCTCAATCTGCCTGTGCAGTTCAGTAACGATCAGTTGGCGATCAGTTCGCGGGAACAATGCGAAACGGCACTGAAACAACTAAAAGAAGATGCCGGGTTTGCCTGCCGTGTTCGACGGGTGATCGAAACCAGCCACCCGTTTCCGCCAAAACTGGCCCGGGTGGCCTCTACCCTGTATGTTTCAGAGCGCACCCTCAAACGCCGGCTGCAGGAAGAAGAAGCCAGCTTCCAGGCCCTTGTGGACCAGGTCCGCCTGGAGCGCGCACGGGATCTGCTGGCCAGCACCACCATGAATCTGAGCCAGATTGCCGACAGCCTGGGCTATGCCGACGCCGCCAATTTTACCCGGGCGTTCAAACGCTGGACGGGGCTGAGCCCCAGCCACTTTCGCAACCGGGAACTGCAGACCGCTGAAACCGCCTGACTCAGTCGATACCCAGAATCTTGTGCATCTGCAAGGTTAACCGCCATTGCGGATGCGCCAGGCAGTAGTCCGTGGCTTTGCGGGTATTGCTTTGCTTGATGGCATCCGGCCCACCCTCCGGCACAGACGGTGAGGCCATGGGTGACAGGAAGTAATGCCTCGCCCGGATGTGCAGAAATCGCTCCGGTGGCGCCAGCGGCTGCGGGTAGACCAGCTTCAGCTCATCACACTCAGCAATGACCACCTCGGCATCGGCTTTCGGGCTGACACACAGCCAGTCGATACCTTCGGGCGCAGGCAATGTGCCATTGGTTTCCACCCCAACCTCAAACCCGGCCCGGTGAAAGGCCCTGATCAAAGGCTCATCCAGTTGCAGCAGAGGCTCACCGCCGGTACAGACCACATAGGGCCGGCCAGGAGCATCGGGCCACAGTGACCGGATATGGGCGGCCAGGGCCTCCGGGGTGTCGAAGCGGCCGCCATTCTGGCCATCGGTACCGACAAAATCTGTGTCGCAGAAATTGCACACCGCATTCGCCCGGTCTTTCTCACGCCCCGTCCAGAGATTGCATTTGCTGAACCGGCAGAACACCGCCGCGCGTCCAGCCTGGGCGCCCTCACCCTGGAGAGTGTAAAAGGCTTCCTTGACGCGGTACATCAGGCAAGACGCTCGTAGGCCAGTGGATCGGTGACGCCATTGGCGGCAAAGGCCTCCAGCCGCTCGACGCAGGAACCACAACGCCCGCACGCCTTGTCGCGGCCGTTGTAGCAGGTCCAGGTCTGGCTGTAATCGAGGCCCAGCTTGAGCCCTTCTGCCAGGATCTGGCCCTTGTCCATGGCCATAAAGGGTGCCTCAATGCCTACGGGCTCGTAGTTGGCCACCCGGCACACGGCATCCATCTTTTCAACAAACTCCGGCCGGCAATCCGGGTAAATGGCGTGGTCCCCGCCATGGGCCCCATACCAGACCGCGCCCGCTCCGGTGGTCACCGCATACCCGGTCGCCAGCGATAACAGGATCATGTTGCGGTTGGGCACCACCGTGGCTTTCATGGTGTCTTCTTCATAATGGCCTTCAGGCACCTCGATGTCGGACGTCAGAGACGAGCCGGACATCACCTCACTCATGGCACGGATATCAATCACTTTGTGGGGGATACCTTCAGCCCGGCAAACGTCGGCGGCCACATCCAGTTCCCGCACGTGGCGCTGGCCATAGTTGAAGGACAGGGCATGTACCTTGAGCCCCCTGGCGCGGGCCAGGTGCAACAGTGTGAAAGAATCCATACCACCGGAATAGATAACGACAACGGAGTCAGTCATGAGGGGTCAGCACCAGTTTTTCAGAAGGGTGTGTCATCGGGCTTTTACAAAGCGTGGCCATATTGTAACAGTGACAAACCGAGTTGGGTTCGCGTCCTGGCAAGATCAGGGGTAAACTCGAAAGAAAACGACAAAGCACCAGCACCGATTCAATGAGCTCAGACTTCAGCCCGGCCTTTATTGACTTTGAGGCGTCCAGCCTCGACCTGATCGCCAGCTACCCGATTGAGGTAGGCATCTGCATGCCCGACGGGGCACTGCACAGCTGGCTGATTCAGCCCCATGTGCTCTGGCAGGACTGGTCTGAAAGCGCGGAAACCATTCACGGAATTTCAAGGCAACGGCTGTTGCAGGAAGGCATGCCGGTTAGCGAGGTGGCTCAGCAATTAAACGAGTTGTTGCCGGAGCAGGTATTCTGTGACGCCTGGACCTTTGACAGCTTCTGGCTACACAGGCTGTTCCGGGCCGCCGGTGAGGTTCCGGCGTTTCAACTGGAATCCATTTCCATGCTGCTCGACCCGGACCAGGTACGCCACTGGTCAGGCATCCGCCAGCAGGTGATTGCCGAACTCGGGCTGCCCGTGCACCGGGCAGCCAACGATGCACTCATCCTGCACAAAACCTGGGAACGGGTTATTTGCCGGGGCGAAGCCGCAGTGCAATAACTTCCAGGCCATCTCGGATGGTATGAAGTGTCCAGTAGGTGGCCAGTGCCATCAGCGCGGCACCAGTAACCGTAAAGGACAGGTTCTCACCCACCACTTGCCCCTGCGCCATCACCAGATAAACGGCAACCGCGACAATCAGGGCAATCTCGACAATAAAATCAGAACGGAACTTGTTACGGGCAGGTCCGGGTTCTTCGGGCATTTTCTTCGGTTTCAACCTCTGGATATCAATTGGATAACTGGATGTATTGAGTGATTGAATTATCGCCAAAGCCGCCATAGATGGCTGTACGAAGTAGTGGCTACGAACTTTCCGAGATGGCAAAAAAAACGCAGCCCATCGGGCTGCGTAGAAAGGAGAGATCCATCCGATACCTGCCAGGCAGGTACCGCGGATTGCACAACGTAAAAACACGTGACAAGGCGAAGTATGAGGATTTCCCGCCGGTGCGTCTGTACGGGTTTGCCGAATGAACAGGGCTATTGCAAACCGTCCAATTGCCGATACACTGATGACTGAACCGAATCCACAGAGCCGATATGACCAGGATGATTTCAAAGCACACCGTATACTCAGCCGCCGGTTGCCTGATTGGGCAGACCGTGCGTGCCATGGTGAAAGACAGCTAACGGCTTTCGGTCAGTCCCGGGAGCCGTTGCGGTAACCGGGGCAGCTTCTCCGCCAGACCCCGGTTGCCTGTGAGGCTCCGGGGTTTTCTGTTTTTGCAGCCGCAAAACGACAAGGAGAACATCATGAGAAGACATCCAACATCACGTGCAGCGAACCAGCCCATGACCAATCGTCAGGCTCCGATCAAGCGCCCGGAGAAGCTGCCGCTGCTGGATGCAATCTGCAAGAAACTCAATCAGCGAGTCAATCTGGATGACGAGCAGCGGGTGCTGGGTCTGTATGAGCGGGGCTGGATTTTCAAAGGCGTACTCAGCAATCTGGACGGCGCCGAAGCCCGATATGTCCGGGCTCTTGCGACCCGCTACAACTCCTGGATTGCCCGCCAGGTAGCCTGATCAGGCTTGCCGTCACTACCGCAGGCTGGACCGGTCAATGATGCCGGTTCAGCCCATCCATCATCGACAGATCACCGCCATGGACCATGGCGTAGTTGTTCACCACATCGTAAATCTTTTCCTGGGAATAGGGCTTCACTACATAGCCATTGGCGCCGGCACTGATGGCACGTTGAATACTCTCAATGGAATCGTCTGCCGTGACCAGCACAATATGCTGGTTCTCCCGAACCTGTTTGAAACGGGTCATCAGTTCGTGACCGTTACCATCCGGCAGTCCCAGATCCAGCAGAATGATCTGGAACTCACTGGCCTCGAACGCCGCCCTGGCAGACGCAGCGTCCGCACATTCAGACACGCTGGTAGCACCGGCTTTGTAAAGCATGTCGACCAGACGCTCCCGCATCACCGGCTCATCTTCGACCACCAGTACTCTGAGATCACTCATTACACTCTCCTGTTCTGTGCCCTGGCTCAGTAGGTATCGTTGCCGGTTCGGCGCGGCAAGTCCAGAGGTGCGGGCCCGGGGCGGACATCAACCGGTTCATCACCGGTGGGCCCGCCATGGTCACCGACGGACGGTGGCGCGGTCACCCGGGTGAGAATATTGGCAATGCTGACTGCCGTTGTATAGAGGGAAATGGAGACAATCAGCAGTACCGGCTGCACAAAGGCCACAAAGCCCGGAATCTCCGCGTTCCCGGTCATACTCAGGATCAGGATGATGGCCGGCCCAAGGACCACGAACAGCGTCAGGGCAATAAAAAACACAATCCGCTCTTTGTAGCGCCCCAGATCGCGATTGGTCACCAACCCCAGCACAAATTTGCCGATAGCCAGGCCGGCCAGAATCGCCGCAGCAATACTCAGGTCGGGCCGCATCAGGGACTGGTACAGGTTGCCATCCCAGAGCCGCTGCATGGCAATGACAAGAAACGGAAACAGTACGAACAGTATGTCGGCGTATGTGCCATACATCATGCTCAGAGAATAATGTTCCTGTTTTTGGTTATCGCTCATTGGCCTGTTCCTTTGTGGTTTTCGACGACCTCTGGTGGCCCTCAAGGGCCCGGTCAATCATGGCGTTCAGGGTGGTCAGTTCCTGTCGAATCATCCCCCTCTCTCCGGGGCTTGAGCGTACACATCGCTCAAGTATCCCTGCCTGTTCTGTCATCAACGGATAGCCCATGGCACCGGCGGTGCCCTTGATCTGATGGCTCTCGGACTGCAATTGCTGCAACTGTCCCTGGGCCAGTGCGGCTTCCATGCGACGCTTTCGCTCAGCCAGGCCATCCAGGAAACGGTTCACCAGCGGACTAATGTCATCGTCAACCGCCTCGCCGACCCATTGTTCCACCGGCAGATAGCGATCCAGCAGGGCCTGCAGGTGGGCATGGTCAATGGGCTTGTTCAGCACCCCGTCGCAACCGGCCTCCAGCAAGGCTTCATTCTCTGCCTGATCACCAGCGGTAAAGGCAATGATCGGCCGCCGGAAGCCCGCCTGGCGCAAAAGCCGGGTGGCCGCAACGCCGTCCATGCCGGGCATGTGGCGATCCATAAGCACCAGTTTCACGGTTTCCGACAGGGCCCGGCGAACCGCCTCTTCCCCATTGGTCACCAGCAAGGGCTCTGCGCCGGTGCGGCGGAGCATCCGCTCCACCAGCCCACGGTTATCATCGTTGTCTTCGGCCACCAGCACCTTGCCGCTGTACCGGTGACCCGAACCCACCGCCGTTTCCGCCGACAACGCCAGGTAACGGGCCAATACCTCGTAAAAGCGCTGCTTGTCGATGGGTTTGGCCAGGTGATCATTGCATCCCGCCAGACGATATTCAGCGATATCCTCGGCCATGACATTGGCCGTAAGCGCAACCACCGGGGTGTTAACACCTGCTTCCCGCAACGCCAGGGTGGCATCCCGGCCATTCATCACCGGCATCTGGATGTCCATCAGAATCAGATCGAAGTGCTCGCGGGTGGCGCGCTCCAGGGCTTCCGCGCCATTACTGACATGCACCAGCTCGGCACCGGTGCGCCCCACCAGCAACGACACCAGCCGGCGGTTTACATCGTTATCCTCGGCACAGAGGATGCGGCCCGACAACCGGGGCGCCATGACCATGGCAATGGCCCGGCGCCGCTGGCTGAATTCCGAGGCATCCCGCAGGAAATGAACCTGCGCGAGTTCACCGGTGCTGATGCACACTTCAAATTCACTGCCTTCACCATAGGTGCTGGACACCCGGATATCGCCGCCCAGCAGTTCCGCCAGCCTCCGGGATATACTGAGGCCGAGCCCCGTGCCGCCATACTGGCGGGAAATTGCGGTGCTGCCCTGGGCAAAGGGGTCAAACAGACGGTCCAGCTGTTCAGGCTTCATGCCAATCCCGGTATCCACCACCCGGGCGTAAAGCTTCTCGGCGCCCCGGTCACAGCGAATAATCAGGGAGATAGACCCATTTTCCGTGAACTTCAGGGCATTTCCGCACAAATTAATGATAATTTGTCGGTAACGGGTTGGATCGGTCCGGATCTTCTCGGGCAGGGGATAATCGCAGATGATACTGAAATCCAGGCCCTTTTCCCGGGCCCGGGGGGCGAAGAAGGCGCGGATTTCATCCAGCAACTCCGGCAGATTGACCGGCACCACATCAACATCCAGCTTGTTGGCGTCGATCTTTGAGTGGTCGAGGATATCGTTCACCAGCTCCAGCAGGTGCCGCCCGCTGCGAACCACCGTTTCAGCACTGCTGCGTTTCTCGGTTTCGTTCAGATCCGGGTCCAGCAGGGTTTCGCCATAGCCGATGATTGCCGCCAGCGGGGTCCGGATTTCATGACTCATATTGGCCAGGAACTGGCTCTTGGCCTGAGCGGAATTCCGGGCCAGCTCTTTTTCCAGCCGCTCCTGCTCCCGCTCCCGCTCGATCTGCAGGCGCTGATGGCTCTCAGTGGCGTCAATACAGGTGCCTTCGAGATGCATGGGCAGGCCCTCGGCATCATACACCGTGTGCAGGGAAATGGTGGCCCAGCGTTCCTCGCCCTGACGGGTCAGGTAACGCGCTTCAATACCCTTCACCGTACCCCGGGCCTCCAGTTGCTCGACCACCAGACGCCGCAACCGCTCATCGGCAATGCAGGTTTCCAGCACATCCGGATTACGCGCCAGCAGCTCACGGCTGCTGCTGTAGCCCAGCAACTCGGCCATGGCCGGGTTGGCGGTTACAAACCGCCGTTCCGGTGACATCTGGAACACGCCCTCAATGGCGTTATCAAACAGTGACTGGTAACGCCTCAGGTTCGCCAGAGCGCGCTGGTTCCAGGCCAGGGCCTCGCCCTGAACCTGCTTGATTCGGTCAGCCAGGGCAAAGGAAAACAGGATGATCTGGGCCGTCAGGCCGAACTGTGGCGAATAGCTGGTAAAGGTATTCAGCAGCAGGTAACCCATCACCGTCAGCGCATAGATACCAAACCCGATCAGGGCCAGGGTCCAGGCAAAGAAATAAGAGCGTGCTGCCGGGTTGTAATAGCGCCAGGACAGATAGCTGACCACAATCAGAATGATACTGAGCAGAATCGAGCCGACCACAATCCATTCCATGGCCACCGAATAGGGCATGAAAAACGACAAACCAAAGGTGGTGACGACAGAGGTCAGACATAACCGGAGTACATGATCCAGATCGGGCGAGCGTTGCCGGGTTTCCAGCAGCGAACGGGCCATCAACAGGCCAAAGAACCAGGTCAGGATAATCTGGAAAGGGAGGTATTCCTTGTTGAGCAAGGCTGGCCGGCTATCCAGCAACTGAATCCCGTGCACCTGTTCGGTACCGATGAATACCGCCGCACATACCAGGTAGAGCACGTAGTAGATGTTGCTGCGCTCCCGCACCGATACCGCCACAAACAGGTTGTAAGCCAGGATAGCCAGGATGGCACCCAGCAGCAGTCCGCGCACGGCTTCGTCGATGGAGACCTTTTCTATGTAATTGTCCGGGTGCCAGAGGGTAATCGGCAGGCGGAAGGTGTTGGTGTTGGTAATGCGCAGGAAAACCGTGGTGACGGTGTCTGGCGACAATCTGAGCCGGAAGGTCGGGTTTGGCACGGCCAGATCCCGTTCGTCCCAACTGTCCAGATACCCGGTCTGGCGTTGTTCCACCAGTTGCCCATCCCGAACCAGATACAGCCGAACGTCGTCCACCAATGGCAGCGCCAGCTCCAGTATCCAGTCCGAGCGGGAGCTTAAACGGCGGGTGCTCAGGTCAAAGCGAGTCCAGTAGGCGGAGCCGGTATAACCGAAGTTGAGTACGCCACCCTGATGACGGGTCAACCTGTCCTCGCCTGCGGCGCGAACCTCATCAATCGTCAGTGACTGCTCAGGATCTTCCAGGTACCAGAGGCACTCGCCCAGATCCGGAATGCTACCGGTGTTGTGATCCAGCATGATCTGCCCATCCCGGCAGGCATTCTGGGCCTTCACCACAGATGGCAAAACCAGAACGGCCAGAAACAGGAGCAGAACCACCGTCCGCACCGGGATATGGGCAAACCGTTGCTGCAAAATGTGATCTCCGCGCGGGTAGCTGCGTGCTTTATCGTTTATTGTCAGCACTTGTCACTTTAGCCGTTCACACGCTTTTTCGCACCCCGGGGTCACCTGAAATGAGACATTCCTGCCTTTTTGCTGCTGTTTCACTCACGTTACTGACACTCAGCGGGTGTCGGGTCGACAGTGGCGGCGATTCCTCGTCGACGTTAAATCCGGCCAGTAATGTCGATCTCACCTTCAGCACCTTCGACCTGGCGGATACAGACCGTGCCCCGAATACTCTGAGCAAAACCCGCTTTGCTGACTTCTATCCCGGTATCGAGCCGAACGGCGCGGACCAGACCGCGGAGTACCAGGCAACGGCTGCCGACATCCGTCGCCATATCGACCGGTTTATCGGTGCCGAACCCACCAGCGACGGAAAAAGCTACCGCAAGGTTCGTAACCCTCTCGATCTGATGAATCAGGTGATCAGCGTAGGGCGCGTTGATAATTTTGATGAAGGGCGGGGCTATATCCGCAGGCGCATTGAAGCCGATGAATCAGGAACCTATAACTCCAGGGCCAACCAGGCCTCCATCCGATTTACCGATCAGGCTGCAACCCTTGAAAACCGACCTCTGAATGCCCGGGAATGGCGTTATCAGACCCTGGACTGGCGTTACCAGGCTGGCAGCGAAACCGGGCATGTTTATCGCACTATCCAGCACGTTGCCCGCAGCGTCGACGCCGAAGACAGGGATAAACAGCCACAACTGCTGAGCGTTCTCGCAGGCTCGAGGTTCAATGCAGCCTCATTCAGCGCCATTGGCTACAACCAGCCGGAATACGCGACAGCAGACTACGTGTCACGGGATTACGGCGGCATCGAACTGCGCCAGGAATTCATCGGAACTACCCAGAAAGATACCTTGTATATTAAAAGCCCGGAGCAGGCGGTCATCGATTTCAGTCGACACGGCTTCAATATGGAGGACGACAGCCCGGACTGTCTCCGCATTGAACTGGATTACGGCATGAGCACGGTCCATCTGTTCGTCTCCAACGACGAACCGGCAAGAATTCCGGATCCGGAGGAAGATCCAGCCGATTACGAGAACGCCGATGACATTCCAACCGTCAGCAATCCGGCAAACTGTGCCAATCAGCCGGAAACGGAATTCCTGATGTCCTGGAATGCAGTATCAACTCCTGACCGACAGTAGCAATCGTCTCTGCAGAACCGGGCCGGTTACAGGTCCCAGTTCTGCAGAAAGCCCTTTTTTCGGCAGATCATCCGTTCGTATGTGGAAATCATGATGGCTGCGTGGGGGGCTTTGGTCAGGCGCAGGGTTTCAATACGACGTTCCAGGCGTTGCACCTCATCGCAGATCTGCTGCTGCACGTGGGAACGAACACTGTCGTGCTGATCAAGCTTGACGCTACGCTGCTCAGGCGGGGGAAATTGCGGCTTTTCCATAGTTAACCTCGTCCAATGAGTGTGGAAAACATCCTTATTGATTGATGCCAAGTGTGCCGAACTGTCAGACAAAGTGCAATTACAATGAACAAGCTTTCACTTTTTTTGACAGATTCTGGCGTCAGGCCTTGAGCGCCAAGGCCTGGCGTCTTAATGAAACGCTCAGGCTGCCACCAGTCTCCGCTGGTTTTCCGGCAACACCGGGAACTGTTTGCAGACAGTGTAGACGAAACGGGCCAGGGCTGGTAAGTGATGGCCCACAATCGGAAAACCGGTGTTCAACAAGCTGACGGAAATGTCCCGGGCCGGGTCCGCCCAGCACAGTTTATTGATCAGCCCGACATGGCCAAACGCATAACGGCTTTGCTGGCCCCAAAGGCCAACAGGATTGCTGCCCAGCATCATGCCGGCACTGAATCGCATGGGCACCAGCATGGTCCTGTCCATCTGCAGTGAGCCAAATTGCTGGATGGCACGGCGAACCGTGAGTTCGCTGCAGATGCGCTTGCCATCCCAACTGCCACCATTGAGCATCATCTGGAAGAAGCGCCCCATTTCTTCGGCCGTGCCGCACAGGTTTCCGGCGGGGATCACCGCCTCCTGGAAGCGGGGGTCGTTGGTGACTTTCTCCACCGTCCGGATATCACCGCCCAAGGCGCGGTTCACCACCCAGGACACCGGAAACCGGGGCGTCGGCCCGGTAGCATAATTGCTGGCCAGCTCGTGCAGGTGTTCGGGAGCAATGCCATAGGTAAACCATTTCATACCCATGGGCCGGCGCAGGTAACGATCCAAGTAGCTTTCGATAGTGTCGCCGGTCACCTTTTCCAGCACCCGCTGCAACACAAATCCACCGGTAATGGCATGGTAGGCCACCTTGGCGCCGTCCACTTCGACTGGCTTGGCGGCGCACAGAAGCCGCCAGATTTCGTCACGGTCCCAAAGCACGTCGATCGGCGTTTCCCGGGGTATCGCAGGGATACCGCCCCGGTGGGAGAGAATCTGATGCACGGTAATCGTGCGCTTGCCGTTACGCGCAAATTCCGGGCAATAGTAGGACACCGGGTCCATCAGGTTGACCAGCCCCTGCTCGGACAACATATGCATCAGTAACGCTGTGACTGCTTTGGAGGCGGAAAAGAAACAGATCGGGGTGTCGGTGGTCATGGGAATGCGCGGCAACGAGGCCGGATCGTGGGGACCATTACCCCGGGCGTGCCCGATCGACCGGTGCAATACCTGCTCACCCCGATAACGCAGTGACAACTGAATACCGGGATGCACACCCGTTCTGTACAGGGCCTCAACACTGCGCCAGACGGCTTCGGCGGCATTGCTGTCGAGCCCGACCCGATCCGGATGTTCACCGGCGGTGTCGCGAAATGTCACCGGCTTCAGGTCCCGAGGCACATTACAGGTATGCAGGGCACGGCGGGCGAGTGAATGCATGATAAACGCCTTATCAGTCTTGTTATTGGTTGGTGCGCCAGAGGTTTTTCGGCCAGGGCCGGAAAACGTGACTATCTGAAACCATTATGGACTGGCTGAACCGCCTGTGCCATGGCGATACAGTTCCGACCCTGTTTTTTGGCCCGATACATCGCCTTGTCGGCGGCAGCGCAAAGTGCATCCAGGGTATCGCCATGGTCGGGAAAGACCGCCACACCGACAAAAAATAGACAGTTACGGCTCATGGGTCGAGAAGGATTTGCAGTTTCAGTCGGGATCGATGACACTAAACGTGACACATAATCGCGTTACGGATAACAAGAATGAGATTGCACCAGCATCTGCCTCGGGCCATTGTGGCCACCATTACCATCGGCCTGGCTGCCTGTAATGGCGGTCACAGCCCATCTGCTGCCGTTCAGGCCCATGCCGCCAACAGCAGCCCGGCGAGCCCGGAACTGGCCGCGGTTTACCAGCGATCCTGCCAGACCTGTCACGCCCGCGGCACCTCGGATGCCCCCTTGACCGGCCACGGCGAGGCCTGGCAGCCAAGGCTGGCCAAAGGCATGGAAACCCTCGTGGATAACGTGGTCTCTGGCATCGGTGGCATGCCACCCTACGGGCTCTGTATGGACTGCAACGCCGAGCAGTTCCGCCAGCTGATTCGCTTTATGGCCACACCCGCCGAAGCGGAGGACCACTGACGATGCAACGGCGCCATTTCCTGCAGTTACTGGTCAGCACTGCCATCGCCAGCCATCTGACCGGTGCCACCGCCAGTGAGAGCGCATTGCCGGCTGCGGGCGAGCCATCACAAAGCCCTTTGCCCTGGCGAAACTGGTCCGGCTCCCAGACCTGCCTGCCCGAAAACCGGATTGCTCCGGCCAACATTGACGAGCTCCGGCATCTGCTGCAGAACTCTGACCATGCGGGGACTACCATACGGCCCGTGGGGTCCGGGCACTCATTCTCGGCCCTGGTACCCACCGACGGCATTCTGGTCTCATTGGCGCGCATGACCGGTGTTCTGAGCCACGATGATCAGCAGTGCCAGGCCCGCATCGCTGCCGGAACTCTGCTGGGGCAGGTGGGCCGGCCGCTGGACGCCATCAACCAGGCATTGTTCAACATGCCAGACATCGATCAACAGGCATTGGGCGGGCTGTTGGCCACCGCGACCCATGGCACCGGCGCCGGGTTGATGAGCCTGTCCGGCTATGTCGAAGCCCTCACGCTGATGACTGCCGGGGGCGAGCTGCTGGAATGCAGCCGGCACCGGCACCCGGAGATTTTCCACGCCGCCCGGGTTGGCCTCGGCTGCCTCGGCATTGTGACTGATGTGACCCTGCAGAACACCCGACCTTACCGATTGCGCAAGACCACCGAGTGGCTACCGCTGGAGGATATTCTGGATTCTGCCGATGCCCGCGCCGACCAGCATCGCAACTACGAGTTCTACTACATTCCTTTTTCCGGCATGGGTTTTACCAGCCAGCATGATCTGACCGCCGAACCGGTATCGGCCACCACCCATCTGGACCAGAACGACGGCGCCCGGGATCTTCAGCGGGCGCGGGACTACCTGGCCTGGTCGCCCCGGTTACGCCGGCTGATCCTGGGCGGCTATATCCGCTCCCTGGACAAAGAAGTGAAAGTGGCCGCGTCCTGGCAGAACTACACCAGCGACCGCAATGTCCGTTTCAATGAAATGGAATACCATTTGCCGCGGGAAAACTGGCAGGCGGCCTTCCGGGAGATTATGTCTGTAGTGGAAGCACAGTTTCCCGAGGTGTTCTTTCCCTTCGAGGTTCGCTTTGTGAAGGCCGACGATGCCTGGCTCAGCCCGTTTTACCAGCGTGATTCCGTTTCCATTGCGGTACACCGGTTCTTCGAGGAAGACTATCAACCCATGTTCACAGCGCTGGAGCCGATTTTGCTGCGGCACGGCGGCCGGCCCCACTGGGGCAAGCTCAACACCCTCAAGTCCGGTGATTTCCGGGCCCTGTATCCCAGGTGGCGGGATTTTCTGGAGGTGCGGCGCAGCCTGGACCCGGGCGGGCGGTTTCTCAATCCTTACCTGGCCGGCCTGTTCGAGACGACGGGGGAGAGCGCGTAACCATGGCCCACAGTGATGCCTTCGTTCGACAACGTCGCCGGCTTCTGCTCGGCGCCACCGCCCTGGGTGCCGCCGGCGCCCTGGCCTGGCTGCGACCAGAAGCCCGCCGGGACGGTCATCACCCCTATTTCCAGGCCCTGGACGCCGCCCTTTCCAAAGCTGGCCTGGCAACCCCGACGCTGGTGCTGGATCAGGCCAGGCTGGATCACAACCTGTCGGCCCTGAACAGTCACCTGAACGGCGAGTACCACTACCGCATTGTGGTCAAATCACTGCCTTCTCTGCCGCTTCTGCAACGGATCATGGCAGCCACCGGCAGCAACCGGCTGATGGTCTTCCACCAACCCTTTCTTAACACCGTGGCCGAGGCCCTGCCTCAGGCGGATGTACTGATGGGCAAGCCGCTTCCGGTGGCCGCCGTTGACCGTTTCTATCAGCAGCTCACATCCAGTACCAGCGGCTTCCGGCCAGAACAGCAACTGCAATGGCTGGTGGATTCCCGGCAGCGGCTTGAGGCCTATGAAGGTTTCGCCCGGGCACAACAACGCCGGCTGCGGATTAACCTGGAGATCGATGTTGGCCTGCATCGTGGCGGGTTTACCGACACCGGTGACCTGGCTCGGGTCCTGACCATGATTGAACGCTCGCCCTGGCTCAGTTTCAGCGGGTTCATGGGCTACGAACCTCATATCATGAAAGCACCGGGGCCAGCGGCCTGGCTGCGGGACCGGGCCATGGCGCGGTATCAGGATTACGTGTCCACCGCCGAGCAACACCTGGGACGCTCACTGACAGACCTGACACTTAACACCGGGGGGTCCACCACCTATCAGCTCTATCGCAGGCTGTCCGGCGAGCTGCCCGTGAATGAGCTCTCCGCCGGTTCCGGCCTGGTAATGCCCACGGATTTCGACCTGCCAACACTGACTGACCACCGGCCCGCGGCGTTCATTGCCACGCCGGTCCTGAAGCTGCTGGAAACCACCCGAATTCCCGGTGCACCCGGGCTGGGCCGTCTGCAGGCGCTGTGGAACCCGAACCGGGCCCGCACGGCTTTCATCTACGGCGGCAACTGGCCGGCAACGCCGGTGTCACCGGCAGGATTAACCGATAATCCGGTCTACGGCCGATCCAGTAATCAGGAAATGCTGAATTTCGCCGATGGGCTCGATCTGGCAGAGGGCGACCGGGTGTTCCTGCGGCCGCACCAGAGCGAATCGGTCTTCCTGCAGTTTGGAGACCTGGCCATCTTCGATCCGGCCAGGGGAGCCATCACCCACCGCTGGCCTGTGTTCCGGGAAGGATGAACTCGTTGGCGGCACATGCTTTAATCGGTGCTACGTTCGATCCAACCAACAGGAACCGTCATGACCCCCGCAATCAACGCCGCCAAACAGGCCCGGGTGAATTTCATCATCCACGAGTATGAGCACGATCCGGCTGCGGAAAGCTATGGCGAGGAAGCGGCGGAAAAAACCGGTGCAAACCCGGCCCAGGTGTTCAAGACCCTGGTAGTCAGCCTCGATGGTAAGAATCTGGCGGTGGGCATCGTACCAGTCACCGCCATGCTCGGATTGAAACAGATTGCCAAGGCCGCCGGCGCCAAGAAGGCCGTCATGGCCGACAAACAGCTGGTGCAGCGCACCACCGGCTATGTCCTGGGTGGGGTCAGTCCCCTGGGCCAGAAAAAACCTCTGAAAACCTTCATCGACCAGTCTGCCGAGGGCTTCGAAACGGTCTTTGTCAGTGCCGGCAAACGGGGCCTGGAAATCGAACTGGCACCCGCCGATCTGGCCCGACTGACCCAGGCCCGGTTCGCTCCGCTGCAACAGGAGTAAGGGGGTGAATCACGCCAGCGACCTGATCCTTATCGGTAGCACCCTGCTGCTGGCACTCGCTGCGCACGCCGTGGGCCAGAAGGTACACGTGCCCCGGGTGACGCTGCTGCTGTTGCTGGGCGCCCTGGCTGGACCGGATCTGCTTGACCTGCTGCCGGATAACGCAGACCAGAGCTTCAGCCTGATTACCCAGTTAACCCTGGCGATGGTGGGTTTTCTGCTGGGTGAACGGATGTCGGCACGGGATCTCAGGCAGGGAAAAGAAGCGCTGATTGTCAGCCTGGCCGTCACGTTGCTGACCGCCGCGGCCGTCATCCTGGCGGTCTGGGCCGTCACCGGCAACCTGCCGGCGGCTCTGCTGCTGGGCGGCATTGCCACCGCCACCGCACCGGCAGCAACCCTGGATGTCCTGCGCGAAGCGGGCGCCAACGGCCCGCTCACCCGTCTGGTGTTTCAGGTGGTCGCCATCGACGATGCCTGGGGCGCCATACTGTTCAGTGTTCTGTTGGTGGCGGCCGGTCTTTTGCTGGGCAACGGCGACCTGAGCGGCCCCACGGCCATGTTGCACGGGCTCTGGGAAGTGGCAGGCTCGGTGCTGCTGGGTATGGTACTGGGGTTTCCCATGGCCTGGCTGACCGGGCGGCTACGGCCGGGTGAACCCATGCTGCTGGAATCCGCCGGGTTTGTCTTTGTCGCGGCGGGTCTGGCCAGCTGGTTTGGCCTGTCGTACCTGCTGACCTGCATGACCCTGGGCATTGTGGTGGCGAACCGAGCCCGACATCACGTTCGGCCGTTCCGTTCCATCGAAGGCATTTCCGAGCCCTTCCTGGCACTGTTTTTCTTCATGGCCGGCTACCAGCTCGACTGGCTGGCGCTACCCACCCTCGGTGCGCTTGGCCTGGCCTATGTACTGGCCCGCATTGGCGGCCGTCTGGCCGGGGGATATCTGGGTGGCCTGCTCGCCGGCTCTGCTCCGGAAACCCGGCAGCGTATCGGCGCCTGCCTGATGCCCCAGGCCGGCGTTGCCCTGGGCCTCGCCCTGGTGGCCACCGAACGGCTGCCGGAGCTTGGCTACATTCTGCCGCTGGTGATTGGCGCTACGGTGGTATTCGAGTTGATCGGCCCGCCGATGACGCTGCTTCAGCTACGTAAGGCCGGTGAAACCGGACAGGGCTACCAGGAAGAGCCAGACGAATAAAAAACCCGGTGAGCCTCAAGCGCACCGGGTTTCGGGGATTCATGCCGGGCCCATGGCCCGGCTGAAACACTGGCCTTACTTCACGGAATCCCGTGCCTCGGCCAGGATCTTGTTGAACGTGGCGCTCGGCTGCATGACCTCGCACACCTTCTCCATGGGCGGGTGGTAGTAACCACCGATATCGGCCGGATGGCCCTGCACCACGGTCATTTCTTCCAGGATCTTGTCCTTGTTCTCCTCCAACTGGGCAGACAGCTTGGTGAAGAATTCTTTCAGTTCCTTGTCTTCATCCTGTTTGGAGAGCTCTTCCGCCCAGTAGCGGGCCAGGTGGAAGTGGGAACCACGGTTGTCCAGCTCGCCGGTTACCCGCGACGGAGACTGGTTGTTTTCCAGCAGTCGCTCGGTGGCCTTGTCCATGGTCTGGCCCAGCAGGCGGGCACGCTCGTTGTTCTGCTTCTCGCCCAGCTCGTCCAGCGACACCGCGGTGGCCAGGAACTCACCCAGGGAATCCCAGCGCAGGTGGTTTTCCTGAATCAGCTGCTGTACGTGCTTGGGTGCGGAACCGCCGGCACCGGTCTCATACAGACCACCGCCGTTCAGCAGCGGCACGATGGACAGCATCTTGGCGCTGGTGCCCAGCTCCAGGATCGGGAACAGGTCGGTCAGGTAGTCACGCAGCACGTTGCCGGTGACAGAGATGGTGTCCAGGCCGCGAATCAGACGCTCCATGGTCCAGCGAATGGCGCGAACCGGAGACATGATGCGAATGTCCAGGCCTTCGGTGTCCAGTTCAGCCAGGTAGGTTTTGACCTTCTTGATCAGTTGGGCATCGTGGGCACGCTCATCGTCCAGCCAGAATACGGCCGGCATGCCGCTGGAGCGGGAACGGTTAACCGCCAGCTTGACCCAGTCGCGGATCGGCAGATCCTTGGTCTGGCAGGCGCGCCAGATATCGCCTTCCTCAACCTTGTGCTCGGTCAGGACAGTGCCGTCTTCGGCCACAACGCGCACGACACCGTCTTCCTTCATTTCGAAGGTCTTGTCGTGAGAGCCGTACTCTTCGGCTTTCTGCGCCATCAGGCCCACGTTCGGAACGGTACCCATGGTGGTGGGGTCAAACGCGCCGTGGGTCTTACAGAAGTTGATCACTTCCTGGTAGATGGTGGCGTAGGTGGACTCCGGCATCACCGCCTTGGTGTCCTTCAGCTTGCCATCACGGGCCCACATCTTGCCGGAGTTACGGATCATCGCCGGCATGGAGGCGTCGACAATGACGTCACTCGGCACGTGCAGGTTGGTGATCCCTTTAACAGAATCGACCATGGCGATTTCCGGACGGTGCTCGTAGCACGCGTGCAGGTCTTCCTGAATCTGCTCCTGCTTGGATTCCGGCAATTGCTTGATCTTCTCGATCACGGACGACAGGCCGTTGTTCGGGTTAACACCGATTTCCTGGAACAGCTCACCGTACTTGTCGAACAGTTCCTTGTAGAAAACCTTCACCGCGTGACCGAACACGATCGGGTGGGAGATTTTCATCATGGTGGCTTTCACGTGCAGGGAGAACATCACGCCGGTGTTCTCACAGTCGGCGATGGCGTCCTCAAAGAACTTCACCAGCGCCTTCTTGCTCATGAACATGCCGTCGAGCACTTCGCCTTCCTGCAGCGGCAGGTCGGATTTCAGAACGGTCTGCTCGCCCTTTTTGTTCTCGAACACGATGCGGGCGTTGGTGGCCTTATCCAGGGTCACGGACTGCTCGCTGGAGTAAAAGTCACCACCGCGCATGTGCGCCACGTGGGTACGCGAAGCCGGGCTCCATTCGCCCATGGTGTGCGGGTACTTACGTGCGAAGGCCTTGACCGCGGCCGGCGCGCGACGATCGGAGTTACCTTCACGCAGTACCGGGTTAACGGCACTGCCCAGCACCTTGCTGTAACGGGCGTGGATTTCTTTCTCTTCGTCGGTCTCCGGGTGCTCCTTGTACTCGGGCACCTTGTAGCCTTGCTCGTTCAGTTCTTTGATCGCGGCACGCAGCTGAGGAATGGAGGCGGAGATGTTCGGCAGTTTGATGATGTTGGCGTCCGGATCCTTGGTGTACTCACCCAATTCAGCCAGGGCATCCGGAACCCGCTGGTCTTCCTCAAGGTAGTCCGGGAAGCCTGCCAGAATACGCGCCGCGAGAGAGATGTCGCTGGTTTCGAAATCGATGCCAGCCGGCTTGGCGAAGGTTTCCAGGATGGGAAGCAGTGACCGGGTGGCGAGGGCGGGAGCCTCGTCGGTCAACGTGTAGACAATCTTGGCTTTGGATGATGTCATTTTCGTCCTCAGGCTATTGGGTGGGTTCAGGACGGTCATGGCGCGGTCGGGCGTCTTGTGAACGTCCGGTCGGGCCAGTGACTGATTCGGAACTTTTGATAGACCTACTAAGATAGCATTTTTTACAAAATTTTGGTTACGATCTTAGTATAAGAACGGACTTAAAATGCCTGATCTTCCGTGACAGGACGATGAAATGGCAGGAATTTACGAAACTTTCTAACATTTATCAGGTAAGGGGTAAGCGTGAGAGGGGGAGAGCTTTCCAAAACACGCTGTGAATACCTCCCTGTACGCTCTGCTCCGCCATCCATGGCTCCGCAAGGTTTTGGAAAGCTCTCCCCCTGCCACGCCCAAACGATGTACGGGTAGTCCAATTTCATCGTCGCAGAGTTCGCAAATATGGGCTGTTTTGTCGACAAAACAGCCCATATCGGCACACTTCACATTCCCCTTTATCCAGAATCAGTCGGGCAACAACCCTGCTTGCGCCAAACGTTCCCGAATCCGGTCCAGCGCTTCCGGGTTGCCCAGTGCATCCCGGTTGTCGGCTTTCCTGGAGCCGTTGATCAGCCGGGCCACCGCGAGTTCCACTTTTTTGCCGCTACGGGTGTAGGGAATGTCCGGCACCTCGACAATGTGTTTGGGCACATGTCGGGGGCTGGCACCTTCTCGGATTCGGGTTTTCAGGGTTTTGACCAGGTCGTCGGTGACGTTCTGGCCTTCGGCCGGAACCACGAACAGCACCACTTCCACGTCGCCGTCGATCTGGCGTCCGACCACGAGGCTGTCTTTAACCGCGTCAACGGTTTCCACCTGACGGTAGATTTCGGCGGTGCCGATGCGCACGCCGCCAGGGTTGAGGGTGGCGTCGGAGCGGCCGTAGATGATGGCGCCGCCGTGTTCGGTGAATTCGATGAAGTCGCCGTGGGCCCAGACGCCGGGGAAGGTGTTGAAGTAGGCGTCTTTGTAGCGTTCGCCGTCCGGGTCCTGCCAGAAGCTGACAGGCATCGAGGGCAGTGGCTGGCGGCAGACCAGTTCGCCCCGGCCTTCGCTGACCGGCTGGCCGTCGTCGCCGTAGGCGACCGCGTCCACGCCCAGGAAGCGGCACTGGATTTCACCTCTTCGCACCGGTAACAGTGGTGTTGATCCCACAAAACAGCCGCAGATGTCGGTGCCGCCGGCGATGGAGCCCAGCAATACGTTGGGAGCACCGTCGGTATAGATCCAGTCGTAGTCTTCCGGCAACAGCGGGGAGCCGGTGGAGAACACCACGCGCAGGTGGCTCTGGTCCAGGGTTTTCGCCGGTTGCAGTTCAGCTTTGCGGCAGCCGGCGATGAAACGGGCGCTGGTGCCGTAGTGGGTGACCCGTTCTTTCGCTACGGTTTCCCACAGGAAATTCAGACTCGGGTAACCCGGGGAGCCGTCGACGGTGATCACGGCGGCGCCGGTCATCAGGGCAGAGGCCTGCCAGTTCCACATCATCCAGCCGCAGGTGGTGAAGTACAGGAAGCGGTCTTCCGGGCCAACATCACCATGGAGCATCAGTTCCTTGGCGTGGTTAACCAGCAAGCCGGCAGTACCGTGCACGATGCACTTGGGTTTGCCGGTGGTGCCGGAAGAATAGAGGATGTACACCGGATGGTCCGGATCAACCGGGGTGAACGAGGGCGCCTCGCCTTCACCGACCTTCAGGGCATCATCCCAGGTGGTAACCAGTTCGCCGGGGATCGGTGCTTCATCGGGCAGTTGGGCAATGCTGACCACCACCTTCAGGGAGGGCAGGCCCGCGATCAGCTCGGCAAAGTCGTCCTGGCGCGCGAACACTTTGCCGCCATAACCGTAGCCGTTGACCACAATCAGGGCTGAGGGCTCGATCTGGCCGAAGCGGTCGTTGATGGCGCCGATGCCGAAGTCCGGTGACGCGGAGCTCCAGATCGCGCCCAGGCTGGTAGCCGCCAGCATACCCACCAGGGCTTCGTAGCCATTGGTGACCACACCCGCCACCCGGTCGCCCTTGGTAATGCCCTTGCTGCGCAGGAAGGCTTCCAGAGCGCCGGCGTCGGCTTTCAGTTCGGCGTAGGTCTTGCGCAGTACCGGGCGGGTTTCGCAGTAGGCCACCACGGCTTCTTTGTCAGAATGATCGCCGTCCGCCAGCCGCAGCAGGTTGGCGGCAAAATTCAGCTTCATGCCCGGGAACCATTCCGCCCCGGGCATTTCCCGGTTGCCAAGTACCCGTTTGGCCGGTGTCTCGCAGACCAGGCCGCAGTAGTCCCAGACTTTCTGCCAGAAGGTGTCCAGTTCGGTAATCGACCACTGGTGCAGGGCGTGGTAATCATCAAAGGGGCCAAAGCCCTGTTGCTCCAGCCAGGCCGTGAACTGGCCCATGCGGGAACGGGTGAGGGTGTCCTGGTCCGGGGTCCAGACAACCGGTGATTGTTCTGTGTTGCTCATCCGTCTCTCCAGAAAATTACTGCATATGCCAGCCGTGGCTGACCACGATCGACTGGCCGGTCAGGGCAGCGGACGGGAAGGCTGCCAGATGCACCGCCAGTTCTGATACGTCTTCCAGGGTGGTGAACTTCCCGTCCACGGTGTTCTTGAGCATGACCTTGCTGATCACTTCTTCTTCGGAAATGCCCAGCTCTTTGGCCTGCTCCGGTATCTGCTTGTCCACCAGCGGTGTCCGTACAAAGCCGGGGCAGATAATGTTGCTGCGCACCCCGTGCTCCGCACCTTCTTTCGCCACCGCCCGGCACAGGCCCAGCATGCCGTGCTTGGCGGCGACGTAGGGCGCTTTCAGGGGCGACGCTTCCACCGAGTGTACCGAGCCCATATAGAGCATAGTACCCCCACCTTGGGCGTACATCTGGCGCAGGGCCGCCCGGGTCACCAGGAAGGCACCGTCCAGGTGCACGTTCATCACCTTGCTCCAGTCGGCGTAGGCCAGCTTGTGCACCGGGTCGATGTGCTGGATACCGGCATTGGCCAGGGCAACATCAAGCCTGCCCCATTGTTCAACAATGCTGGCCACGCCCTGGTCGACCGCCTGTTCGTCGGTGACATCCATGGCCAGGGCCAGGGCCGTGCCGCCGGCCTGTTCAATGGCAGCCACGGTGTCGGCGGCACTTTCGAGGGTCAGGTCTGCCACCGCCACCCGGGCCCCTTCACGGGCGTAATGTTCAGCAATGGCGCGGCCAATGCCCCGGCCAGCGCCGGTAATCAGGGCAACTTGATTGTGAAGACGCATGGTCACAGTCTCCTTTCAGGATTGGAATTGTTATTGGAATCCGGAGAGAGGGCCGGTCAGCCCCCTCCGTATACCTCGTTGGGCAGCCAGGTAGCCAGCGGCTCAAACCAGAACACCAGGACCAACGCCAGCAACTGCAGGGCAATAAACGGAAGCACGCCCAGATAGATATGCCGTGTGGTGATGCCCGGCGGGCACACGCCCTTGATGTAGAACAGTGAGAAACCCACCGGTGGCGTCAGGAACGAGGTCTGCAGGCAGATGGCGAACATGATGGCAAACCACACCGGCTCCACGCCCATCTTGAACAGCACCGGCGCCACCAGCGGCAGGATGATCAGGGTGATTTCCACCCAGTCCAGGAAGAAACCGAGCAGGAAGGTGATGAACAGCACCGTCAGCAGGACCCCGGTGGTACCGAAAGGCAGCCCGGTAATGGCGCTTTCAATCACCTCGTCACCACCCAGGCCACGCAGCACCGACGCAAACACCGTGGCACCGATAAAGATGCCGAAGATAAAGGCCGAGGTGCGGCTGGTCTGGTACAGGGATTCTTTCAGGGTGGCCATGTCCAGCCGCTTGCTGACAAAGGCCATCAACATGGCGCCACCGGCACCCACCGCCGAGGCTTCTGTGGTAGTGGCAATGCCGAAGAAAATCGAACCCAGTACCGCAATGATCAGGGCCATCGGTGGCAGCACCGCTCTCAGCACATCCAGCCAGGCCCGGGCGTCCAGCGGCTGCCGGTTCTTCGGCGCGGGCGCCAGGTCTTTTTTCAGGAACGACGCTATGAGAATGTACAGGATGTACATGGCCCCGAGCATGATGCCCGGAATCAGCGCGCCCATGAACAGCTTGCCAACCGAGGCATCCGAGGTGCCCAGGCGATCCGCCATCAGCACCAGCATGATGCTAGGCGGCACCAGGATACCCAGAGTGCCCACGGAACAGGCCGTGCCTACCGCCAGGGATTTGTTGTAGTTGGCCTGCATCATCGGCCCCAGGGACAACATGCCCAGCAATACCACGGAGGCCCCGACAATACCGGTGGAGGCGGCCAGCAGCACGCCGACAATCACCACGGTGATGGCATAACCGCCACGCAGCGGGCCAAGCACCCGCACCAGGCTGTGCATCAGTTTCTCGGCAATGCCGGAGCGGTCCAGCATGATGCCCATGAAAATGAACATCGGCAGCGCCACCATCAATTCATTGGCGACAATGCCGTAGATTCTGGCATCCAGCACCCCCATGGTGCCTTGCCAGGTAAACCAGAGCGGGGAGTCGAAATACTCCACCATCACGTGTCCGACAATGGCGAACACAAGACCAATACCCGCCAGTGACCAGGCTACCGGGAACCCCAGCAGCAGGAGCACCATGAAGCTGGCGAACATGGCGATAACAAGAATCGCTTCTACACCCATGACGTCTGCCTCGTGATTCAGGGATTAGGATGGCCGGTGGACCGGCGATCGTCGGCTGGGGGAGTTACGGCCCGGGGAAACCCGAACAGGTACGTGGTGCAACGCAGGAATCGGGAGAACAACGCAATCATCACGAAGATCAGCCCTAGCGGCAGCATGCTCTTGAAAATGAATCGGTACGGCAGACCGCTCGGCGCCTGGGAGCGCTCCTCATAGATCCACGCCTTCCAGGCGTAGGGCACCAGCACTTCCACCATCAGGTAGATCACCGGCAGCGCAAGCAGGGCAATACCCAGCAATTCAATGACGGCCTGGGCCCTGGGCGGGAACTTTTCTTTCAGCACGTCGACCCGCACATGGTCATCACGCACTACGGCGTAGCCCAGGGTCAGCATGGTGGCAGTGCCGAACAGGTGCCAGGACAGCTCTTCCAGTGCAATGGAGCCCTGGGACAGCACGTATCGTGAAAACACGTTGATAAGCACCACCACCAGTACGCCGATCCACAGCCAGGAGGCAAGCCGGCCGACCGCCACCACCAGGCGATCCAGTCGCCAGGCCAAAGCATTGGTGGGCAGAAAATCCTCGCCCGGTGCCGGGGACTGCTCACCCCCGGAGACATTGGTATCAGTCACAACAACCTCGAATAGTCCGGATGCAGAGAGGGAATGCAGGCGGCATCAACGCCGCCTGCCATGATCATCATCCGCTGATCAGTCGTACTGGTAGAAATCCCGGGGCAGGTAGCCCTTGGAGTGCCAGATGGAGTGATGTTCCATGAACTCACGCTGGCTGGTGAGAACGCGCTTGAACATTTCGTCCTTGGCGGCGATTTCGTCCAGTACTTCGTTGGTGACCTTCTGCAGCTCTCGCAGGACAGGCTCTGGCAGGGTCTGGGCGGTCACACCTTCCTTCTCATAGTCACGCAGGGCGGTTGGCTGGGCCCACTCGCTTTCGGCAAAGCCCTTGAGCGTGGCCGACTCACAGCCCATTTCGATGAGGGCACGGGTTTGTGGCTCCAGCTTGTCCCAAGTGTCCTTGTTGACCAGCAGGTGAGAGGTGGTCAGGGTCTGGTGCCAGCCAGGCATGATGTAGTTCTTGATGATCTGATCCAGGCCCAGCATCTTGTCGATGGCCGGCTGGGAGAACTCGGTGGCATCAATGGTCTTGCGCTCCAGGGCCTGGTAGATCTCGCCACCCGGCACCATGGTTACCGATGCGCCCAGCTTCTCCAGGACCTTGCCGCCAATGCCGGCAAAGCGGATCTTCAGGCCGTCAAAGTCGTCCATGCCCTCGATGGGCTGCGCGAACCAGCCAGCGCCTTCCGGCCCGATGATGGAGCACAGCATCGGGTGGATGTTGCGTTCCGCGTAGATTTCTTCCAGCAGCTCGCGGCCATCGCCCTCGTAGTACCAGGCCAGATACGCCGGTGGCTCCATGTTGAAAGGTGCACCGGAATACAGCGGCAACGAAGCAATGGTGCCCTGGTCATAGCCGACCCAGGTGTAACCGGCGGGGTATTTGCCACTGCCAACGGCGTCCATGATTTCGAACGGCGGCACCAGTTCGCCCGGCTCGTAATAACGCAGCTGGATATCGCCACCGGAGATACTCTTGAGATTCTCGGTAAGGTGCTTGACCGGTGTAGTCAGACCCACCAGATGGGATGGAAACGCCAAGGGAACCTGCCAGCGAACCTTCTCTGCAGCCACGGCATCTGCGCTGGCCAAGCCACCGGTGATGACAGCAGCAGCGCTAATACCGTAGGCCAGTTTTGAAAGCTTATGCTTGATCGACATGAAATGGATCCTTTTTGTTGTTGTCGTACAGCCACCGGTTCTTGCCGGCGGGCTACGTCTGAAATTGATCAGACAACGCAGGAAACCATAGCTGACTTTGGGTCGGGTCCAACGAGTTTGCGCCAGCTTTGTTTTCTTACGTTGTTCTGACGTCCTGCAAACAGGTTATAGCAGACACCGTGCCACAGCCGATAATGCCTTTTATTTCATACGGATAGATATTTTCGGCAGTTCTGGAGCCAAGGCAGATGTCCGGCAATCCGGACACTCATCGACAATAGTCTTGGGTGATTGTACGGATAACGGGACAGCCGTCCGGAAATCAGGACAATCTGGCCAACTTCTCGTAGAGCACGGAACGGGAAATCCCCAGCAGCCGGGCGGCCTTGGTCCGGTTGCCACGGCAGGTCACCAGGGCCTCTTCAATGGCCTGGGCTTCGGCCTCAGCCACAATGCGGGCCAGCGGCCGCACAGAGCGGGCGGGAACCGGAGAGACCAGACGCTGGCCAGCACGGGGTAATACTTTGAAGATGGCATCGGCATCCAGCAGGTCACCGTCTTCGCTCATGGTCAGGGCCCGCTCCAGCACGTTGCGCAATTCCCGGATGTTGCCCGGCCAGTCGTAACTGCCCAGGGCCGCGACGCCGGCATCGGTAATTTCGCCACGCATGTCCTGGCCCTCACAGATTTCACCCAGCAGGGCTTCACACAGCACGCCCAGATCGGCCAATCGGTCCCGCAGGGGCGGGATATTGATCTCCAGCACATTCAGCCGGTAATAGAGATCTGAACGAAAGCTGCCTTCGGCAATCATGGCCTCCAGGTTGCGACTGGTGGCAGCAATCACCCGCACATCCACCGTCGTTACTTTGTTCGAGCCCAGGGCCTCGATCTCGCCTTCCTGCAATGCCCGCAACAGCTTGGCCTGCAAAGGCAGCGGCATATCCCCCACCTCATCCAGAAACAGCGTGCCCCCGTTGGCAAGCTGGAACTTGCCCTCCCGGGTACGCCGGTCGGCGCCGGTGTAAGCGCCCGGGGCGACACCGAAGAACTCCGCCTCCAGCAGGTTTTCCGGCACCGCCGCCACGTTCACACCAACAAAGGGCTTATCTGCCCTGGGAGACACCGCATGGATAGCCTGGGCCAGCACCTCTTTGCCAGTGCCGGTCTCCCCCAGCAGCAGCACCGGCATGTCCCGGCCTGCCGCCAGTCGCGCCCGGCGTTTCACTTCGAGGGCCGCCGGACTGCCACCGACAAAATCACCCAGACTGTAGCGGGTGCCCCGACTTTTCTTCGCCAGTGCCTTGCGGGCCGCCGCCAGATCCCGGTGCAGGCGCCGGTATTTGGACACCAGCGGCGTCAGCGGTTGCAGATCGTCGTAAAGCACGAAAGCCACGGCACCGACAATACCGCCCTGGTCGTCGTAATACGGCAGCCGCGTCACCACCAGTTGCTGCTTATTGTGTTCCATGATGTCCAGCAGCAGGGGCTTCCCGGTTTCCACCACCTCGGGCATGCGGGTCTGCGGAATCACCTTTCGTACCGGTTTGCCAATGGCGTGGGAGGGGTCCACCAGACCCAGCAGCTGAGAATAACTGCTGTTGATCCAGGTGATATTGGCATCCCGGTCAACCGCAATGGCACCGGCGCTGGCTTCCTCAAACATCGGGAACAGGGCTTCGATCAGATCACGGGTCAGGCCGCTCTTGTTCTTGTTGGTAAACAACTCGCTCATAGTCCGCGTGCTCACGGGTAGGGATGGTTTCATGGGCAATCCTTGGGCGTCCGGATTTCCGGACGCCGTCACGGGAGTATAGGAAGCCCCCTGTGCGGGGGCAAACCTCCAAAGGTGGCATTTCAACCGTCGGTAATCAGTCCGGGATCTGCAACTGGTTACCGGTGAAGACAATCCGGTCCGCTTCCGCCGGTTCGGATTGAATGGGCGGCAGGTTCGCCAGGGTCAGGGGCGTGGTCAGGCTGCCCCGGGGCACCGTGCGCACCACCTGACTGGGCGGCAGCGGCTGCTTGTCGGTGAGATGGGCCCACACCAGATCCAGCGCCTGGAAGTAGTAGTGATGCAACGGCACATAGCGGTCACCGATGCCCGGAAAGCCGTTGAGCACGTCCAGGTGATGGGCGTTGAGGATTTCGTAATAACGCAGATTGCTGTGCCGGCCTTCCACTGCCTGGTTCAGGCCGACATAGGGTCGGGAGGTGTGGTTAATGGGCAGGATGGCATCGGCCCGTCCGGTGACAAACACCGTCGGCTTGCGCTGCAGGTCTCCGCTGGCCCGCACCGCTGAAATGCCGCGGCTAATGGCTTCGTGCAGCTCGGCCTGGGCGCCCTCGAGGGGCTCGCCGGTAACCACATCCCTGCCTTCGGCAAGACTTCTGAGGCACAACAGGGCGTCCAGACCGTAATCCACCTGGCTGGAACTGGGCGAAGCGCTAACGGCGAGGTTCGTGGGCTGGCCCTCGGCATTGTCGTAGACCAGATTGACACCGGCAGAGGGCGGAATGCCGTTACTCGCTGCAAACAGCGCCGCCTCGGCCGCAGGCGCCAGTGGCACCACCGCACCGGCACTGCCGGTCGCCGCCAGGCTCAGGCCACACACCCGATCTTCAACACCCGCGCGGCCGTAGGCATTGGCGTAGGTCATGGCAATGCTCTGGGCGACCGCCAGGCCAAAATGCACCGGCGCCAGCAGGTTCTGCTCCGGCTGCACCCCGAAGTCCTCGTTCAGGATCCGTTGCGCATCGAGGGCCCAGTCATCCTGAGTAGCACCCGACACCAGCCCCTTGTTGAACAGGGAATGGCAGATGTTCTGGCCAGTCACCGGCGGATTGAACACGCCGTTCAGGGGGGCAAGATCGCGGATGCCGGGGGCCTGGTTGGCACAACCCTGGTACACCGCCAGCGCGGTGGTGTAATCCAGCAGGCTGCGGCTGTGTTCCGTCAGTGCAGGGCCATTGCCCTGACGAATGCTGAAACTCCGGTCCACAACCGGATTCACATTGGGCTCAGACACCGCCACACCATCAATCAGGCCTTTCTCGTCCTGTTCCGCCGCCCGCACCGAGGCTCCGCCGCCGTTGGAAACACTGGAGGCAATCACCAGGGTGTTCCTCGGGTTGATGGTCCGGAGAGTTTCACCATTACCCAGTTCCCGGCCATGGAGTGTGTTCAGCACATAGAAGCCGAACTCAATGGATTGCAACACATGCCGGCCCCAGTCTGCCTCCGGGTTCTGTTTGGAATGGGCGTGTTTCCAGGCGAAGCGATCCGGCCACTGGCTATTGAAATCATCCCGGCTCTGAGCGTCCAGATCTGCCCGGAACAAGGCTTCTTCAGGTTCCATGGTGAGTGTTCCGTTCACGGACTGGGCGGTGTTTGTGGCGAGGTTATGGGCGCCGGTACCGGTGCCTTTATCGGTATAAACCACTGCGCAGCCCTTTTTCAGGCCCCACTCCCCGGCGGTGCCAATGGCGCCGTAGATCCCGCGGGAACCCGAGGAGGGCGCGGTTACCATGCACGGAAAATCCGGATCAAAGCTGTCGGGCACCTGGGCCATTACCGTCACCGGCACAGTGGCGCCCGGCACCTGCATCAGGGCAATGAATTCCTGGCCCGGAATTCGGCCACTGGCGTTACCCACGGCCGGGCCAAACAGGCTGCCATAACCTCCGCCGGGAGCGGTATCCACCAGTGCCCGGTAATTGTTGTAGATGGCCAGCCGGCGCAACTCCGCCGGTGTCGGATTCAGGGCATCGACAAACGCCGGTGGTGTGGCACTGGCCAGCCCCTCCGGCCCCAGGCCAGCGGTAAGAAGATCATCGGTATTGCCATCGTAAGCAAACTGCTGGACATCGCTCACCAGGAAATCAGGCAAGGAGTTGAACACCTCGTCCTTCTTGCAGGCAGTGAGCGTTACCGTGGCAGCACCTATCAGGGTGCAGAGCATCATTCGTTTCATGGTCGGTCCTTGTTTGTTGTTGTTGAATCGGCCCCATGGGCGCCACGGCCCATGCGGATCCTGTGCCAACCGGACAAGACCATGAATATATTTAGAAAAATCAAAAATTACTGGCACTTGAGAGGGGGCTATTCCGGAATTCCGGACAGCGGTTGCGCGTGCAATGGCATGGCACGCATGCAGGACCGCCGCTGGCCGCAGACTGTCCGGCAGACCGAACACTGTCTGAAAAACCAGACAACGGGCAGCGAAACTAGCCTATTCGGACAAAGGGCAGCAAGCTGATTGCCGCAATTGCAGCGATGGCCAGGCAGGCCGCCAGAGTCCGCAGCGGATAGCGTCGAAACATGGAGCCGATACCACCGATTTCGCCGCGGGCCAGGCCTTGCTCATAGGCCTGGCGCTGCCTCTCGAAACGCTGGCGCTGATACTCATCCAGCAACGCCTTCGCGCGGGCCGCCTCCTCCGCATCGTGAACCCAGAAGCCGCCCATGCTGATGCCCCAGCGGCTGGGCGGGGTCTCGTAGTAGCGCACCCCATGCTCCTCAAACAGAGCCCGGATCTCGTCGGCCTCGTCGTCGGGTACATGGCGCAGATTCATCAGGTGATGGGGCATGGCGCGTCCATTGGCTGGTATCAGGATCGTAATTGCCTATATGCTAACAGCAAAGCACCCACGACCGAACTTGCATCAGGACACTGAATGAGCCCGAACCCCCTTCGTCTGCTGCTGGATTTTGACGACCGCATCCAGCGGGACAGGGATCAGCCCCCCGCCTTTCTCCACCGCCGGGATCGGCGCTTTGCTCTGGACTGCGAACAGCAGGGAATAAAGCCCAGCCCTTCGCGCTGGCTGGCACACATGGATCGACTGTCCGGCCCCGGCGGCACCATGACGGCTGGCCGTCGGGAACTGAAACTCTGGCGCCGGGCAACCAGCGGCTTCACAGGTGCCGGTTGCCTGATGGGCATCGTGACCATGCTGGGTCTACTGTTCTATGACAGCGGCCAGCGCATCAACATCACCGTGATTCTGACCTTTGTGCTGTTCCAGTTGCTGCTGGCACTGGCCACCACGGTACAGGCCATAGTCGGCTGGCAACCCTGGCGCTGGTTGCTGAAACGTCTGCACCTGGACCACGCCAGCCCGACCCGGGCCCGGCTCCAGCCACTACTGATGGCGCGGGCGGCCCACGCCGGCGGCGTTGCTTTTGGTCTTGCCGGCCTGGCCACGCTGCTGATCATGGTGGTGGTCCAGGACCTGGCCTTTGGCTGGAGCACCACTCTGGATACCGCCGCTTCCGGCTACCACCATTTGGTCAGCGCCCTGGCGGCGCCCTGGTCCTGGTTGTGGCCTTCCGCCGTGCCATCCCTGGAGCTGGTGGAAGTAACCCGGTTCTTTCGCGCCGCTCCTGTCACAACCGGAGTCGAGCCTTCACGCTGGGGCCAGTGGTGGCCCTTCGTGGTTATGTTATGGCTGACCTGGACGGTGATACCGCGCGTGCTGTTGCTGGTTCTCAGCCAAAGCCTGCTACGCCGTCGTGCCACTCGGCTGCTGGCCGGCCATCCCGGCATGAAGGCTCTGTTATACCGGATGGAAACCGCCACCCTGGATACCGGTAGCAGCCACAACGATGCTGCCGACCTGCCAGACACCCGCACCCGGGCCCAGCCAGACCAACTGCCGGACACCCCGCTGATGATCTGCTGGGCCGGTGCCGGCGAACCGGAGTTGCCCCAACGCCTGCAGGCACCGGATTGCCGAATTTTCCGGGCCGGAGGCCGGGCCAGTCTGGCCCAGGATGAAGACGTACTGGCACAAGTAAGCGTCCATCTGGCCGGCCAGGAACATCCGGCAGTCATTGTCGTCACCCGCAGTTGGGAGCCGCCCACCGGCGAGCTGCACGATTTTCTGGAGACCGCCCGGGAGCGCTGGCCCTCGAATAGCCGGGTAACCCTGCTTCCGCTGGCAAGCGATCCGAACCAGCCACCGCAGGCCCACCTGGTTCAGCCCTGGCTTCGGTTTACAGAACGCCTGGCTCCGGGCTTTGCTTCGGTGGCCTTGCCACCGACCAGCGAGCCCAACCCCTATCTGGCCGGGAGGGCACAGCCATGACCAAAGCTCCGGTATTCGCCGTGGTCGGCCACCCTAACAAGGGCAAATCCAGTGTCGTCGCCACCCTGTCCCAGAACGATGCCATCGCCATTGCCCTGGAACCCGGTACCACCCGGGCCCGGCAGGATTATCCGCTGACCGTTGACGGCCGGAAACTCTACACCCTGGTGGATACCCCGGGCTTCCAGCGCCCAAGGCGTGTGTTGCAGTGGCTGGAAGCCCACAGCATTTCCGCCTCGGATCACCCGGAAACCGTGCGGGCTTTTGTGCTCCAGCACCGGGGCGACGACCGGTTTGTCGATGAATGTGAGTTGCTGGCACCGATCGTGGAAGGCGCCGGGATCATCTACGTGGTGGATGGCTCGGTTCCCTACAGTGCCGAGCACGAGGCGGAGATGACCATTCTGCGCTGGACCGGGCGTCCGAGCCTGGCGCTGATCAACAGTATCGGTGAGGACGATTACAGTAACACCTGGCAGGCCGCACTGGGCCAGTTCTTTCAGGTTGTCCGCAAGTTCGACGCTGTTCGCGCCCCGTTTGAGCAACATCTGAGCCTGTTACGGGCTTTCGGCCAGCTGGAACCGGACTGGGAAGCACCGCTGGAACGGGCCACCCGGTTCCTGTCCGAACAGCGCCGCCAGCGCCGGCTCCAGGCGGCGGGCCTGTTTGCCAGAGCCCTGGAAGACCTGATGTCCTACCAGGAACGACGCACACTAACGCTCAACCAGATCGCCGAAACCAGCGATGCCAGCCTCGCCGAGACCCTGCGGGATCGCTGGTACCGGCACCAACGCCAGCGGGAACAGACCCTCAGGATCGACATCGAGCACCTGTACCAGCATCAGCGCATCCGGCGCCAGGAAGCGGAACTGCAGTGGCACAGCCAGCACGATCTGTTTTCCGAGGACACCCGCAAACACTGGGCGGTAAGCAAGCGCTATCTGGCCACCGCGGGCTTTGGCGCCGGAGCGGTGAGTGGTGCCGGCATTGATGCCGTAACGTTTGGCTCGTCGCTGGGCACTGGCGCCCTGCTCGGGGGGCTGATTGGCGCTGCCGGCAGTTACTTCTATGGCGATCGCCTGGTTTTGCCGGCACTGAGCATCGGGCCCATGAAGGACGGCCTGAAAACCGCCAGCTTCGGGCCTGTACAGGACAGCCAGTTCGGCTATGTTGTGTTAGGGCGGGCGGTGGATCACTGGTGGCATATCAGCCAGCGGAACCACGCCGGGCGAGACCTGCTGGAGTTGGAACCGGCCGACCACCACTGGCTGGACCAGCTCGACAAAACCAGTCGACGGGAAATCCAGAAAGCCTTTGATCGGTGCCGGAAACAGCGGCCTTTGGCCCATCAGCAGCGGGAACATTTTGCCGCCGCCATCGAGCGCGCCATGGCCGCTTACGACGACTGGCGGTTGAATCGAGCCTGAGCCGCATGTTTATACTGTATGGCTATTCCATCACAAAATGAGGAATGCGAATGAAAATCGTACGAGTGCAAGACATTATCGGTACCGAGCGTGAAGTCAGCGACAAGCAGTGGACCAGCCGCCGCCTGTTGCTGAAGAAGGATGGCATGGGCTTCTCCTTCCACGAAACCATTATCAAGGCCGGTTCCGAGCACACCTTCTGGTACAAGCACCACCTGGAAGCGGTTTACTGCGTGGCGGGTAACGGCCGCATCAAGGATCTCGCCACCGGCGAAGTGCACGAAATCACCGATGGCACTCTGTACGCCCTCGACAAGCACGACCGTCACACCCTGTACGGCGGCACTGAAGACATGCGCCTGATCTGCGCCTTCAACCCGCCGGTGACCGGCCGGGAAGTGCACGACGAAGACGGTGCTTACCTGCCGGATACCAGCGAAGACTGATTCGCTCCGCCGTGGCATTTCAAACCGCCGCGACCACACCGCCACCGCCAGCCCGATTGCTGCCGGTGGCGGTGTTGCTTTGGCTGGCCGGTGTTTACCTGCGTATACCTGTGCTGGTGGCCCCGCCGCTGGCGCCCTTCATTGGTGATGAGCTGGCCCTGACCCAGGCATTGACCGGCGCCCTGACCACACTGCCCATCCTGATGCTGGCCATTGGCGCCATGCCTGGTTCACTGGCCATCTCCCGCATTGGCCCTAGAAACACCCTGGCGCTGGCCATGGTGATCATGGTGATCGGCTCAGCCGGCCGTGGTCTGGTACCGGACACCTTCACCCTGATGATAGCCAGCGCCGTCATGGGCCTGGGTGTGGCGATGATGCAACCGGCACTGCCAGCCCTGCTGCCGCGCTGGCTGGAACCCCACCACATTGCCCTGGGCTCGGCCATATACATGAACGGCATGCTCATGGGCGAATTCATCGGTGCCGGTATTACCCTGCCGGTTCTCATGCCTTTGCTGGACAACAGCTGGCGCGCCACCATGCTGGCCTGGTCGCTGCCGGCACTGCTGGTGGCCGCCGCCCTGTTTCTGCCCAAACGGGACCTGGCCCGGCCCGCACGCAAAGCCGCCTGGCTGCCCGACTGGAAAAACCCGCTCACCTTGCGCCTGGGCCTGCTGCTGGGGCTTTCCGGCTCCATGTTCTTCGGCCTCAACGCCTACATGGGTAACCTGCTGGAACAACAGGGGCGTATCGGCATGCTGTCCGAGGCCCTGTTCTGGTACAACATCGCCCAAGTCTTTGCGTCCCTGGTGATGCTGAAAATGGCACGGGCCTGGGTCGGCCGCCGTACCTTCATTGTCGTCATGGCAGTTCTCAGCATTGCCGGTACCGCCGGCACTCTGGTGCTCGAAGGCTGGTGGTTCATTGCCAGCGCCACGCTGATGAGTTTCGTGGCCGGCATTCTGCTGATCCTGCTAGTGGCGCTGCCGCCATTACTGGTGAACTCCGCCGAAACCGGACGGCTGTCTGCCGGCACCTTCCTGGTGGGCTATACCATGGCCTTCTCGGTACCCATGCTCGGCGGCCTGCTCGCCGACTGGACCGGCGACACCCGTCATGCAGTGATGACCATGGTGGCCTACAGCCTGCTGGTGTTGCCTCTGGCGTTTACCCTGGACCTGAAACGAAAAAAGGATCAGCCCGAAAGCTGATCCTTCCTGAAATACTGCACTAACTCACGGTCAGATATAGTAGTCCTTCAACGGAGGAAACCCGTTGAATTCAATGGCGCTGTAGGTGGTGGTATAGGCCCCGGTCGACAGCCAGTACATCCGGTCTCCGATCGCCAGATTCAGCGGCAGCGGGTACTTGTGATGCTCGTACATGATATCGGCACTGTCACAGGTCGGCCCGGCGATCACACAATCCTCACCTTCACCGCTCTTCTCGGTCCAGATCGGAAACTTGATGGACTCGTCCAGGGTCTCGATCAGCCCGGAAAACTTGCCGACATCGGTGAACACCCAGCGGTGCAGGGCGGTACGGGATTTTCGTGAAATCAGCACGACCTCGCTGACCAACACACCGGCATTGGAAATCAGCGATCGCCCCGGCTCGATGATGATCTCGGGCAGGTCGTCACCAAAGTCCTCGTGCAGGAAACGGGCAATCTCCTCCGCATACACCCCCAGTTCATTGGTCCGTGTAATGTAGTTGGCCGGGAAACCACCGCCCATGTTGATCATCTTCAGCTCAATGCCGTCTTCTTCCTTAAGGCGCTCGAAAATCACCTTTACCTTGTTCAGGGCGGCGTCCCAGGCACCGATTTCGCGCTGCTGGGAACCGACGTGGAACGACACACCATAGGGCACCAGGCCCAGATCACGAGCCAGGATCAGCAGATCCATGGCCATATCGGTCTGGCAGCCAAACTTGCGGGACAACGGCCAGTCGGCGGTCAGGGTGCCTTCAGTCAGAATACGCACATACACTTTTGAGCCCGGGGCAGCCTTGGCAATGTTGCGCAGGTCTGCCTCGGAATCCGTGGCATACAGGCGCACACCCTTTTCGTAAAAGGTGCGAATGTCCTTCGCCTTCTTGATGGTGTTGCCGTAACTGATGCGGTCGCCGGTCACACCCAGGGCCATCACCTTGTCCAGTTCATACACCGAAGCGATATCAAAATTCGCGCCTTTGTCCCGCAGCATGGTCAGAATCTGCGGGGCCGGGTTGGCCTTCACCGCATAATAGACCTTGGCGTAAGGAAACCCTTCCACCAGCTCTTCGTACTGACGGTCAATGGTCTGGGTGTCGATCACCACAAACGGGGTTTCCTTGCCGTCGGCAAAGTCCTTGATCCGCTTGAAAGTCTCGGCACTGTAGTAGTCGGCGATATCGGCGTTAGGCGTCTGGATCATGGGTGGTGTGTCCCTCCACAGGGTAAACGGGCATAAAAAAGGGTAGCACAGACTGGCTGTGTTACCCGTGAATGGCGCGATCATCGGGCCTTTTTCCGATCACCGCAAATGCGCATATATACCCATAAATCCGGCGACCGAAACCGGACCTATGGCACAGCATTTTGTGTCACACCGCTACTGGCCACAACGGCGTTGGCTCAGTGGGGCCATCCGGGTCCTGGGGCCGGCTCTGGCGCTGCAGATAATCCAGTATGGCGTCTTTCAGGTCACTGCCCTGACCCAGGCCCTGATTGCCGAACAGACGGTTGAATTCCAGCACATAGGGATAGCCTTCCACCAGGGCGATATCAAAACCGGCATGGTCTACTTCCAGTTCCCGGGCCAGGCGCAGGGCCAGATCGGTAGCCGCCGCTGGCACATCGCCAGTCACAATCTGGCCACCCCTGGCGACGTTGTTGTAGAACCCCTGCTCCGCCTGGGTACGCCAGTAGGCGGTCACCACTCGATCACCCACCACAACCACCCGCACATCCCGGTCAATCGGAAGGTATTCCTGCACGTAGAGAACATCTGTGCGATCACAATACTTAAGCCAGTCGGCCCGGGACTCGATCAACCACACACCTTCGCCCATGCTGGCCTTGGGTAGTTTGGCCACGAAAGGCAGGGCCATGGTGTCCCACAGCATGTCACGTTCCTGTGGACCATTGGCTTCAATCAAGGTCCAGGGTGTGTGTTCCGGCGCCACGGCCTGAAAGGCGCGGGTCATTTCCACTTTATCGTGACCAATGCGATAACTGGCGATACTGGGGAACACCCGGCACTTCAAGCCATGCACCAGGGCGTTGATCTGCCAGTATTCCGGGAACAGCACCCAGTCCGCCTCCTGCAGCAGCGGCTTGTGGCGAAGGAAATGCTCGGGCTTCAGTACAGTGGTGTCGGGAAAGCCAAGGGTACGGAACACGTTGAATGAGACAAGGTGCATGGTGACAGCCGCACAGAGTGAAAATTGGCTGCATTTTATCCAGCTTTGGAACCCTGGCAAGGGTTATTTTATGCGTAAATTGACCGATCTCATGGTCACAGTTAATGATACTGACAATAATTCGCATTAGTTATCACTAATGAGGAACTGACCATGACAAAACACCTGATGCTGGCCGCTGCCAGCCTGCTGTTCACCCTTCCGGCCTTCGCCGATGATGAGTACGATCACTACAAAGGCGAACCCTCGAAAACCCTGGAACAGGCGGTGGCCAATTTCTCCGAGTACAACAACCGGCTTGAGCAGGTGTTGGCCGGTGATCTGACACCAGAGGCGATGAACGAAGTCCATCAGCTCACCTACACTCTGGAAAATGCCCTGGGCAAACTGGACCATGAGCTGGAAGACATTGCCGAGCGGCTGGAGAAAGTACACAAGGCTTCCGAGCACGCAGCCCCGGATACCGTGAAAGAGCAAGGCGCGGTGTATCTGGAAAAGAGCCGGTCCATCATCCGGTAACGGCCACGGGCTGCTAAGCTCCGGTTATTACTCGCTGACTAACCGGAGCCAGCCATGGGCACCCCCGAACCCGATTTCCCGGCCCGCAAGATTGTCGAAACCGTACGTACCGATAACCAATCCGGTGCCGCCCAGCTGGCAACCAGAGCACTGACGCTGTTGCGCCAATGGCTGGCCGCGGGTGAAGTATCCCCGGATACTCTCAAAAAACTGCTTAACGATCTTGCCGGAGCCCGTCCCAGCATGGTGCCGCTGGCCAATGCCATTGAACGGGTGCGTCAGAGCCTAATAGGCAGCCAGGACGGTGCTTCTGCGGCTGAACAGGCGCTGCCAGTGGTGGACTCGGTTCTCGAGCAGATTGCCTCCGCCAACCAACGTGTGGCGGAAATCGCCACGACACGGATTCCGGAGCGGGCCAGAATTTTCACTCACAGCCGTAGCTCCCAGGTACTGGCAGTGTTCCGTTTACTGGTACAGCAGGGCCGCAACTTCTCGGTAATCTGTACCCAGGGTAGTCCCGGTAACGAGGGCTTTACCCTGGCCCGTGAACTGGATGAACTGGGCGTGCCGGTGACGGTGATCACCGATGCCCAGATGGGGCTGTTCGTTCCGAAGGCGGACTTAGTGCTGTGCGGCTGTGACACCTGGCTGGCCGATGGCCACTTTCTCAACAAGGCGGGCAGTTATCCGCTGGCCTTGCTGGCCAGGGCCGAGGCAAAACCGCTCTGGGTGCTGGCAGACAGCTTCAAGGACAGCACGGCGCCACACGATGAAGTCACACTGGAAGAAATGGCGGCGAACCAACTCGGTGCACCGGCCGGCCAGCACATTACCGTTCGCAACCTCTATTTTGAGCCTGTTCCGGTGCAGCTGATCAGTGGACGAATCAGCGAGCAGGGCGTTTTTTCGTTCCCTGCTGAGCCTGGGCCGTAAGCGGATCTTCCGGCCAGGGGTGTTTCGGGTAGCGGCCCCGGAGTTCTTTTCGTACCTGTGGATAGGCGTTCTGCCAGAAGCTGGCGAGATCTGCCGTGACGGCCAGCGGGCGCTGGGCCGGGGACAGGAGGTGGGTTACCACGGGCACCCGGCCGCCCGCCACCGTCGGTGTTTCAGTCCAGCCAAACAGGGCCTGCAGCTTGGCAGCTAGCACCGGGCCGTTGTCGGCCGTGTAATCCAGCGTCACCTTCTGGCCGGTGGGGATGGCCAGAGCTTTCGGAGCCAGTTCATCCAGTTCTTGTTGCTGTGGATAATCGAGCAGGCTGTTCAGGGCGGATGTCAGATCAAGCCGGGCCAGATCCGACCACCGCTGCATGCCGGCCATAAACGGCGCCAACCAGCTTTCCACACCGGCCAGCAGGGCAGAATCCGTCACATCCGGCCAGTGACCGGGGAACTGTGTGGCCAGTAACTGCACCCGGGCCTGCCACTGGCGGGCGGCCTCGTTCCAGGGCAGCCGATCCAGTCCTTTGCGACGGACGGCATCCAGCAAACCCTGCTGGATCAGTTCGGGGGCCACCTGTTGCAACGGCTTTTCCGCCAGTATCAGGGCGCCAAGCTTGCGTACGTGACGCGCCACCACTGTGCCCCGCTTGTCGTCCCAGAGGGCTTCTTCCCGTTCTTGTATGTGCGCAGCCAGGTCCTGCTCCAGATCCCCCAGATCCACTGGCGCCGCCAGATAAATCGTCGCCTCCCGGGCCTTACCGTCCAGGTCCGCGGCCACCAGCCAATTCTCCCGGGCCAGCGGATCATGTTCCCGCAGGCTCGCCCCCTTGCCATTGCTGAGCTGGTAGCGCGGTGCCTCGCCCGAACGGCGACGGGCAATGCGGTCCGGATAGGCCTGGGCTAAAACCCGGCCCACCTCGGTAGCAACGGGTTCGCTCCGTGACCCCGGCTCCCGGCACAACCGTTTCGCCGCCTGCCGTACCGCCTGTAACCGGGCCGTATCCAGACCACGGGGTGGCCGTTGTCCCCGTACCACCCGGATCCGTTCGTGCAAATCCGCACCGGAGCCTGGCCCCAGCAAATCACGCTCTTCCAGCAATGCCGCCAGTTCCGCCGTCAGCTGGCCAAATCCCAGGGCCCTGCCCCGGAGAACCATATGGGCCAGGCGGGGATGCATCCCCAGATCCCGGGCGGCCTTGCCGTGATCGGTAATAGCACCGTCAGCATCCAGCAAATCCAGCCACTGCAATAAATCCACCGCCTGCTGCCAGTGGGCTTGCGGCGGCGCATCAATCCAGGCCACCTGATCCGGTGAACGAGCCCCCCACTGGGCCAGCTCCAGTACCAGCGGTGCCAGGTCCGCCTCCTGAATCTCCGCTGGCGTGAAGTCAGCCAGGCCGAACTGCTCCGACTCGCTCCATAACCGGTAGCACACGCCCGGTTCGACCCGTCCTGCCCGGCCTTTACGCTGCTCGGCAGAGGCTTTGGACACCCGGCTGGTGACCAGGCGAGTCATGCCACTGTTGGGATCAAACACGGCCCGACGCTGCTGGCCGGCATCAACCACTACCCGCACGCCTTCAATGGTCAGGCTGGTCTCGGCAATGGCAGTGGCCAGGACCACCTTGCGAGCACCGTCCGGGGCCGGTGCGATGGCCCGGTCCTGTTCTTCAGCCTTGAGGTTGCCGTACAAGGTTGCCAGCACCACGTTTGCCGGCAGTTGTCCGGCCAGCTGTTGCGCCACCCGGCGAATTTCACCGGCCCCGGGCAGGAACACCAGCACCGAGCCAGCCTGGTCTCCCAGGACCTCCAGCACCACCGCCGTTACGTGATCCACCATCCGGGCATTGCGGGACAAGGGCCGATAAAGGACATCCACCGGAAACGCCCGGCCTTCACTGGAAATCACCGGCACGTCCCCCAGCACCTTGGCAATGGGCGCGGTATCCAGTGTCGCGGACATCACCAGAAGGCGCAGGTCTTCTCGCAGGGCCTGCTGGCTCTCTCGCACCAGTGCCAGCCCCAGATCGGCCTGCAGGGAACGCTCATGGAATTCGTCAAACAGAACAGCGGCATAGTCTTCCAGCATGGGGTCGGTCTGGATCAGGCGGGTGAGTATACCCTCGGTCACTACTTCGATCCGGGTGGTGCCTGAGACCCTGGTATCCAGTCGGGTGCGATAGCCCACCGTCTGCCCGGGCGCCTCTCCCAGTTGCCGGGCCATATACCGCGCTGCCGACCGGGCCGCCAGTCGGCGGGGTTCGAGCATCAGGATTTTGCGGCCATCGCGCCAGGGCGCATCCAGCAGGGCCAACGGTACCCGGGTGGTTTTACCCGCGCCGGGCGGCGCCTGGAGCAAAGCGGTGGTGGTCTTTGCCAGTGTGCGGGTCAGTTCTGGGAGGATGCCATCAATCGGGAGCATGGTACGGGGTGCTTGCCGGAATGTGGCCGCAGTTTACCATGCCTCAGGAGCGGGCATGCCAGGCTTCAGGCCGGGGCACGAAGAACGCGAATACCAGGCCAAACGCCAACGCTGCCACCCCGATGCCGAAAGCCGACACCAGGGTGCCTCCCGCATCCAGCCACTGTTTGGTCAGCCAGGGGCCGACCATCTGGGTAAAGCCATACAGTGCCACCATCGCTGCCGACAGGCGCGGGCCCTGATGCGGATGCAGCGCGCGCCCGATGCGCTGGGTCAGCAATACCGTGCCCAGAAAGGTGCTGCCGACCAGGGCGGCACACAACACCAAGCCCAAGGCGCCAGGCCAGACCACGGTGGCCAGTACACCGGCCAGCTGAATCAGAAAATTCAGGCGAAGGGCGGGCAAGTCTCCCATCAGGGCCCCCAGTTTGTTCCACAGCCAGGGCGCCGGGATGGTGAACAGGGCGACGATCACCCAGGTCCCGTCCAGCAAGGCGTGGCCCTCAGGCAGTTCCAGTTTTGCCAACAGGGGCAGGAAGGTCATGGGCAGGATGTAGCCCAGGCCCGCCCCGGCATAGGACAGAAACAGCGGGATGCTGGCGCGATCCAGCAACGGGGTATTGACCACTGCCTTACCGGCGTCATCATGCTGGCGCACCGGTACCTCCAGTTGCCGTAACTGCATGGCACCCCACCAGGCCAGGGGAATCGACAACAGGGCAGCCGGCCACCAGCGCTCCGCGCCCTCCAGCAGGCCGGCGGTTCCGGTAACCAGGCCGCTGGACACCAGCAGCCCTACACCAACACCGATATAGACCAGACCGCTGAGAGAGGCCCGGTTGCGCATTACCAGCCACTCCAGAATCAGAGCTGGCGCCTGGACGAATACCACGCCGTTCGCCACACCGTTCAGCCAGCGGGTGACAGAAATCACCGTCAGCTGGTCGGTCTGGGTCACGATCAGCGTGGTGACCACATGAACCGCCAGGAAAAGAGGCAACATCAGCCGGATCTGGTCGATTCTGTGCCAACGGATGGCCAGCATTGCCCCCATCAGATAGCCGAGGTAGTTCCAGGTGGCCACCGCAGCTCCATCCGGCGCGTTGAACTGGTTATCGGCCACCAGGTAGGGCAACAACGGGGTGTAGATGAATCGGCCAAGGCCGTGGACAACCAGCAACACCAGGCTACCGGCGAGCAGAACCGTAAACAGTTGCCTGGGGGTGGGGGTATTTGCAGAAGTCATGGCATAGGCCCGGTCGTCAGGTTATCAACGGAAACCGGGTAGTGTAGGTGACTAACCAATGCTTGTCAGTGAGACCTTCGCCTCAGCCTGGCTGGCGATTGGCGTTGGCCCACTGGTAGATACGCTCAAAGGCTTCGGCCAGCTGTTCCGGCTTGTGGGGTGGCTGGATCAGCGCCTGAACGTCGCCGTCCGGATTGAGCAAGGCAAAATGCCCGCTGTGGTCCACCAGCAACTCGCCATTCACCTGCCGGTGCACAAACACCGCGCTCACGCTCTTGGCGACCTGGCGCAGGGTGTCCAGATCGCCGGTCAGGCCGTGGAAATGCTCACCAAAGAAATCGGTATAGGCCTTCAGCTTCGCCGGGGTATCGTGCTCCGGGTCTGCCGAGACCAGCAGATAGTCCGGTTGGGGTAATTCCGGGGACAGCAACTGGTCGGTACGGCGCAGATTGGCCATGGCAGCGGGGCAGATGTCCGGGCAATTGGTATAGCCCACAAACACGAAGGTCCACCGGCCCCGGAGATCTTCCCGGGTGACCGTCGCTCCTTCCTCGTTGGTCAGAGAGAACTCCACCAGGGGCCGTGGCTGGTCGTAGACATAGGCGTTGTACTGGCTGAGATCCGGCGCCGGTGCCGGTTCGCCCCCCACCAGAAAGACCTGCCGACCCACTGTCAGGCCGAACACCAGCACCACCAGCAACAACAGAACAAACAACGTGATTCGAATCGACCGCCCCATAGGGTCTCCCAACCAGGCTTAACCCCGGCCAGTCAGGCCGGGACAAACACAAAATGATCTACCAGCAACACCACAAACAACGCCATCAGATAGGTGATGGAATATTTGAAGGTGTTCAGCGCTACCCGCCGGTCGTCGCCGCGCAGCAGGCGAACCGCATATTGCAGGAACCTCAAGCCTAGCGCCAGGGCGCCCACCAGGTAAATACCGCCGGACATGCCTGTGACAAACGGTAGCAGGCTGACGGCCAGCAGCATCAGGGTATAGAGCAGAATATGCAGTTCGGTGTAACGATTGCCGTGGGTCACCGGCAGCATGGGAATACCAGCCTTGGCGTATTCCTCCTTGCGGTGGATGGCCAGAGCCCAGAAATGCGGTGGCGTCCAGGCGAAGATGATCAGCACCAGCAACAGCGCGTGGCCTTCCACCTGGCCAGTGACCGCGGTCCAGCCCAGCAGTGGCGGCATGGCACCGGCCAGCCCGCCGATGACAATGTTCTGTGGCGTCGCCCGTTTCAGAAACAGGGTGTAAACACCGGCGTAACCCACCAGGGACGCCAGCGTCAGCCAGGCGGTCAGCTCGTTCACCTGCCACACCAGCACGACCATACCCAGGGCCGCCAGCACGGTAGCAAACAGCAGGGCGTCCAGCGGCGCAATCCGGCCAGTCGCCACCGGACGTTTGCGAGTGCGGGCCATCACGGTATCAATCTTCTGATCCACCACGTGGTTCACCACCGCAGCCGCGCCGGCCAGCAGGGCGATTCCCAGGTTGCCGAACAGCAGCACGCTCCATTCGGGAACGCCTGGTGCTGCCAGCAGCATGCCGATCACCGAGGTAAGAATCATCAATGCCACTACCCGGGGCTTGGTCAGTTCCAGGTAATCGCGCCAGGAAATAGTGCTCGCATGCGTTGGATTCTGGATCGGCAGCGCCTTCACTTGCTCGCTCATGCCGTAACCTCCCGGTTTATGGTTGTTGTGTGAGGTGCGGGGGATAGTGCTGGCAGGGCCAGCTGATGATGCCGCCAGATCAGGTGCACCATCGACAGTAACAGGCCAGCGCCCATGGCGTTATGGGCAACGGCAATGATCAGGGGAATGTGCAGCCAGACGTTGGTCAGCCCCAGACAGAACTGGAGCACCAGGGCACCGCCCACCAGAGCGATAGCCCTGTCGAGACCGCTCTGGGCGCGCTGGCGCCACAGCAGCCCCAGCAATATGGCCAGATAACCCAACACAAGGACTGCGCCCAGGCGATGGCTGACGTGAATAGCAACCCGGCCATCGCTGGTCAGCTGGCCGCCCAGATAGTTGGGACCAACATGTTGGGTGATATCAAATCCATGCTGAAAATCCATGCCCTCGGGCCACCACTGACCCTGACAGGTAGGCAAATCGGTACAGGCAACGGCGGCGTAGTTGGCTGCCGTCCAGGCCCCCAGGGCAATCTGGGCAATGACCAGCAGCAAACCGCCATACAGCCAGGGTCGGAGTCTTGCCAGGGATGCCGCCATCGCCGGTCGCGGCGCCTCACTTTCCCGTGCCCGCCGCCGGAGCCGCAGGGTCAGCAACAACAACAGGCTCAGGGTGGTAAATCCGCCCAGCAGATGCAGGGCCACCACCTGGGGCCAGAGCTTGAGGGTAACCGTCCACATGCCGAACGCGGCCTGCAACACGATAAAGCCGGCAATGAACAGCGGCAGTTTGACCGGAAGCCCCGCTCTGCGCTTGCGCACCGAGGCAATGGCCAGCCCGAATACCAGTAGTCCCAGGGTACCGGCGGCGTAGCGATGAATCATTTCCGGCCAGCCCTTGGAGACATCCACCGGGGTCTCCGGGAAACGGGCATTGGCAATGGCGATGCGGGTTTCATCCTGGGGCACGGTCAGAAAACCATAACAGCCAGGCCAGTCCGGGCATCCCAGGCCGGCATGAACCAGCCGTGTCCAGGCACCGAGCATGATCACCACCACTGCCAGCAAACAGGCCAGGGTAGCCCAGAACGCCAGTTTCTTTGCTATTGCCCGGGATTGCTCCGGAGACATCGCCGTCATACCGCAGGCCTCCCGTTAGCCAATCTGTGACAGTTTCAGCAGGTGCTTCAGATCTTTCAGCAGCTGTTTGCCGGTATGTTCCCTGCCATAGTGCATCATCACATTGCCAAACGGGTCGACCAGCAGGATTCTCGGTTGCTGCTCCGGGTTGATCCCGGCGGGCCATGCCGGTGTCTTGCCAGCGGCCGGTTGCAGGCGCTCCATCAACTGGTACTCATCGGACCAGCGCCGCTCCAGATCCGCCGGTACCGTGCCCAGATAGGCGGCACGACCAACACGCGGCGCGTTCTTGCCAAGCGCAACGTTAACCTGGCGAGCCAGATACAGCAGCTGCTCGCAGTCTTCCGCGCAACGCTCCGAGGCCACCAGCATCAGCCATTTCGGGTCGGCGACATCAACACCAAAGCGTGCCTGCAGGGGGTTCCCCGCAGCGGTTTGCAGATTCAGCTCTGCCACCGGCACCGGCGGTTGCACCAACTGCCCCTGATTGCTCTGACCGGTCGGGTTAAGCCAGCCGGTGTAAAACATGACCGTCGCCACCAGCATGGGGCCGAACCCCACCGCAAAGAGCAACATGGCGGTGCGCCGGCCCCGCCTGACCTGAGCCGGGCTCGGGCCATCAGAATGAGAGAGAGAGTCAGCCGTTGTCGTTGTCATTGTCGGCTCCTGCCTTGGGTCTTTCGCTGTCTTTTTTATAACTCGCCACCAGAGTCAATATAGTCAGTGCTACCGCTAGTGCAAACCATTGGGCGGCGTATCCGTAGTGCGTCTGCGGGCCCATCACATCCGGCGCCCGGTCCGCCCGGTATGCACCCGGCTGCTGGCTGTCGGCAAGGTGAACAATCATCGGGGCCGGCGTCTTACCCAACGCCCGGACACGGCTCTCAGGCAACGCCTGGACCCGTCTCGGCCAGCCGGGTGTATCGGGCTCCTGCGCCCCCAGTACCGGAGGTTCCGGATAGGCCGCCAGCCGGCCCTGAAGGGTAAACAGAGGCTCAGGCGTCTGCACTTCCGGCAGTTGTTCACGGCTGGCCGGTGCCGGTACCCAGCCCCGGTTGACCACCACCAAAGGGCCTGAGAGCGGCTCAAAAAGCGTCAACACTTCGTAACCGGCGCGGCCGTCCCGGGTCCGATTGTCCAGCAACCAAGTCTGCTCCCGGTACCAACCGGTCAGGGTGACCGGTTGGCCCTCCTGCCACCCATCTGCAGCCGCCACATCCTGCCAGTCCCACCCGGCGCTTTCTGAATTCCAGGTCTCCAGCCGACTGGTTTTTTCCGCGGCGCGGTTCAGCTGCCAGACACCCAGACTGATCAGCAGAGGCAGAAAGACACCGCTGAAGACCAGCAGGCGCCAGTCGAACTGCCAGCGGCGGGAGGTGGAACCCACTTAGCGCCGCTCTGCTATAGTGAGGTAACGAACCGGGGCGTTGTTCCCGGCACCAGAATGCTCAACAGGCTGCGGACCTGATACAACCGGATTCCTCATGTTAAAACTTGCCATTGTCGTACTGCTGTTCGCCGTCATTATCAGCCTGTTCAGCGGGCTGTTTTTCCTGATTCGGGACGGCGGTAAAACCAACCGTGTGGTGAACTCACTGGCGGTGCGAGTCTCGCTCAGCGTGCTATTACTGGCCGTGGTGCTGATCGCGCTCTGGACCGGCGATCTCACCCTGAACCCGACGCCCTGACTTCATCTGCCTCAGAGCACATACACGAACACAAACAGGCCCAGCCAGACCACATCCACAAAATGCCAGTACCAGGCTGCCGCTTCAAAGCCGAAATGATTGTCGGCGGTGAAATGGCCCTTGATGATCCGGACCAGCATGATGGCGAGCATCAAAGTACCCAGCATCACGTGGGCCCCGTGGAAACCCGTTAACATAAAGAACATGCTGCCATAGATGCCGGACTTCAGGGTCAGGTCCAGGTCCTGATAGGCGTGCATGTACTCGTAGCCCTGAACGAACATGAACACCACCGCCAGCGCAATGGTGGCTCCCAGCCACAGCTTCACCTTGGCCCGGTTACCCGCTTTCAGGGCATGGTGGGCAATGGTCACCGTGAACGACGAGGTTACCAGCAGGATGGTGTTGATCAGCGGCAAGCCCCAGGGCCCGATCACTTCCTTCGGGCCCGGGTAGGCCTCTGGGTTGGGGTTGCTGACCAGAGGCCAACTGGCCTGAAAGCCTTCCCACAGCATGTTGCTACTGCCTTTATCACCCTCGCCCCCCAGCCAGGGCACCACGAACATCCGAACGTAGAAGAGCGCACCGAAGAACGCCGCAAAAAACATGACTTCCGAGAAAATGAACCAGCTCATACCCCAGCGGAAAGAACGATCCATCTGGTCGCTGTACAATCCGGCCCGGCTCTCGCGGATGACGCTGCCGAACCAGCCGAACAGCATGTACGCCATGATCAGCGCGCCAATCCAGAACATGATCCAGGAACCGGTGGTGCTTTCACCCTGGTTGCCGTTCACCATGATGGCTGCCGCGCCATACAGGGTGACCCCCAGGCCAACGGTGGCGACAATGGGCCACTTGCTCTGTTCGGGAACGTAGTAGGTCTGGTGATCCGCCATAGCTGTCTCCGATGGCTTAGCCGTTATTGTTGGTTGTTTTTGCTGCCCCGGCGGCACCCGATACCTCGGCCTTCTGGCTCTGGTCGTAAAGGGTGTAGGACAGTGTCAGCTTGGTGATGTGTTCCGGCAGTTCCGGATCCACGATAAACACCAGAGGCATTTCTGTGCTTTCGCCGGCTTCCAGGGGCTGCTGGTTGAAACAGAAACACTCGGTCTTGTGGAAGTACAGGGTGCCCTCAGCCGGGGACAGGCTGGGAACTGCCTGTCCCACCATGGCCTGGTCGCTGCCATTTTCGGCGTAGAAATTGACGGTCACCGGCTCACCGGGATGCACCTTGATGCTGCGGGTCACCGGCCGGAATTCCCAGGACATGCCCGGGCCATTACTGGCCAGGAACTGGACCGTCACGGTGCGGTTGGCATCCACCTGGTTGGTGACCTGCGCTTCGTACCGGCCGCCGGTCTTGCCATTGATACCGGTGATTTCGCAGAACACGTCGTACAAGGGCACCAGGGCAAAGCCGAAGGCGAACATACCGACCACGCCGGCCATGCACCAGGCAATCACCCGACCGTTGCTGCGTTTGCCGTGTTGTGGCTCTGCCATGGCGACCTCCCGGTTATTTCACTTCCGGCGGTGTCGAGAAAGCGTGATAGGGCGCCGGTGAGGGCACCGTCCATTCCAGCCCTTCAGCACCATCCCAGGGTTTGGCGGCGGCCTTCTCGCCCCCTCGCACACACTTCACCACGATGAACAGGAACAGCAACTGACTGACGCCGAACATAAAGGCCCCGATGCTCGATACCATGTTGAAGTCAGCAAACTGCAGCGCGTAGTCCGGAATCCGCCGGGGCATGCCCGCCAGCCCCAGGAAGTGCATGGGGAAGAAAGCCAGGTTCATGCCGATGAACGACAGCCAGAAGTGGGTCTTGGCCAGGGTTTCGTCGTACATGTGGCCGGTCCACTTGGGCAGCCAGAAGTAGGCCGAAGCGAAGATGCCGAAGATGGCACCGGGCACCAGCACATAATGGAAATGCGCGACCACAAAGTAGGTATCGTGGTACTGGAAGTCCGCAGGCGCGATGGCCAGCATCAGCCCGGAGAAACCACCGATAGTGAACAGAATGATAAAGGCCACGGCGAACAGCATGGGCGCCTCGAAACTCAGGGAGCCCCGGAACATGGTGGTGACCCAGTTGAACACCTTCACCCCGGTGGGCACGGCAATCAGCATGGTGGCGTACATGAAGAACAACTGCCCGGCCAGTGGAATACCCACGGTAAACATATGGTGCGCCCAGACCACGAACGACAACAGGGCAATGGCACCCACCGCATACACCATGGAGGCATAGCCAAACAGCGGCTTGCGGGAGAAGGCCGCAACAATGTGGGAGATGGCCCCGAACGCCGGCAGGATCATGATATAAACCTCCGGATGCCCGAAGAACCAGAACACATGCTGGAACAGCACCGGATCGCCACCACCGGAGGCATCAAAGAAACTGGTACCGAAGTTGATGTCCATCAGCATCATGGTCACCACGCCGGCCAGCACCGGCATGACCGCAATCAACAGGAACGCGGTGATCAGCCAGGTCCAGACAAACAGGGGCATTTTCATCAGGGTCATGCCCGGCGCCCGCATGTTGAGAATGGTGGCAATGACATTGATGGCGCCCATGATTGAGGACACCCCCATGATGTGCACCGCGAAGATGAAGAACGTGGTGCTGGGTGGCCCATAGGTGGTGGAAAGCGGCGCGTAGAAGGTCCAGCCGAAGTTGGGGGCGCCGCCCTGCATGAACAGGGTGGAGACCAGAATCAGGAAGGCGCAGGGCAGCAGCCAGAAACTCCAGTTATTCATGCGCGGCAGTGCCATGTCCGGCGCGCCGATCATCAAGGGCAGCATCCAGTTGGCTAACCCGACAAAAGCCGGCATGACCGCCCCGAACACCATGATCAGACCGTGCATGGTGGTCATCTGGTTGAAGAACTCCGGCTGCACAATCTGCAGGCCGGGCTGGAACAGTTCGGCCCGGATGACCATGGCCATGCTGCCGCCGAGCAGGAACATGGCAAAACTGAACATCAGGTACATGGACCCGATGTCTTTGTGGTTTGTGGTCAGCAGCCAGCGGCTGATGCCTTTGGCCGGGCCGTGGTGATGTTCCTGGCTGTGGGTATCTGCAACCGCACTCATGAAAACCCCCGTTACCGCCTTCTGATGTGGCTGGTGATTGTTGTTATCTGGCGTTGATTACTGCTGGTTCTTGTAATCAAAAATTTCCTTGGGCGTGACCATATCGCCGGTGTTGTTACCCCAGGCATTACGCTCATAGGTAATCACCGCAGCCAGGTCCACTTCGCTCAGCTGGTTGCCGAACGCCTGCATCGCCGTCCCGGACTTGCCGTTCACCACAATGTCGATGTGAGCCGTCATATCTCCGGTCGCAATCGGGCTACCCTTGAGCGCGGGGAACGCCGGGGGGGCCCCGCTGCCATCCGCCTGGTGGCAGGCCGCACAGGCTGTGGCATAAGCCTTCTCACCACGCGCCATCAATTCTTCCAGAGTCCAGTCTTTCTGGGTCAGCTGGCGTTCTTTCTCGGCTGCCTCGCGCTGCTCCGCCACCCAGGCGTTGTATTCCTCTTCCGGCACCGCCTCGACCACCACCGGCATGAAGCCGTGGTCCTTGCCACACAGCTCGGTGCACTGGCCACGGTAAATTCCCGGCTCATCCACCCGGGTCCAGGTTTCATTGATAAAACCGGGGATGGCATCTTTCTTCACGCCAAACTCCGGCACCCACCAGGAGTGGATTACGTCATTGGCGGTCAACAGAAAACGCACTTTCTTGCCGACTGGAATCACCAGCGGGTTGTCCACTTCCAGGAGGTAGTTTTCACCCTTGGCCTGGCGGTTCTCGATCTGGTCCCGGGGTGTAGACAGGCTGGAGAAGTAACCAAAATCTTCATTGATATACTCATACTGCCAGCGCCACTGATAGCCGGTAACCTTGATATCCACTTCGGATTCGGTGGTGTCGTACATCTCCACCAGCGTTGCCGTGGCGGGAATGGCCATGGCCACGAGAATGGCGAACGGAATGATGGTCCAGAGAATTTCGACCACCGTGTTCTCATGGAAATTGGCCGGTTTCGCGCCCTGGGATTTGCGATGGGCGAAAATAGACCAGAACATGACCCCGAACACCACCACACCGATGGCGACGCAGATCCAGAGAATGGTCATGTGAAGGCTGAAAATCTGATTACTGGTGCCGGTTACACCGGGCGTCATGTTCATGGTCCAGTCGGCCACGACCACAGCCGGTGACAACAGACCAGCGGCTAGGGCTACTGCCCGCTTGGCATGCACGCGCATACTGTGTCTCCACAGAGTGTTATTCTTGTCGGATTTTGCGTCATCCCTCCGAAATTTACCGATGGCACTCGCAACCGTCGGAAATCCCCGAGTGAAAGCCTGCTTATGGATACATCAAAATTGAGTATAGACACAGATCAAAAAAAGACTAAAAAATCCTTAAATTCAAATAAGATAAGTGCAGAGTTTTGAGAAGCATAAAGAATAAGCAGCGTGCGCCCGGCATCATTGATCGACGCCTGTGGGCACTGGCCTGGCCACTGATGCTGACCAATCTCACCGTGCCCCTGTTGGGCCTGGTGGACACCGCCGTGCTCGGCCATCTGCACAGTCCGGAATACCTGGGCGCGGTCGCAGTGGGCGCCAACCTGTTCAGCATTCTGTACTGGACCTTCGGCTTCATGCGCATGGGCACCACCGGTCTGGCGGCGCAGGCCTGGGGTAAACAGGATGCCTTTGCCCAGGTCGCGCTGCTATTGCGCTCAATCCTGCTGGCCATCGGCATCGGGCTGTTACTGATCCTGTTTCACCAACCGTTGATCCGGATCGGTCTGGAGCTGATGAATCCCAGCCCTGAGGTGGCCGCTCTGGCCGCAGAATACGCGGCTATCCGTATCTGGAGTGCGCCCGCGGTGCTGTGCCAGTACACCCTGGTGGGCTGGCTGATCGGTACCCAGTTCCCCCGCGGCCCCATGGTGATGCTGATCATCGCCAACGGCATCAACATTGTGCTGGACGTGTTCTTCGTTACGGTACTGGGCTGGAACAGCCGGGGCGTGGCCATGGCCACCGTGATGGCGGAATACGGTGCTGCCCTGATCGGGTTTGCCATCGTGCTTCGGAGGATGCCCGAAGGCCAGCGACTGACCCGCGCGCTGTTCGGGCAGTTGGCAGACTACCTGACCATTCTGCAGGTGAACCGTTACATCATGGTTCGCACCATTGCCCTGCTGCTGGTACTGGCGTTTTTCACCGCTCAGGGTGCCCGGCAGGGCGATATCATCCTGGCCGCCAACGCCGTGCTGATCACCTTTTTGCTGGTGATTTCCAATGCCCTGGACGGTTTCGCCAATGCTGCCGAAGCTTTGGTGGGTGAGGCCATTGGCCAGAACAGCAGGCGCCGGTTCCGCATGGTCTTCCAGAGCGCCCTGCGCTGGTCGATCTGGGGCGCGTTGTTGCTGACCGTTGCGTTCGTGCTCGGCGGCCGCTGGCTGATCAGCCTGCTGACCGGTCTGGAGGAGGTGCGAACTACCGCCTGGCAATACCTGCCCTGGCTCTGGCTGCTGCCATTTGCCTCGGTCTGGGGTTTTCTGCTTGATGGTGTGTTCATCGGCGCCACCCGCACCCGGGAAATGCAGAACACCATGCTGTTTTCAGCGCTGGCTGTGTTTCTGCCGGTCTGGTGGCTGACCACCGGGTGGGGCAACCACGGACTCTGGTTTTCGCTCATTACGCTGATGCTGGCGCGAGCCGGAAGCATGGGCTGGTTGTGCTGGCGCTATACCCGCGAGGGCCGGTGGTTTGATGCACGCTGACGCCAGCTATACACACCGTAACCGTTAAATTTGCCAGTACAGGCAGCAAGGCAACAAATCTTGGCTACACTAGTCAGAAACGGCAGGCATGTTGCGGTAGCCAGCCCCTGCTTTCCTGCCTCCGGTTACTCCTTGATAGAACGGGAGGCGCCTTGCGACCTCACATTGTTCAGACTTCGGCATCTCCTGAAATGACACCACAGGCCGTCCTTGAAATCATCGATCAGGCAAGGCGCCAGGAAGCACGATCCGGCGCCTTCTTACGCCAGATGAAAGAGAAAGCCGCCCGGCTGCCGGGTTCGGTGGTGGTGGATGGCTATCAACCGGCAACGTCCCTGTTCCAGTTCGCGGTGGAATACATCGAGATGGCGCCCAGGCTGGTGGAATGTGTTGACGCCTGTGCCCGGGAAGCCGGCATAACCGAACTGTTCCAACCCTTCATTGATGCCGCTACCCGCTACTTCACCCAGCCCTCAGTACTGCTGGTCCGCTACGATGGCCTGGACGGGCTGCTCATACGCGCTTACCTGTGCCACCGGTTGATGGAAGAAATGCACGATAACAACCGCTCTACCCGCGCCAGCGAACTGATTGACCTGGAAGCCACCCGGGCCAACCTGTTGGTGCACGAGCTCATTGGTGAACCCTTCGCCAATGAGCTGGACGATGCCATTACCGTTACCGTACTCCAGATTGCCGGCACCCCGGATTACTACGACCTGGACCTGGAACCCTTCATCGACCAGGTCAATAACCAGGCCTGGGACTGGATGCGACAGTACTGGGAAAACCTGCTGGAGCGGAACCACATCCGCTTCGCCCTCGGGCCGTCGTGCTGAGTTTAATAACAACACGTCACTGAATTGCCTCCGGAAAACCAGTATTCTTGCCCTCCCGAACAACACTGAGGAGGCCAAACGTGCTGGATAATGCCGATCTTGGAAAACTGATTGTACGGCTGACACTGGGCGGGTTACTGCTGTTCCACGGCATCGCCAAACTGCTCAATGGCATTGGCTTTATCGAAGGCCACCTGGCCAGCCATGGCCTGCCCACGATCCTGGCCTACGGCGTCTATATCGGGGAAGTCATTGCACCGCTGATGGTGATTCTCGGATACCAGACCCGGATTGGCGCCCTGATCATTGTCTTCAACATGATCGTTGCCATCGCCCTGGTGCATGGCCATCAGCTGTTGACCCTGAGCAGCAATGGCGGCTGGGCGCTGGAACTTCAGGGCTTCTTCCTGTTCACCGCACTGGCGCTGATTTTCCTGGGGCCGGGCCGGTACAAGCTCAAGAACTGAGGTCAGCCGGTGGTGGGCGCAACCGCTTTCGGGTGCCAGACCACCACCCGGTTGCGCCCATCAGACTTGGCGGCGTAGAGCGCCTCATCGGCGCGGCGAATCAGTTCCTGACAATCGGATTGCCGGTTGGGGGTCAGTGTCGCCACACCCAAACTGATGGTCAGGCTGACCGGCGACATATGCTCGCCGCTGTTGACCGGCGTTCGGGCGACCGACAGCCGCATCCGTTCCGCCACTTGCTGCGCGCCGGCCACATCCGTGGTGGGCAGCAGAATGGCGAACTCCTCACCGCCGTAACGAGCCACCAGGTCCCCAGAGCGCTGGACTTCATCGGACAGAATCGAGGCCAGCGCCACCAGGCAATCGTCCCCCACCAGATGACCGAAGCGGTCGTTCACCTGCTTGAAGTGGTCAATATCCAGCAGAATCAGGCTCAGTTCATGCTCGTGACGCAACGCCCGGTTCCACTCGGTTTCCAGTTTCTCATCAAACCGGCGCCGGTTGGCGACGTGAGTCAGGCCATCGGTCAGACTGATGGCCCGCAACTGCTCGTTTGCCTGCTCCAGCTCCTCGGTGCGTTCCCGAACCCGGGATTCCAGGGTCAGGTTGGCCTGGCGCTGTATGTCCAGGGCATGCTCCTGGGCTTGTTGCCGGCGCCGGCGTTCCATGTTGATCCGGTAGGCCAGGGCAAACGACAGCAAGATCACCTCAACCGCCACCCCGGCCTGGGGCGCCAGTTCGGTAAACGGGCTGCGCGGAATCCAGCCCAGCTTGCTGACTGCCAGCACCAGGTGCCCCAATAGCAAGGGCGTCCAGGCAAGTACATAAAAGCCGCCCAGGATCTGGCCCCTGCGCCAGACATTGATACCAATCAGCCAGGCCACCGGGGTCGCGAACGCAGCCAGACTGCTTATCCAGATAATGCCCACCTGGTAAGAACCGAGGAAACCATAGATCAGACCCAACAGGTTGACCGCCAGCAGTGCCTGAAGAATCCGATAACCCCAGCGCGAGTAACTCTTGACCAACAGGAATTTCATGGTGAAAACAATGGCCGCAATCAGCGCGGCACTGACCACCGGCACAGTGAAGTAACGGTTGATCCACGGCACGTCAGGCCAGAACCACTGGAACAGCAGGCCATTGAAGTTGAGCTGCACGGCACCGGAACAGACAACTGTCAGCACATACCAGAGATAGGTCTGGTGGCGGACAATCAGGAACAGAAACAGGTTATACAGGGCCAGGGCGACCACGATTCCCAGGAACATGGTCTGCCAGCCATAGGAAATCTGCTCGTTGGCAAGAAATTCGGCGGACGGGGTTACCGCGACGGGAACCTGAACCGAGCCCTGGGTCTGCACACGAATCCAGGCGGTGACCGGCTCGGTATTGGACGGCACCAGAAAGACGAAATTGCGGTGCACAATTGGCCGGCTGTCGAACGGCCGGGTATCCCCGGTGTGATGGGATTCGATAATCCGGCCATCCAGTTCCCAATACACCGACACTTCATCGAGCAGGGGATAACCCACTTCCAGAACCCGGTTGGCGGGTTGCGCCGGTACCCGTACCTGCAACCAGAATTCGTCGTCACTGAATCCCCGGTTCAGGGTCTGGCCTGCGGGAACCGTCTGCCACTGGTCAGGGCCGAAGGCGCGGACCGCCTCGACATCCCTGGCCCCCTGAGGTACCGACAACCATTGGAAGGCTACCGGCTCGGCATGGGCAGCATTGACGGCCAAGCACAGCAGCAAGGTAAGGAATATGCCTGTTCTGCGGGAAATGCGCCCGTTCATTCTTGTCTGTAATTTCCGGCCCGAAGTGCTTGAACTACACTGTTGTGTTCTGATGGGAAATACCATAACCAACCGTGCTTCACAAACAGTGTAGACGGATATCCGGCTCAAGTCCGACGAAATTAAGGGGTAAAGCCCCGCTACCACCAGAGAGGAAGACATGCCCGAACGCAGACACACGGTTCAGCCCGGCCGCTACCGGCACTACAAAGGCAAGGACTACGACGTGATCGGCGTGGCCCGCCACAGCGAAACCGAAGAGCCGCTGGTGGTCTATCGCTGCCTGTACGGCGACCATAGTCTATGGGTTCGCCCGCTCCCCATGTTTCTGGAAACCGTCGATGTGGCCGGCGAACAGGTTCCCCGTTTCATGCGGGTTGAGGACGAGTAACGGTTACACAACCGTTTTGACTGCGGCGGCCATTTCCTGCACATTAGCGCACTTTTCGTGCTGCCGGCGCCCAAAAGGTGCCGGTATACCCTCGATTCCTATCCGGAGTTTGCCATGAATGCCGTAGTTGCCGCGGTACTGATCATGCTCGTACTGAGCCTGTGCCGCATTCACGTTGTTGTTGCCCTGATCATCGGCGCCATATCCGGTGGCCTGGTGGCGGGTATGTCCCTTGAAGATACCATCAATGCCTTCAATACCGGCCTGGGCGGTGGTGCCACCGTGGCCTTGTCCTATGCCACCCTGGGTGCATTTGCCGTCGCCATCGGAAAATCGGGGCTGGCCCACGCCCTGGCCGACAAGGCCCTGGCCATGGTGGGCCGGCAGGATGAAGGGGGCGCTGCCACCGGCATCCGGTTCATGATCATCGGCCTGCTGCTGGCCATTGCCGTGTCGTCCCAGAATATCCTGCCGATTCACATCGCCTTCATTCCGCTGGTGGTGCCGCCACTGCTGTACGTGATGGCGAAACTGAACATGGATCGCCGGCTGGTGGCCTGCGTGCTGACCTTCGGGCTGATCACGCCTTATATGTTCCTGCCGGTAGGCTTTGGCGGTATCTATCTGAACGAAATCCTGCTGGCCAACGTGGCCGACAACGGCGTTGATGCCAGCAACCTGAACGTCATGTCTGCCATGGCGCTGCCGGCCCTGGGCATGCTCCTTGGCCTGCTGGTTGCGGTCTTCTTCAGCTACCGGGGCGGTCGAGGCTATGACCTCAAGCGTATCGAACAGACCGAGCGTGTGGATGTGAAATACAGCCCCAGAACGCTGGTGATGGCGCTGGTCGCCATTGCCGTAGCGTTCGTGGTGCAACTCTGGCTGGGCTCCATGATCCTGGGCGCCCTGGCCGGCTTCGTGCTTTTCAATGTCTCTGGCGTGGTGAAGTGGAAAGAAGCCGACGACCTGTTCACAGAAGGCATGAAAATGCTGGCCATGATCGGCTTCATCATGATCGCCGCCAACGGCTTTGCGGAAGTCATGCGGGAAACCGGCGAAATCGCCACTCTGGTGGAAGGTTCGGTCGCCGCCATAGGCGAGAACAAGGCGCTGGCAGCATTGCTGATGCTGGTGGTGGGCCTGTTGATTACCATGGGCATCGGGTCATCATTCTCCACCATCCCCATTATCGCCGCCCTGTATGTGCCACTGGCCCTGCAACTGGGCTTCAGCCCCTTGGCCATCGTAGCCCTGGTGGGCACGGCGGGTGCTCTGGGCGATGCCGGCTCTCCGGCATCAGACTCCACCCTTGGCCCCACCGCCGGCCTGAATGTGGATGGCCAGCACAACCACATCTGGGACACCGTGGTGCCCACGTTCCTGCACTACAACCTGCCACTGCTGGCCTTCGGCTGGCTGGCCGCCATGGTGCTCTGAGGCACCGGCGACGCCCTCGGTTTGCCGCCGGCCGAAGACGGCCAGGCAAGCCGGGGGATCAGTCTTCTGAACCGGACTTGAAGAACACCACCTGTTTTACCGTGTGATCGTCCTTGTTGTCGCGCTTGTTCACCCGGGTCTCGATCTCCGGTGCCGCCGGCTGCTCCTGATCGGACATGGCATCGGTAAACCCGCATGCCACGCATTCGCGCACCTGCTCACCGTGGTCATCGGTAAACATCATGATCTTGTCCATCTCCGCACAACGGGGACAGACAGCGCCGGCGATAAAGCGTTTCGGACTCGCCATGATTCAACTCCAGATAAGTCACCCGATGGCCAGTACGACCACCGGGCGTGTTTGTATCAGGCCGCTTCGTCCGTAATGCCGGTCTGCTTCAGCAAGGCATCCACCTCGGGCTCCCTGCCCCGGAACGCCTTGAACAGCTCCATGGGCTCCTGCGAGCCGCCTTTCTCCAGAATGTTGTGCAGGAAGGCCTTGCCGGTTTCCGGATCAAAAATACCATTCTCCTCAAACAGCGAGAACGCATCGGCCGCCAGCACTTCCGCCCACTTGTAGCTGTAATAGCCCGCCGCGTAGCCCCCGGCGAAAATGTGGGAGAAAGCATTCGGAAAACGATTGAACTCCGGCGCCTGAACCACGGCAATCTCTTCCCGCACTGTCCGGTGCATGTCGAGCGGATTGGTCGGCGCCTGCTCGCTGAATTCCGCGTGCAACCGGAAATCGAACAGCGAGAACTCCAGCTGCCGCACCATGGCCATCCCGGACTGGAAGTTCTTGGCCGCCAACAGTTTCTGCAGCAGATCTTCCGGCAGCGGTTCTCCGGTTTCATGGTGACTGGCAATCAGCGCCAGCGACTCCGGATTCCAGCACCAGTTCTCCAGGAACTGGCTGGGCAACTCCACCGCATCCCAGGCCACACCGTTAATACCCGACACATCCATCACCTCGACCTGGGTCAGCATGTGATGCAGACCATGACCGAATTCGTGGAACAGGGTGGTGACTTCGTCGTGAGTCAGCAATGCCGGCTTGCCGTCCACCGGTGGCGTGAAGTTGCAGGTCAGGAACGCCACTGGCAACTGCAACCGGCCGCGCAAATCGCGCCAGCGCACCCGGCAGTCCGCCATCCAGGCACCACCGCGTTTGCCTTGGCGGGCATAGAGATCCAGGTAGAACCAGGCAATCGGCTCGCCGTGGCGACTGATGCAGTAAGCCTGGGCATCTGCGTGCCAGATTTCCACCTCCGGATGGGCTTCGATCTGAACATCAAACAGCTTCTCTGCCACCCGGAACAGGCCCGGCACTACCTTGTCCACCGGGAACCAGGGGCGCAGGGTTTCCGGAGAAATGTCATAACGCTTCTGGCGCAGCTTCTCGCTGTAATAACCCACATCCCAGGCCTGAAGATCCTCGACGCCGTATTCGTCTTTCACAAAAGCCTTCAGCTCGGCGAACTCCTTCTCCGCCTGGGGCTTGGATTTCGCCGCCAACTGATTCAGGAACTCCATCACCTCATCGACACTGCGGGCCATCTTGGTGGCCAACGAACGCTCGGCGTAGTTGTCGAATCCGAGCAACTGGGCGAGGGCATGGCGACGCTTGAGAATCTCAGCCATCACCGGGGTATTATCCCACTTCGCGGCATCCGGGCCCTGATCTGACGCCCGGGTCACAAACGCCTCGTACACTTCCCGGCGCAGGCTGCGGTTGTCACCGTAGGTCATCACCGGATAGAAACTGGGGAAATCCAGGGTAATCACATAACCGTCCAGCTCCTTCTGCCGGGCCGCCTGCCTGGCGCCTTCAATGGCCGTTTCGGGCAGACCGGACAGCTCGTCCACATCGGTGATGTGTTTGTACCAGTGCTGGGTGGCGTCCAGCACGTTATCGCTGAACTTGTTGGACAGTTCCGCCAGCTCCCGGGACAGTTCCGCGTAACGCTTTTTCTTGTCCTCGGGCAGATCCACACCACCGAGCCGGAAATCCCGCAGGATGTTGTCGATGGACTTGCGCTGGGATTCGCTCAGATTGTGGAAATCATCGCGGGCGGCCAGTTTTTTATAGGCCTCACACAAGACACTGTTCTGGCTGACTTCGGTACTGTATTCAGTCAGTTTTTCCAGGCAGTTCTTGTACACTTTGCGCAGGTCATCGTTGTTCATGACACCGTTCAGGTGGGAGATCACCGACCAGGCATTGCTTAGCTTGTTTTCCAGCTCCTGCATGGGCTGAGCCAGAGTTTCCCAACTGGGATCCTCCTGCTGGGCCAGCGTCTGGATCTTCATCCGGTTCTCGCTGAGAATCTGGTCTATGGCTGTTTCCATGTGCTCGGTACGGATATGGCCGAACTTCGGCAACAGATCGTCTGTCAGTAGCGGGTTATTCATAGGTCCCCTTCTCAGCCGTTCGTTAATGAGATAGCTTGCACCAACTTACGGGGTGCCGGTGGGGGATGGCTTTCAGAAACTGTGTGGAGCCAGGGATGGCGGAACTCAAGCGTCACAGGGGCTCCGCCGAGCGTTTATGAAGCGAAGCTTCATGCGACCGCTGAGCGACCGCAATCTGTGATTGCGGGCCGGACTCCGCAGGAGTGCCGAAGGAGCGTGTTTCTGAAAGCCATCCCCCACCGGCACCTTGCACCGCACTTGGACAGCATTGAGGTATATGTAATGGCGAATGTACGAACTCACAAGGGTATCACACCACAATTTGGCGAACGCACCTGGGTAGACGACAGCGCCGTGGTCATCGGAGATGTACAAATGGGGGAGGATTGCTCGGTCTGGCCCATGACCGTAATCCGAGGCGACATGCACAAGATCCGCATCGGCGACCGTTGCAGCATCCAGGACGGCTCGGTGCTGCACATCACCCACGCCAGCGACTACAACCCCGGCGGCTGGCCGCTGATCCTGGGCGACGACGTGACCGTTGGCCACAAAGCCCTGCTGCATGGCTGCACCATTGGCAGCCGGGTTCTGGTCGGCATGGGCTGTACCGTGATGGACGGCGCCGTGGTGGAAGATGAAGTCATTATCGGCGCCGGCACCCTGGTACCGCCAGGCAAACGCCTGGAATCCGGTTACCTGTATGTGGGCTCCCCGTGCAAGCAGGCCCGGGCCCTGAGCGATAAGGAAAAAACGTTCTTCAAATACACCGCCGCCAACTACGTCAAACTGAAAGACGAATACCTGAATCCTGCCGAATAAGCCCTGACCAACCGCCCCTGATTCAGATCAAATTCTGATCAGGGGCACCTTGAAAATTTCCCGCCTGCACCTACTTTCGAGAATAGCAGAAGTTCACGGAGTCCATCCGGGGGCGCCACCGGGTTGGAGCTGTTCCGCGAGCGAAGCTGATGACCATCTCAGATTCGACATCGTTAAAGGAGGAGTTCCCATGAGCAACATTACACGCTGGAATCCGATCAGTGAGTTCGAAGACATGATGAACCGCTACAACCGGATGTTCGGCCTGGCCCGCACCAACGGTGAACAGGAAGGCAAGGATCTGTTCAGCCGCAGTGACTGGGCACCTGCAGTGGATATCAAGGAGACCCCGGAGGCCTTCATGGTGGAAGCCGAGCTGCCGGGTATGAGCAAAGACGATGTGAAGGTGACCGTACACGACGGCGTGCTCACCATTCAGGGTGAACGCAAGAGCGAAGAGGAAACCAAGGACAAGAAGCTGCACCGCATTGAACGATTCTACGGCAGCTTTATGCGCCGGTTCACCTTGCCGGACAACGTGGATGAGAACAGTGTGAAGGCCAACTTCAAGGACGGCCTGCTGACACTGAGCATCCAGAAGGCCGAGCCCAAAGAACCGAAGGCGATCGAAGTCGAGGTAAAGTAAGCCCTCGCCTTCGAGCCTGCAAGGCAGCCTTGCCGGGAATCAGTTCCCGGCCGCTGCCTTTTTTTGTGCGCCGGCGTTTTCCAGGGCACGGGCATAATCCGCACTACGCCGGTGACGAGCAACCCGATCCAGAATGGTTGCCCCGTGCTCGTCTTCAGCATTCAGGTCACGACGGGCTTCAACAAAGAAGCTGATAAAGCGTTCGAAATCCTCGGCCCGCATAGATTCATAAGCCCGACTCAGCACAAAATAGTCGGCATTGATGCTTCGGTCCCAGGGTGTCAGATCGAGATAGCTCTTTACCCGATCGTCGCTCCATTCCTCGCCAATGACTTTGGGTTTGTCCGGTCCGCTCATGCTGGCATCTCCTGCTGTCTGCAATTCAGGGCGCACAGTATAAGGCTTTGAATGGGCAGAGGTTATATGAATCCACTATGAGTATCTTCGCTGCGAGCATAAGGCGGGCAGGGCATAGCGGCGGCTCAGGGCAGGATTTCCACCGGCAGGTCTGCGGTGGGCACTTCGTCGTTGCATTCGGGGTTTCGGATGGCGATTTCCACCCGGCGGTTGATGGCGCGATTTTCCGGGCTGGTGTTGGGGGCCAGTGGCCGGGTCTCGGCGCGGCCGGCGGCGACGACCCGATCGGCCGGAATGTCTCGATTGAGTACCAGTTCATGCACCACCGAGACCGCCCGGGCAGCGGACAGGTCCCAGTTTGAGCGGTACTGGCTGCTGGAAATCGGGCGATCGTCGGAATGCCCGGAAACCACTACATCCCCGGTACAGGCGGACAGTACACTCACCACACGCTCGATGATCGGGATCATTTCCGGCTTGATGGTGGCGTCGCCAGAGCGGAAGGTCGCTTCCTCCGAGAACCGGATAACCACCTGATCCTCGTCGTAGTTCACATGCAGGGTTTCGGACGCCACTTCCGCCTCCAGCTCCCGAACCAGGCGCCCGGCCAGGTCCAGCACACCGCCGGGTATCTGCCGGGTTTCCGAGCGTTCGGTACGCTCATCAATAAACTCCGGTTGTTGTTGCAACGATTCCGACGGCTCGGGCAGCGACACGGTATCCGATTCCACCAGGGTGATGGGAGAACCACCCACGTCCTCCGCCACCACATTGCTGGAACCAAAGGCCAGTGCCATGGAGTTGGCCATGGCCCGGTACTTTTCCACATCCATTTCGGCGAAGGACAGCAGCAGAATAAAAAACGTCAGCAGCAGGGTGGCCAGATCGGCAAACGTCACGATCCAGTCCGGGGTGCCTTTCTTGCTCCGGTTCTTTTTCAATGGCCGCGCCGGCTGCAAACCTCAGGCCTCCCGCTCGGGTTCGAGGTTGGTACGGTGTTCCGGAGACACGTAGGAAGACAGCAGTTCGGTCATTACCCTGGGGTTTTCACCGCGCATGATGCTCTTGATGGAGGTAATGATCAGCATCTGATTGCGGGCATCGTCTTCCGCCTTCAGCTGCAGCTTGTCGGCCAGGGGTAACGCCATTAGCTGGGCAATGAATGCACCGTACAGGGTGGTCAGCAGGGCAATCGCCATGGCCGGACCAATGGATGAGGGGTCATCAAGGGTATTGAGCATCTGCACCAGCCCCACCAGGGTACCGAGCATGCCGATGGCCGGTGCCGATTCGCCAATACCGCGAAACACTCTTTCCGCCACTTCGTAGCGCTCTGCGGTCTGTTGGCTGTCCTGCAACAGGGCCTCTTCCACCAGTTCCGGCGGGTGGCCGTCGACACAGAGGTTGATGGCTTTCTTCAGGAATTCGTCCTGGGTGTCATGGTTCTCCAGACCCAGAATGCCCTCCTTGCGAACCACCCGGGCCAGCACGCCCACTTCCCGAATCAGTTCCGCCGGGCGCGCCAGCTTGTCCGTAAAGGCCGCGCGGAATGCCAGCCGGAAAGCACTCAGCACGGAGGGCATGCGGAATTTGATCAGGGTAACGGCAAACGTCCCACCGAGTACGATGGCCAGGCCTGGCAGGTTCAGAAAGGTAAGCACGGTTGCATTCGCCAACATCGCGAGCAACACAATCAGGGTTCCGGCTAGCAACCCGACAAGCGTAAGAATATCCATAACTGACCCTTATCGACGGCTCGGCTGCATCGCCTGCCTCAGTCTGTTCTCAGTTCCTCGGTGACGGCCGAGGTTTCCGGGCGTACGCCCCGCCACACGAAAAAAGCTTCGGCAGCCTGTTCCACCAACATGCCCAGACCGTCAAACACGCGTACGGCGCCATGATCCAGGGCCCACTGGTTAAACGTGGTGGTCTGCAGAGAATACATCATGTCGTAGACCACGGTATCTGCGCCGATCACATCTGCCGTAATGGCTGGCAAATCACCCTTCAGGCTGGCGCTGGTGCCGTTGATCACCAGATCAAACGGTCCTTCGACCTGCTCAAAACCACAGGCCGAGAGTTCAATGCCACTGTGTTCCCGGCCGAACAGCCGGGCCAGCGCTTCGGCCCTGGCGACAGTGCGATTGGCCACAACCACACTGGCGGGCTGCTCGTCCAGCAGAGGCCCGAGCACACCGCGCACCGCACCACCAGCGCCCAGCACCAGCACACGCGCGCCCTTCAGAGGCACGCCATGGTTGTCCCGGAGGTCGCGAACAATACCCACACCATCTGTGTTATCGGCCACCAGCTGGTCTTCTTGATCCAGATAGAGAGTATTGGCGGCACCTGCCAGCTCGGCCCGGTGAGTCCGGTGCTCGGCCAGGGTCCAGGCCTGTTCCTTGAACGGCACCGTAATGTTCAGACCCTTGCCGCCGTGGTCAAAGAAGTGATGAACGGTGCCGGCGAAATCCTCCAGCGGCGCCTGAATCGCGGTGTATTCCACGGCCTCACCGGTCTGTTGGGCAAACAGGCTGTGGATACGGGGTGATTTGCTGTGGCTGATGGGGTTGCCCACCACGGCATACAGATCGTTAGTCATTACGTTCCTCCAACCAGTCACGGCCGGTCAGAAAATACTCGGTCAGCCGGGCTTCCTCAGTGCCTGGCTCCGGACGGCGGTCGTAATCCCAGCGCACCAACGGGGGCAGGGACATCAGGATAGACTCGGTCCGGCCGCCCGACTGCAGTCCAAACAGCGTGCCCCGGTCGTACACCAGGTTAAACTCGACATAGCGGCCCCGGCGGTAGAGCTGGAATTCCCGCTCCCGTTCCCCCCAGGGCTGATCCATACGCCGGCGCACAATCGGCTCGTAGGCCTCAATGTAACTGTCGCCCACGGCCTGCATAAAGGCAAAGTCACGGTCGAAATCGCCGGTGTTGTAGTCATCAAAGAACAGCCCGCCGACGCCCCGTGGCTCCTGCCGGTGTTTGAGGTAGAAATAGTCGTCGCACCAGCGCTTGTAGTCCGCGTAGACGGAGTCACCGAATGGCTGGCAGGCTGCCTTTGCGGTGCGGTGCCAGTGCACGCAGTCTTCCTCAAATCCGTAATAGGGCGTGAGATCATAGCCACCACCGAACCAGTACACCGGAGCGCTGTCCTCCGGCGTAGCGATGAAAAAGCGCACGTTGGCATGAGAGGTGGGCACGTATGGATTGTTCGGATGAATCACCAGCGACACCCCCATGGCCTGCCAGGGTGCGCCCGCCAGGTGAGGGCGGTGAGCCGTGGCAGACGCTGGCATGGTCTCGCCCATCACGTGGGAAAAGTTAACGCCGCCCTTCTCGATAACACCACCGTCGGCCAGTACGCGGCTGATACCGCCACCGCCTTCCGGCCGCTGCCAACTGTCACGGATAAACGATGCCTGGCCATCGACCGTTTCCAGCCGCTGACAAATCCGCTCCTGAAGACCGATGAGGTAGTCCTTGACGGCCTGGATATCCGGCTGCTGTGACATGAATTCTCCTAGCGAAACTGTTGACCGGTAACAATATCAATAATGCGACTGGGCTTGCGATTGCCGCCCAGCGCACCGGGGACAATACGATCTATGCGGTCGCCGAAATAGCGCCGCACCTGCCAGATCGCACGGGCTGGCTGACGCCCCGCCGGATTGCATGAGGTACTGACCAGCGGCATACCCGTCGCCTCACACAAGGCCCGCACCACCGGATGATCACTGACCCGAACGGCGATGGAACTGTGTTTGCCGCGGACCCACTCCGGCACCTGCTGGTTTACGTCCGGCAACAGACAGGTGACCGGCCCTGGCCAGTGGCGCAGAGCCTCGCTCTGAACGGCCTCGGGCAACGGATCCAGCAGGAAACGCACCTGTTCAACCGAGGCTGCCACCAGTATCACGCCCTTCTCCATGGGCCGCTGCTTGAGCTCAAGGATGTATTCGACCGCCTCCCGGTTCCAGGGATCGCACCCCAGTCCCCACACCGCTTCCGTGGGATAGGCGATTACCCCGCCTGCCAGTACCGTCTGGCGGGCAAGAGCCAGTTGAAGAAAACTCGGAGAAGATGTATCCGCCATCAGATATCGGCGCCCTCATGCAGAACAATGAACAAGGTCCCGACCGGTGCGCTGATAACCACCCGGGCAGGCATGGGCGAGGCCCTCAAGCTCCAGGATCAGTAGTGACTGCAGCAACTGATCCGCGGGCAAACCCGTGGCAAGGCCCAGTGCATCGGTAGACTGCGGATCATACCCCAAAGCCTCGAATACCGCGATTTCCCGGCTGTCCAGAAACGACAGGTCTGACGAATTCTCCGTTGCTTCCGGTTCTGCGGGCTGCGCCTGCATGGACCACCAGGTACCCAGTTCTTCCATCACGTCGTCGGCGGTCTCCACCAGCCGGGCGCCCTGGCGAATCAGTTGGTGACAGCCCCGGGCCACCGGGCTGTGCACCGAACCGGGAATGGCAAACACCTCCCGTCCCTGCTCGAGGGCGGTTCGAGCGGTAATCAGTGAACCGCTCCGGAGGCTGGCCTCCACCACCAGAACACCCCGGGCGAGGCCACTGATAATGCGGTTACGCTGGGGGAAATAGGCGGCCCTGGCCTGGGTGCCCGGCGGGTACTCAGAAACAATCAAGCCGTTCTCAATGATGCGATGGGCCAGGTTACGATGTTGGGCCGGATACAACCGGTCGAGACCACAACCCACCACCGCCAGTGTCGGATAGCCAGCATCCAGGGCGCCGGCGTGGGCTGCGCCATCTATTCCCAGGGCCAGACCACTGGTGATCAGCAGCCCCCGCCGGCTGAGTTCGGCAGAAAACTGGCGGGCATGGTCCAGCCCCGCCCGGGTGGCGTTGCGACTGCCGACCACGCCCAGTTGGTCCCGTTGCAATAACTCAACGTTACCCAGGGTATAGAGCACCAGAGGGGCATTGTGGATATGGCGCAGGCATTCCGGGTAGGGCGACTGGCCCTGTCCGAGCACGCCAATACCCCGTTCCCGACATTGGCGATAGATATCCAGTGCCCGGGCAATGACGCCCTGGCTGAGATCCCCCGCCTGCCAGGCGACAATGGCCTCCACGGCATCGCCGCCAAGCCCCATGGCGCGAAGCGTGGCAGCATTCAGGGGCAGGATGTCGGTGAGCGTATCAACAGAACCCAGAATCCGCTCCCTGAGGGGGATTCCGAACCGGGGCAGCAGTGACAGCAGCAGCCACTGGCCTGCCGGTGTTTGCAGAAATTCCTGATCTGACATTTTCTCTTCCTTGAAAACAACAATGGCCGGGCATTCCGGCCCGGCCATGTCTTATTCCATCAACTCATCAAACGCGCGGCCTCAGGGATTGGTGACCTTGTCACCTACCGAGAGGGGCCGCGTTGCCTGCAGCACCAGACCGTAGCTCATTTTCTCATAGGCCTGGAACACCATCAGCAGGCCAGCCCGCTCAGACGGCAATTCAATGGTTTCGCCAGTGACCGGATCACGAACCATGTTGCCCGCCTTCAGCACTGCCAGCACATTACCGGCCGCCAGGCCTTCGCGCTCACCACGGTTAATGGCGACCACATCGTACTGACCGATCTGGCTGACACCGCCATCGACAGAAATCATCTTGCCTTCGATCTCACTATCCGGCGAGCTGGGCACGAAGCTGGTGGTCAGCCGGCGATCTTCATTCACCAGTAGCCGGTCGCCAATACGCACTTCCTCACTGGATTTGGTAATGCCTACGGTCAGCACATCACCGTTTTCGGCATTAACGTTGCCGCGGGCAATGCTCCGGGCTTCCAGGCCAAGGAACTCGCCAGTGTCCGGATCCACAAATTCCTTACTGCGACGGAAAATACCCACGCGATCGGCCGGCTTCTCGCCGCGAGCGTAAATACGGTCACCGGCGCCGGTGATGATGCGGCCGTCCTCACCCTCAAGCACATAGGGCGCACCGTTGATTTCCTCCGGGCTGACAATACGGGTTTCGGTCAGGAAACTGGCGATGGCATCCAGGGGGATGGCCGGTATTGGTGTGTCGATGGCCTCGGAACGAACCTGGGGCGAGAGCTTCACCACATCGCTGGTCGCGACCTTGGTAATCCGGGGCTTGCCATCGATGTACACCAGTGCCAGGCGGTCACCGGGATAGATCAGGTGGGGGTTGGCAACCTGCGGGTTCACGTGCCAGATTTCCGGCCAGTACCACGGGTTGTTCAGGAATCGCGCTGAAATGTCCCAGAGGGTGTCCCCTTTGACGACAGTGTAACGCTCAGGATGATCAGACCTCAGCTCCGGCTGTGCCTGGGCCCAGGAGGTAAACAGCAGCGCAGAGGCTGCCAGAGCGTACAACAGTTTCCTCATTGTTTATGTCCTTGATCGCGTGCCTTGAATCTTTGCGTTCGGTAATGTCGCCGCAGAATCCCCGCAGCATATTACGTTGTTATTCCCGTTACTATAGAAGAAGTCCCGGAATTTGTGATGTTATCTTTTGTTCTTCGAGTGATTTCTGCAGCCATCGAAGCGCATTCGTGAAAGATTTTAACTATTAACTGATCAGTTTGTACTCAATCGGCGAATTATTGGATAATAGGCACCGTCAGGCGGACGTTATTACCTTGAACCTGGGAACTCTGCCAGCATTAACGGTTCATACTGTCGGAATCTCTGGATTCATCATAGGCAGACCAAGAAAATTTGCGCAGTACGCTGTCGCATTTCGGCAATCGGTTTCACAGCGTTACAAATGGTAAAATTCTGCGCTGGGCAGCCCGTCAAACAGGCTGACATTAGAGATTGCCCGATACACACAGGCCAGAAGCAAGAGCATTATGATTCGAGAAATTCTTGAGTATCCGGACCCACGACTTCGCACCATCGCCAAGCCGGTGGAGGAAGTGACCGATGACATCCGTACGCTGATCGACGACATGTTCGAGACCATGTACGATGCCCGCGGCATTGGCCTGGCCGCGACCCAGGTGGATGTGCACAAGCAGATCATCGTAATGGATCTGTCCGAAGATAAAACCGAGCCGCGGGTGTTCATCAACCCGAAAGTGGAAGTGCTGGATGGCGAGCTCGAAGCCATGCAGGAAGGCTGCCTGTCGGTACCGGGGTTCTATGAAGATGTGAAGCGCATCGAGCACTGCCGGATTACCGCCAAGGATCGCGACGGCAAGGAGTTTGTCCTGGAGGCTGAAGGCCTGCTGGCAGTTTGCATCCAGCATGAAATGGACCACCTGAATGGCAAGCTGTTTGTCGATTACCTGAGCCAGCTCAAACGTAATCGCATTCGCAAGAAGCTGGAAAAGCTGCACAAGCAGAGCGCCTGAGGCGCTGCCAGCATAGACCGAATTCAGGACCGGGTTACGACCCGGTTTTTTCGTATCAACGACACAGAGAAGCAACCAACGTGCGCATTGTGTTTGCCGGCACGCCGGATTTCGCCGCCACCGCCCTGAAAACCCTGCTGAATGCCGGTTACGACATCGTCGGCGTTTACACTCAGCCCGATCGCCCCGCCGGCCGCGGCCGCAAACTGATGCCCAGCCCGGTCAAGCAGGTCGCACTGGATACTGGTATTCCCGTGTATCAGCCGGTCAGTCTGAAGCCAGAAGAGGCCCAACAGGAACTGGCGTCACTGCAACCGGATGTGATGATCGTGGCAGCCTATGGCCTGATTCTGCCCAAGGCAGTGCTGAACATACCAACCCATGGCTGCCTGAACATTCACGCCTCCCTGCTGCCGCGATGGCGTGGCGCCGCCCCTATCCAGCGGGCGATTGCCGCCGGCGATGCCGAAACCGGCATCACCATCATGCAGATGGACGAGGGCCTGGATACCGGCGACATGTTGCTGAAACTGGACACCCCCATCAGTGCCGACGATACCGGCGGCAGCCTGCATGACCGGCTGGCCGAGATGGGCGGCAAGGCTATTGTGCAGGCCATGGAGCGGCTGGCCAAGGGCGCTTTGACCGGCGAAGTCCAGAATGAGGCAGAGGCCAACTACGCCCATAAGCTGTCGAAGGAAGAAGGCCACATCGACTGGAGCCGAAGCGCGCAGGAGATCGAACGACGGATTCGCGCGTTCAACCCCTGGCCCGGTACCTTTACCGATCTCGGCGAGCAACGTATCCGTATTCATCAGGCCAGCGCCCTGAAGCAGGGCAGCGACAAGGGTCCCGGCACCGTGATTGCCCGGGGGCGGGACGGTGTAGACGTTGCCTGCGGCACCGGCACGCTCAGAATCACCTCCGTGCAGTTACCAGGCAGCAAGGCCCAGAGCATCAATGACCTGATCAATGGTGGCAAGCAGGTGCTGCTGCCCGGCCAGGAGCTGAACTGACCATGGCTTACCAGCCCCTGCCATTCCGCGCCATTGCCGCCAACGTATTGCTGGCGGTGGAACAGGGCCAGTCGTTATCCCAATGCCTGCCACCCGCCCTGAACCAGTTACCCCCGGAACAACGGCCACAACTGCAAGCTATCTGTTACGGTACCTGCCGCTGGTTTCACCGGCTTGAGAGCGAGCTGAACCAACGCCTGAAAAAGCCCCTGCGCAAGCCGGACCGGATCATTCACCATCTGATGCTGGTGGCCCTGTTCCAGTTACGTTACAGCGAACAGGCCACCTACGCGGTACTGAACGAAACCGTGGAGGCTTGCCGGGCACTGGACAAGCCCCACCTGACCGGTCTGGTCAACGGAGTACTGCGGGCCGCCGAACGGGAAGGGGCGCCAGCGCCGAAAGACGATAGTGGCCGCTTCAGTCATCCGGTGTGGATGGTGGAGAAGCTTCGCCACAACTGGCCGGACGATTGGCAGGCCATCCTTGAAGCCAACAACCAGCAGGCGCCCATGACCCTGCGGGTCAATGCCCTGCGCTTCAAACGCGACGAGTACCTGAACCTGCTGTCGGAAGCCGGCATCGAGGCCCACGCCACGCGCTTTGCCCCCAGCGGCATCCAGCTCCAACGGCCGGTGCCGGTGGACCGACTGCCCTGGTTCGAGGACGGCGCGGTCAGTGTTCAGGATGAAGCCGCCCAATTGTGTACGACTCTAATGGATCTGCAGCCCGGCCAGCGGGTACTGGATGCCTGCGCCGCGCCCGGAGGCAAGACCTGCGCCATTCTCGAAGCCTGTGGCGCACTGGACGAAGTGGTGGCCATCGACGAATCCGCCGAGCGCCTGCCCCGGGTTCAGGAAAACCTGGACCGGCTCGACCTGCACGCCACCCTGACCCAGGCCGATGCCGCCGATATCGACAGCTGGTGGGACGGCACGCCCTTCGACCGCATCCTGCTGGACGTGCCCTGCAGTGCTACCGGCGTGATTCGCCGGCACCCGGACATCAAACTGCTGCGCCGGGAATCCGATATTGTGCCACTGGCCAGTATTCAGCTTGGCCTGCTGGAGGCCATGTGGTCTATCCTGAAGCCCGGTGGGCGACTGGTGTATGCCACCTGTTCGGTGTTTCCACAGGAGAACCACCGTATAATCCAGCGGTTCCTGAAGCAGCAGAATCAGGCAACGCTGAAATGTATCGAATCAGACTGGGGCCGAGACATGAACACCGGGCGTCAGCTGTTCCCAGAACCGGACAGCCATGACGGCTTTTTCTACGCCGTGCTGGAGAAACCTGAACCATGAAAATCCTGATTCTCGGCGCCGGCCAGGTCGGCGGCACCCTGGCGGAAAACCTGGCAAACGAAGCCAACGACATCACCGTGGTGGACAACGACAGTGTTCGACTCCGGGAACTGCAGGACCGACTGGACATCCGCACCATGCATGGCCGGGCCTCCTACCCTACGGTACTGAGGCAGGCCGGGGCCGAAGATGCCGACATGATCATCGCGGTAACCAACAGCGATGAAACCAACATGGTGGCGTGCCAGGTCTCCAAGCTGCTGTACAAGACCCCCACTACCATCTGCCGGGTGCGTGCCGGCGCCTATCTGGCCAAGCCAGAACTGTTCTACAACCGGGATACGGTCAAGGACCTGGACAGCCTGAGGGGCTTCCCCCTGGACGTTCTGATCAGTCCGGAACATCTGGTGACCCAGCACATTACCCGGCTGATTGAATACCCCGGTGCCCTGCAGGTACTGGAGTTCTCCAAGGGCCTGACCCGACTGGTCGCCATTCGCGCCACCGAGGGCGGCCCGCTGGTGGGGCACGAACTGTCCTACCTGCGCACCCACATGCCCAAGATTGATACCCGGGTGGCGGCGATTTTCCGCAAGGACCGGGCCATCATGCCCCAGGGCGATACCGTGATCGAAGACGGCGACGAGGTGTTCTTTATCGCCGCCGCCGACCATATCCGCTCGGTGATGAGCGAACTGCAGCCGCTGGAAAAACCCTACAAACGCATCTTCATTTGCGGCGGTGGCAACATCGGCTATCGGCTGGCCAACACCCTGGAAGACCGCTACCAGGTGAAACTGCTGGAACGGGACCATGAACGCTGCGTGATGCTGTCCGAGCGCCTGCGCAAGACCGTGGTACTGGAAGGTAACGCAGCCAACAAGGACATCCTGCTGGAAGAGAACATCGAGAATACCGATGTGTTCTGCGCCGTCACCAACGACGACGAAGCCAACATCATGGCCTCGTTGCTGGCCAAGCGACTGGGTGCCCGCAAGGTCCTGACCCTGATCAACAACCCCGATTACGTGGACCTGATCCAGGGCGGCGATATCGACGTGGCCATCTCACCCCAGCAGACCACCATCGGCAGCCTGCTTACCCACGTGCGCCGGGGTGATGTGGTGAACGTGCACGCCCTGCGCCGGGGCGCGGCCGAAGCCATTGAGGCCATCGCCCACGGCGACCACCGTTCCTCCAAGGTGGTTGGCAAACGCCTGGACGAAATCAATCTGCCAAGCGGCACCACCATCGGTGCCATTGTCCGGCACAACGAAGTGCTCATCGCCCACGACCACCTTCGGGTGCAACCAGACGACCACGTGATCCTGTTCCTGGTGGACAAGTCGCGCATACGGGACGTCGAGAAACTGTTCCAGGTGGGCCTCACGTTCTTCTGATTGATCTCAGGCAAAACAACACCCTGGCTGGCACTTAGAAATGCAGCGCCGGCCAGCGTATAATGCGCGTTTTCAAATTTTCGGAGTGCCCCGGAACCGGGGCCCACACACAGACTGACCAGCAGGCAAACGTCGTGACAGACAAGGCAACCAACAACTCCGCGCCGGATATCAAGACCTTCCAGGGTCTGATCCTGGCATTGCAGAATTTCTGGGCGCAGCACGGCTGCGTGGTTCTCCAGCCCCTGGACATGGAAGTGGGCGCCGGTACTTTCCACCCGGCCACGTTCCTGCGATCCATCGGCCCGGAAACCTGGAACTCCGCCTACGTTCAGCCCAGCCGCCGCCCCACCGACGGCCGCTACGGCGAAAACCCCAACCGCCTGCAGCATTACTACCAGTTCCAGGTAGTGCTTAAACCGTCACCGGACAACATCCAGGAGCTGTACCTGGATTCCCTGCGTGCCCTGGGCCTGGACCCGTTGGTGCACGACATCCGCTTTGTCGAAGACAACTGGGAATCGCCGACCCTGGGCGCCTGGGGCCTGGGCTGGGAAATCTGGCTGAACGGCATGGAAGTGACCCAGTTCACTTACTTCCAGCAGGTAGGCGGCCTGGAATGCTATCCTGTCACCGGCGAGCTGACCTACGGCCTTGAGCGTATCGCCATGTACCTGCAGGGTGTGGACAGCGTGTATGACCTGGTCTGGACCAACGGCCCGGATGGCGTGGTTACCTACGGCGATGTGTTCCATCAGCAAGAGGTGGAGATGTCCACCTACAACTTCGAACATGCCGACACCCAGTTCCTGTTCCACAGCTTCGATGTCTATGAGCGGGAAAGCGCCCGCCTGATCGACGCCGGCCTGCCACTGCCGGCCTATGAGCAGGTGCTCAAGGCCTCCCACACATTCAACCTGCTGGACGCCCGCCACGCCATCTCCGTGACCGAGCGCCAGCGTTTCATCCTGCGTGTACGTACCCTGGCTCGCTCCGTGGCCCAGGCCTACTTCGAGAGCCGTCGCAAGCTGGGCTTCCCGCTGGCCCCGGAACACCTCCGCAAGGAAGTGCTGGCCGCCGCTGAAGCCGCCGACGCCAAGGCCAGTAAAAAGGGCAAGAAAGCCAACAAGGCACCGCAGGAACAGGGGAACGCATAATCATGGCAACTCAGGATTTTCTGGTCGAACTGGGCACCGAGGAACTGCCTCCGAAAGCTCTCAAGCCACTGTCTGACGCCTTCACCCGGGGCATTGTCAAAGGCCTGGAAGAAGCCGGCGTGGCCTTTGGCGCGGTGGAAAGCTTTGCAGCACCCCGTCGTCTGGCGGTACGGATCCGGGACCTGGCCGATGCCCAGCCGGACAAATCGGTCGAAAAGCGCGGCCCGGCCGTGAAAGCAGCGTTTGATGATTCCGGTAACCCGACCCGGGCGTTGACCGGCTTCGCCACCTCCCTCGGGATTACCCCGGATCAGCTCGACACCATGGAGACCGACAAGGGTGCCTGGCTGGTGTACCGTACCGTTGAGAAGGGCAAGCCCACCGTAGAACTGATGCCGGATCTGGTCGAGAAATCCCTGGCCGCCCTGCCCATTCCCAAGCGTATGCGCTGGGGTGCCTGGAAGACCGAATTCGTGCGCCCGGTACACTGGCTGATTCTGTTGTACGGCAACAAGGTGATTGAAGCACCGGTGATGAACCTCAAGCCCGGCAACAAGACCCGTGGCCACCGGTTCCACTGCCCGAAAGAGCTGATTGTGCCCACCCCGGCCGACTACGAAGTGGTGCTCAAGCAGGAAGGCTACGTGCTGGCAGACTTCGCCGAGCGTCGTGAGCAGATCCGCGCCGGCGTGGCCGCGCTGGCGGAGAAAGAAGCCGGCGGCAAGGCCGTGATCGACGAAGACCTGCTGGACGAAGTAACTGCCTTGAACGAATGGCCGGTACCCTTGATGGGGCGCTTCGAGGAGCGCTTCCTGAATGTACCCGCCGAAGCCCTGATCTCCTCCATGAAGGAACATCAGAAGTACTTCCACGTGGTGGATGCCGGCGGGAAGATGCTGCCGCTGTTTATCACCGTGGCCAACCTGGAGAGTAAAGACCCGGCCCAGGTGATTTCCGGTAACGAGAAAGTGATTCGCCCGCGCCTGTCCGACGCCGCCTTCTTCTACGACACCGACCGCAAGACCAGACTGGAAGACCGCATCGAGGCACTCAAGCCCATCGTGTTCCAGGACAAGCTGGGCAGCATCTACGACAAATCTGTACGGGTAGCAGCCCTGGCCAAAAAGATTGCCGAAGCCATCAACAGCGACCCGGCCCTGGCCGAGCGTGCTGCCATGCTGGCCAAGACCGATCTGGTCACCGAAATGGTGCTGGAGTTCACCGACCTTCAGGGCATTATGGGTCAGTACTACGCCGCCAACGACGGCGAACATGCCGATGTCGCCAAGGCCCTGAACGAGCAGTACATGCCGCGCTTTGCCGGCGACGACCTGCCCACCACCCTGACCGGTTGTGCGGTGGCCATTGCTGACCGCATCGATTCCCTAGTCGGCCTGTTCGGCATCAACCAGCCGCCGTCCGGTACCCGGGACCCGTTCGCTCTGCGCCGTGCTTCTCTCGGTGTGCTGCGCATCATCATCGAACGTGAACTGCCACTCGACCTGCAGACGGTCTGCGAGTGGGCGGAAGAAAACTTCTCCGTGCTGACCGAGAAGAACACCGCCAGCACCGTGGTGGACTACATGCTGGAGCGTTTCCGTGCCCACTATGATGAGCAGGGCATCGGCGCCGAAGTGTACCTGGCGGTGCACGCCCGCCGCCCGACCCGCCCGCTGGACTTCGACCGCCGGGTAAAAGCCGTGGAAGCCTTCCGCCAGCTGCCAGAGGCCCAGGCCCTGGCCGGCGCCAACAAGCGGGTTTCCAACATCCTCACCAAACAGGGTGGTGACCGCATCGGCGAGACCGTAGACACCGCGCTGTTGCAGGATGCTGCCGAGAAAACTCTGGCGGCGAAGGTGGAAGAGCAGGCACAGCAAGTTATGCCGATGTTCGAGCAGGGTGACTACGCCAGTGCGCTGACATCGCTGGCCAGCCTGCGTGAGCCGGTAGACACCTTCTTTGATGAAGTGATGGTGATGGCCGACGACGAAGCCGTGCGCAACAATCGTCTGGCACTGTTGAACCGCCTGCGCAACCTGTTCCTGCGGGTTGCCGACATCTCCCTACTGCCCACAGCAGGCTGAGGCACACAGGCCGCTGGTTCACAATAAACCAGCGGCCTGCATATCCTGCTTTTCCACTCAGCTGCGCCAGAAGTCCGGCGACAACATCACAAACACACTCAACAGCTCCAACCGGCCCAGAATCATGGCGCCCATCAGAACCCATTTGGCCGCATCCGGCAACGTCTGGAAATTGCCTGCCGGGCCGATGGTATCGCCCAGTCCTGGCCCGACATTCGTCAAAGCCGTAGCGGCTCCGGAAAGACTGGTCACCAGATCCAGCCCCAGCGCCCCCAGAATCGCCGTCACCAGCGCCAGCGTCGCCAGAAAAATGAAAGAGAAGGCGACACTGGAGGCCACGATATCGTCACCAATCACCCGCCCGTTGTAGTTGCGGGCAAACACCGCGTGAGGGTGCAGCAAACGACGTACCTGCTCCCTGAGCAATAGCATGGACAGCTGGAACCGAAAGATTTTCATGCCGCCGGACGTGGACCCGGAACACCCGCCGACAAATGTAATGAACAGGAATACCACCACCGCAAACGGGCCCCACAAAGAGTAATCCGTGGAGGCGAAGCCGGTTGTGGTTACCACAGACGTGACATTGAACAGCGCTGAAACAAAGGTCTCAAACGGATCTACCGGCTCCCTCAGAACCCGGTAAATGGTCAGCAACGCAGCGACAATCACCAGGAACCGGAGAAAGAAACGAACCTGCTGATCCCGCAACAGTGGCTGTCGCTGTCCGTGAATAAACCGTACAAACAGAAAGAACGGCATGGCGCCCATGGCCATGAAAACCGTCGACGCCAGTAGAATGGACGGCGAATCAAACTGCCCCATGGAGCTGTCCGAGGTGGAATAGCCCCCGGTCGATACTGTAGTCAACGCGTGATTCAGCGCCTGAAAGAAACTCATCCCCAGCAGCCAGTAGGTGAGCACGCAACCGAGCGTCAAGCCCAGATAGATGAGTACCAGGCTGCGGGCCAGGTGGCTGGTGCGGGGCACCGCTTTCTCGTTCCATTCGGACGATTCGGTCGCAAACAGCCGCATACCGCCAATCCGGAGAAACGGCAGGATGGCAACCGCCATACCGATGATCCCGATACCGCCCATCCATTGCATGATCGAACGCCAGAGCAGAATGTCGTCCGGCAGATGATCCAGGCCGGTAAGAACGGTGGAACCCGTAGTGGTCACGCCGGAAATGCTCTCAAAGAAAGCATCGGTCATGCTCAGCTTCATGTCACTCAGCAGCAGCGGCAAACTGGAGAATAACGGAATCACAACCCACGCCGACACCGTCAGCATGAACATCTGCTGCTGGCGTAGCGCGTGTTTCTGCCGCCCCGCCAAAGCCAGAGCCGCGGCACCAATGCTGAAACAGACCACCGAGGATTTCACGAACGCCAGCCAATCCGGCGTATCACCGAATACCAGCAGGTTAACCGGAAGGGTCATGAGGAAACTGAGCAGGATGAGCAGAAAACCGAGGATCTGAACAATGGGGATAATGTTCACAGGGCAGGGGGCTCCGATGTCCGGACACAGGCCAGTCGCAACGCCTTACAAGGCAAGGCGGCATCCACGCCGCTGTTATACGCCCATTCAACCGGGTTTACCACTGCCAGGGCGAGGCTTCTGCTTGCCACCGATCCGGACAATCCACGACAGAATTTTTGAATTCCAGCCCGGGGAAGGGGTAGCAAAACCGCCGCCAATGCGTATAATACCGGCCGTTGATCGGCGTGTGGCGCAGCTTGGTAGCGCACTTCGTTCGGGACGAAGGGGTCGCAGGTTCGAATCCTGCCACGCCGACCACTTTCCCTTCTTGATTTATCTTTCCCTATTTCAGTTTTCCAATAATATTTCATTCTGGGTTGTTACACCCCAGCCCAATGAATTTCTGTATCCTTAGTCAATCTGCTCATGATTAAAGGGGTGTTTTGATGAATGAGGCGATCGCCCGGCTGCGTCAATTCCGGGATGACAGAGACTGGAAGCAGTTCCACAACCCGAAAGATCTATCGCTGGCCCTGAGTATCGAGGCTTCGGAACTGCTGGAGTTATTTCTATGGAAATCTCCCGAACAGGCCGATGTCAGCAAAGTAAAAGAAGAACTCGCCGATGTGATTGCCTATGCGTTACTGCTGGCAGACAGCTATGAGCTGGATGTGGAGCAGATTGTGCTCGACAAGATTGCCCTGAACGAAAAGAAATACCCGGTCAGCAAAGCCAGGGGAACCGCGAAGAAGTACACCGAGCTATGAGCCAATCGCCGATGGCTGAGATTCAGCGCTACCCCTTCAGCAAGGACGCCCTGAACGATTTGCGCGACAATGCCTTTGCTGCGGGTAACTGGCCCTTGGTCTACGTACTCAGTGACGAAAAGCACCGGCGTGCCTACATCGGCGAAACCACCGACACGCTCACCCGCATGAGCACCCACCTCAAACACGACGAAAAGCAGCTGCTGACCGCGGTTCACCTGATCACCAGCGAGTATTTCAACAAATCCGCAACGCTGGATGTGGAATCCCTGCTGATCAAGTACATGGCCGCCGATGGCAAGTACACCCTGCTCAACGGCAACCTGGGGCTGGCCGACCACAACTATTACCAGCGCAGCGCCTTGTATGAAGAAGTCTTCCGGGAAGTCTGGAACCGGTTAATTGCCAAGGGCGTTGTGTCCCGCACCCTGGACCACCTTGATAACTCCGATGTCTTCAAATACTCGCCCTACAAATCCCTGTCCTTCGATCAGCGTCAGGGACTTCTCACCATACTGCATGAACTGACCAACCCCGGTGTCCAGAATATTGTGGTGGAAGGGGGAGCCGGAACCGGCAAGTCGGTCCTGGCCATTTTTCTGTTCAAACTACTAACCTCCGAAGATCACCAGATCAGCCTGCGGGAATTTTCCGACGAGGAGGCTGAGATCCACGCTCTGCTAAAATCCCTCAGAGAAACACTGCCCAAACCCAAAATGGCGCTGGTGGTGCCCATGACCTCCTTCCGAACCACCCTGAAGAATGCGTTCAAGCACGTTGCCGGGCTTAGCTCCGACATGGTGATCAGCCCGTCCGAGCTGACCAAACAGCGCTACGATATTGTTCTGGTGGACGAATCCCACCGTCTGCGTAAGCGCAAGAATCTGGGTGCCTATTTCGGCAGTTTCGACAAAGCCTGTCAGGCTCTGGATATGGACAAGCATACCTGCAGCGAAGTGGACTGGGTGTGCCAGCAAGCCAACAAGGCGATTTTCTTCTACGACGAAGGCCAGTCCATCAAACCCTCCGACGCCGATGTCGAAGTGTTCCAGCTCCTTAAAGCTGCCAAGGGCTCGGTGACCCACCGGTTACTCTCCCAGTTCCGGGTCAAGGCCGGGCAACCCTATGTGGAGTTTGTGGATAAGTTACTGAAAGGCGGTGTTGATGACGGCGTGGTGTTCACCGCCAAAAACTACGAATTTGAAGTATTTGATTCGCTCAGTGACATGGTCAGTACAATTCACGAGAAAGAGCAGCAGGTCGGACTGTCCAGACTGATCGCCGGCTACTCCTGGCCCTGGGCCTCGAAGAAGGATAGTGAGGCCTACGACATCGTGATCGATGACGTTCAGCTCCGCTGGAACAGCACCAATACCGACTGGATCAACAAGGCAGGATCGCACCGGGAAGTCGGCTGCATTCACACCACCCAGGGTTACGACCTGAACTACGCCGGCATTATCTTCGGCGAGGAGATCCGGTACGACCCGGAAAGCCAAGTCATTGTCATAGAGAAAGGCAACTACCACGACCGCACCGGTGGCCAGGGCATCAAAGACCCAGAAGAACTGAAGCAGTACATCATCAACATCTACCGTACCATCATGCTCCGAGGTATTCGCGGCACTTTTGTCTACGCATGTGATGATGCGCTAAGGGATTACCTGAAACAGCACATTCCCGTTCATAGTTCTGGCCAACCAGAGCCTGAAAACACCAACGTGGTGGAGCTTGAACCTTACGTAAACGCTGTGCCGCTGTTCGATCTGCAAGCGGCTGCGGGAGAGTTCGGAGAACTTAGTGAGGTTAGCGAGCTTGACCCCAATAGGCACTTAGACTGGGTTGCTGTGCCCGAAGGAGTCCGGGTGCGCAAAGACATGTTTGCCTGCCGGGTGTTCGGCGAATCCATGAACCGGGTTATTCCGAATGGTGCCGTGTGCCTGTTCCGAACCGACCGTGGTGGTTCCAGAAACGGGAAGACCGTACTGGTTGAATGTATCGACAGTGTTGATGCCGAGTCAGGTTCACGCTACACCGTGAAAGTCTATGAAAGCTATAAGGTTGATGACGAACAAGGCTGGCATCATACCCGTATTCAACTGAGCCCCAACTCTTACGATGACAATTTTCAGCCCCTTGAGCTGACAGATGAAGAAGCACTTAAATATCGGGTGGCTGGGGAATTTGTTGGCGTCATTGATGATTAGCATTCAACTCGATGGTGTTTGACAACCCAACTCCGCCATATCAGACTTCAAATCACATCCGCCCCTTGGCAGTAAGCCTCCCTCAACTATCCCGAGGGTGTGCCGAGCCCTTGGGGCTTTTTCTTTTTTTGAGTATTCCGGAACGCCACAATGACCACGGCAAACATCAACACAGACATGTTGACCTGGGCGCGGGAGCGCTCTGGTATCTCTGTGCCTGATTTTGCCCGGCGCTGCGGTATTTCTGAGGAGCGACTTCGGGAATGGGAGTCCGGCGAACGAAAACTGACGTTCAACCAGGCAATGCGATTCGCTGAAAAAGCGCATGTGCCGTTTGGCTATCTGTTCTTGGCAAAGCCACCTGAGGAAGTCTTACCCATTCCGGACCTGCGCACCCTCGAAGGCCAAGGTGTACAGCGCCCGAGCGCAGAATTGCTAGACCTGGTCAAACTGATGATGCAACGCCAGGAATGGTACCGGGAGTACCTTCAACAGCATTTTGCCGAGGCCAACCCCTATGTCGGCCGCGCTTCCTATTCTGACTCCGTGGAGTCCATTGTCGAAGACATCCGCGCGTGCCTGGGTGTTGAGCCCCACCCAACCAGAGGTAAATGGGATGATTACTATCGGGATTTAGTCCAGCGTATTGAATCCTTGGGGATTCTCGTTATGCGTCAGGGTAATCTTGGGCACCATAGCCGGCCGCTCAACGTTGAGGAATTCCGTGGGTTCGCGATTGTTGATGAGTATGCTCCGATCATCTTTGTGAATCACAGCGACGCGCTGGGTGCGCGCCTTTTCACACTGATTCATGAACTTTGCCATATCTGGATTGGCCAATCCGGGATCTCTGACGGCGACACTAATACCCATCGTCAGGAAGAGGTTCTGTGTAACGCTGTGGCGGCAGAATTTCTGGTTCCTGCCCAGGAGTTCAGGGCACTCTGGCAACACGATTCTGAAAGCTGGGAAGACAACCTGCCGCCGCTTGAGGCTCATTTCCACGTAAGCACTTGGGCGCTAGCCAGGCGTGCTTTAACGCTCAATTTTATTTCCCAGCAAGAGTATGGCCGCTACATTTTTGAACAGAAAAAGCGCTACGAACAGCGGAAAGGAAGCGGTGGCCCGACTTACTACCAAACCAAAAAGGCACAGATTAGTCGCCAATTCTCCCAGGCAGTTGTCGGTGAAGCCTTGAGTGGCCAACTGTTGCTGCGGGAAGCAGGTGAACTTCTGGGTGGAATCAAACCGGGGAAAATTGAGACGTTCGCTAGGGAGTTAGGCGTTTGAGATATTTGCTGGATGCAAATACCTACATACAAGCCAAGAATCAATACTACGGCATGGATATCTGCCCCGCGTACTGGGACTGGCTGGACTTACAGTTCGAGCAAGGCCTGATCGGCAGTGTGGATATGATCGGCCGGGAGCTACGGGACGGCAACGATGACCTGGCAGACTGGGTGCGAGAAAGATCTGGGCATTTCGTCAGCAATGACGACGAAGCAACCCAAAGTGCCTTTGCCGCCATTGTGCAATCCGTCATGGAAGGTGATTACAACGCCGGTAATCGTGATAGTTTTCTGGCAAAAGCCGATCCCTGGATTATTGCAAAAGCACAATGCCTCGGGGCAACTGTCGTCACTCATGAATCGGTAGTTGCACCAAACGCCCGGAAGGTAAAAGTTCCAAATATATGTCAGCAGTTTGACGTTACCTGCATCAATACGTTTCAGTTCCTTCGAGAGTTAAATGCCCGATTTGTGCTGGGGACATAAGCAACTAAAACGGTTTCAGGCTTTGCCAGGCAGCCACCACGGTTAGCGCGACTGCTCCACCACAATCAACTCCCCAAGCTCAAACCCCTCCGCCTCGGCCCGGGCCTTGAACGCCTCCAGCACCTCCTCACTCACCTCCGGCGTGCGCGACATCAGCCACAGGTAATCCCGGTCATACCCGGTGATATACGCGGTGGTGTATTGGTCATCCAGCTCGAACACCACGTAAGAGCCATAGAAAGGCCCGAAGAAGGACACTTTCAGGTGGCCCACATCACTGTCACCGACAAACTTTGCCCGGCCTTCGGCTTCTTTCCATTCACCGGCTTCGGCGTTGTAGCCCCGGTTGATCACTTTGATACTGCCGTCATTGTTTAGACTGTATTCGGCGGTAACCTGGCTCAGGCCCTCTTCGAACGAGTGATCTAACCGGGCGATCTCGTACCAGGTGCCCAGGTAGCGCTGCTGATCAAAACCGCTCACCGGCTCAATGCCTTTGGGCACACCGGTGCAGCCGGTCATCAGAAACAACAACGCGGTTACAGCCAATACCATCTTCATGACAAACTCCTCCAGAATAGTCGTGATCCAACCATAGCAAAGCCGCAGGCAAAGATCGTGATGCAGGTGTTAAGCTCCAAAACACCCTGGCGCTCGTATACCCAGCGCTAACCAACCAAGGAGTCGAATATGATCGGATACGTTACACTCGGAGTCAGCGATATGGGCCGGGCCAAGCAGTTCTACACGGATCTGCTGGCAGACCTGGGCGCCAAGGTGCTGATGGACATGGAGCGAATTGCGTTTATTGGCAAGAGCATGGGCGCCCCCATGCTGGCCGTCTGCACCCCGTTCAACGGTGAACCTAACCATCCCGGCAACGGCAACATGGTGGCCATTCCGGCGGGCTCCAAAGAAGCCGTGGATAAGTTGTACCACAAGGCCATTGAACTGGGCGCCACCTGCGATGGCGAACCGGGGCAGCGCATTCCGGACATGTTCTACGGCGCCTATGTGCGCGATCCGGACGGCAACAAGCTGGCGTTCTTCGAGTTCGGCTAAGCGTCAACCGCCACCACCCAGGGTCGGTGGTGGCCTTACCGGCTTACACCGAGAGGTGGCGGCGGAATAACAGCAACGCCGCCGTGAAAAACAGCCCGCCAATGGCCATCAGGGCCAGCATCTGTGGCCACACCACCTCCAGCCCCGCACCCCGGTACAGAATGGCCTGGGCCATGCTGACAAAGTGGGTGGTGGGCGCCGCCAACATCAGGTCCTGCACCAGCTGGGGCATGCTTTCCCGGGGCGTGATACCGCCCGACAGCAGCTGCAAGGGCAGGATGGTGAGAATCAGCAGCAGGCCAAACTGGGGCATGGTTCGGGCCACGGTGCCGATCAGAATGCCAATCGCGGTGGTGGAAAACAGGTGAATCAGGGCGCCGAGCAGAAACAGCAACACCGACCCTGCCACCGGCACCTGTAGCCAGCGCTGGATCACCAGCGTTACCGACAGCGCCGCTGCCAGTAACACCACCAGACCATTGGCCCACACCTTGGACGCCATGATTTCAAAAGGCCGCAACGGCATCACCATCAGATGCTCCACAGTGCCGTGCTCCCGCTCCCGGATCAGTGCTGCCCCGGTAAGAATGATGCTGATCAGGGTCACCTGGGTGATCAGCTCCATGACACCGCCAAACCAGGTTCCGTCCAGATTGGGGTTGTAACTCACCCGGGTGACCAGCTCGATCGGTAGCCCGGTGCTGGCAGAGCTACCCGGTTGCAGAAACTCCGCCACTTCCGCCATCGCAAAGCGCTGAATGTAATTGGTGCCAATAAAGGCCTGGCTCATGCGGGTGGCGTCGATGTTCAGCTGCAACGCCACCGGGTTGCCCTGCCGAACATCCCGCTCAAAGCCCTCGGGAATCACCAGGGCAAAGGTATGGCTGCCCTTGTCCAGCAGGTCGTCGATGTCGCCGTAGGCCACCAGATCCGGCTTCAGGAACCATGGCTGCTGGAGCGAATTGATGATGCGGCCAGACAACACCGTCTGATCTTCGTCCACCACGGCGATCGGTGCGTTGTGAAGCTCCATGGAGCCGGCGGAACCTGCGGTGTATATCATCACCGTAAACGCCACCAGCACAAACACCATCAATGCCTTGTCCTGCCACAGACTGCGCAGTTCCTTGATGCCGAGGTGCCAGATGTTGCGTAAGGAATTCATGTCAGCGCCCCTGTTTTCTGAGCAACGCCACCGCCATTACGGTCAGCACCGGAACGAACGCCGCCAGGGCCAGGAACGCGCCCTGCATATCCGCCAGCGACAGGCCTTTGGTAAACACGCCACGGCTGATCTGCAGGAACCAGGTCGCCGGCCAGACGGGACCGATCAATGCGCCGGCACCGCTCAGGGACGACACCGGTTCGGTCAGGCCGGAGAACTGCACGGTCGGCAGGATGGTGAGAATCGCAGTGGCCGCCAGGGCTGCAATCTGGGTCGAGGCAAAGGTCGACATTACCTGACCCAGGGCCGTGGTGGCGGTCACAAAGAGCAGGGCGCCGAAGGTGAGCGTCAGCAGGCTGCCTTTGATCTCGACATCAAACACGTACACCGCCAGCAAGACCAGGCTCACGTAGCTGATCATGCTGAACGCGATGTAGGGCAACTGTTTGCCCAGCAAGAATTCCACACGGGTAACCGGAGTGACGTACAGGTTGGTGATGGAGCCCAGTTCCTTTTCCCGAACAATGCCCAGGGCCATCAGAATGGCGGGGATGAAGATCAGCAGAATGGGGATAACCGCTGGCACCATCGCATCCAGGCTCCGGAAGTCCTGGTTGTAGCGATACCGGTCCTCCAGCGTGACCAGTGTCAGCGTGGGTACCACGCCCAGAGTGCGCTGGGCCAGCTCCGTCAGGTAACTGATGTGCATGCCTTCAACGTAACCCAGGATGGTCTCGCCCCGGAAGGGCATGGCACCATCCACCCAGACCGCCATTTCGGTCGGCCGGCCCCGTTTCAGATCTTTGCCGAAGCCTGGCGGAATCTCAATAGCCAGGCTTAGCTCGCCGGAGCGCATGCGTCGCTCCAGCTCTTCCATATTCTGCAACTCCGGTTGCTGCAGGAAATACCGGGAGCCGGACACCGCCGCTATGTAATCCCGGCTCTGGGGTGTCTGGTCCCGATCCAGCACGGCGAACGACAGGTCTTCTACATCCAGGGTAATGCCGTAACCCAGGATCAGCATTAACAACGCGGAACCGATAAAGGCGAAGGCCATTCGAATGGGGTCTCGCAACAGTTCCCTCGCTTCCCGGGTGGCATAAGCCAGCAAGCGCCGGGGACTGAACACGGTCGGCCTGTCACCATGACTGGTGGGCTCCAGAGCCAGTTGGTCGGCGCCGGTCTCCGGCTCTTTATCCACCGCTTCCAGGGTTTTCATGAACGCGCCTTCCAGGCTGTCGGTGCCGGAGGCTTCAATCAACCGGGCCGGCGTATCGCAGGCCAGTACTTCGCCCGCGTGCATAAGTGAGATCCGGTCGCAGCGCTCACCCTCGTTCATGAAATGAGTGGAGATAAAAATGGTCACGCCATCTTCCCGGGACAGGCGCATCAACAATTGCCAGAACCGGTTGCGGGCCCCCGGGTCGACGCCTGAGGTAGGTTCATCCAAGATCAGCAATTCGGGCTCGTGGACCACGGCCACGGCCAGGGACAGCCGCTGGCGAACCCCAAGTGGCAGGGCGCCTGCTCGCTGGTCCAGTACATCTTCAAGACCGAACTCCCGAACCAGAACCGAAATACGCTCCGGGATTCTGGTGTCCGGCAGGTGAAACAGCCGGGCATGCAGATCCAGATTCTGGCGCACGGTGAGTTCGCCATAGAGCGAAAAGGCCTGGGACATGTAGCCCACCTTCTGCCGGGTAGCCAGGTCTTTGGCATCCAGTGGTTCACCGAACAGCCGGACTTCGCCTTCCGTTGGGGTCAGCAATCCGGTGAGCATTTTCATGGTGGTGGTCTTGCCACAACCGTTGGATCCCAGAAAACCGAAGATCTCGCCTTTCGGGATGGAAAAGCTGACGTTACGAACCGCCGTAAAGCTGCCAAACCGCAGGGTCAGATGCTCAGCCTCAATGGCCGGCGTTTGATTTTCCCCGGTTGGCCCTCGCTGCGCAGCATTAGCCGTATCGCCGCTTTCCTGCACCTGCCGGTTTTCGGGTAACAGCGCGATGAAGGCATCGTCCAGCGTCTCGGTATTGGTCTGCTCACGGAGTTCTGCCGGTGAGCCTGTGGCCAGTACCTTGCCCTCGTCCATGGCCACCAGCCAGTCGTAACGTTCGGCTTCTTCCATGTAGGCCGTGGCCACCAACACGCTCATACCGCTGCGTTGCCGGCGAATGGTATCGATCAGATCCCAGAAACGCTTGCGGGAGAGGGGGTCCACGCCGGTGGTGGGTTCATCCAGAATCAGAAGATCGGGGCTGTGGATAAGGGCACAGCACAGCCCCAGCTTCTGTTTCATACCGCCGGACAGCTTGCCGGCGGGACGGTCCCGGAAAGACAACAACCCAGTAGCTTCAAGCAACCGGTCAATCTGATCCTTCCTGGAGGGGCCTCGCAAACCAAACAGATCGGCGAAGAAGGCGATGTTCTCGTCCACCGTCAGCGTATGGTAGAGATTACCGCCCAGTCCCTGGGGCATATAGGCAATGCGGGGGGCGACCCGGTTACGAAACCTCTGGCTGCGCATATCGCCGCCAAGCACCTGCAACTCGCCGGTCTGCAACTCACGGGCACCGGCAAGCAGGCCCAACAGTGTGGATTTGCCCACCCCGTCCGGGCCGATCAGCCCAACCATGCAGCCAGACGGAAACGTCAGGGATAGTTCAGACAGCGCATCGGTTTCCCCGTAGCGATGGCTGACTCCTTCCAGCCGGGCCACGGTCTCAGTCATTGGGCAAAGCCACTTTCAGGCTCTCGGGCCAGGGCTGGCCCTCATCCAGTCTTACGTAGGCTTCGCCCGGTACGCCGGTTTTCACCCGGTCCCGATAGGCTTTGAGCAACTCCGGATCAATCCGGATACGAACCCGGAACATCAGCTTCTCCCGCTCGCTGCGGGTTTCCACAGACTTCGGCGTGAACTGGGCTTCGGCGGCGACGAAGCTGACTTCCGCTGGCACCACATAGTCCGGCAGGGCATCAAGAACGATCCGGGCTTCAGAGCCAACCCGGACTTTGCCCGCCTGGGCTGTGGGCAGGAAGATGGTCATGTACACATCGGTGACATCCAGTACCGTGGCTACTTTGCCACCGGCGGCCAGCACCTCGCCCGGCTCCGCCAGCCGATACAGAACCCGGCCACCCACCGGCGTGGTCAACTGACTGTCATCAATATTGGTCTGGATACGGCGGGCACTGGCTTTGGCAGCTTCGATACTGGCATCGGCAGACGCCACTTGTACTCTGGCGGCCTGCAATGCCGCCTCGGCGGTTTCCGCCGCGGTACGGGCGCGGTCCAACTGCTCCTGAGAGGCATGGCCCCGATCGGCCAGCGATTCAATACGGGCCAGTTCGGCTTGGGCATACCGACGCTCGCTTTCCCGTTGGGCCACCACGGCCTCGGCCAGTCGCCGGCTCTGCTCGGCCTGGTGCAAACTGGCTTGCGCCGCTGCCAGGCTGGCCTCAAGTTCGTCGGTATCCATCACAGCCAGCAACATGCCGGCTTCAACCATGTCGCCCTCGCGGACTTCGAAAGATTCCAGGCGTCCGGATATTCGGGTGGCAATATCGACTTCGGTGGCTTCAATACGACCGTTACCAGAGCCAATATGCTCCGGCACCTGATCGCCTTTCGGCATCAGGTACCAGGCTGCAACGGCAATCAGGGCCACGATCAGCACAACGAGAAAAAGTTTGGGAGCGGTGTTGGTGCTTTTCTGGGCCATGTGTCGTCCTTGAGGGGAAGAATAGGTATGACAGGGTAAGTATAGAGCAGAAGTGTGACGTTCAGGCTGACGGGAATCAAGATAGCTTCCAATCTATCCCGCCCGTCAGCTTGCCACGAACTCAGTAAGCGCCGCGGATCAGGTCGATACCGGGCTTGAGCACGCTACGCCACGCCTCTCGGAGTTCGGGCGTGTATTCCGGATCGTGAGCGCGGACCGTTTTCAGCAATGCCTCCTGCCAGAGGTCGTACCACTCAGGCTGAATATTGTAATTGTGGCGATTATGGCTTTCTCCCAGATCCCGCAATTTGCGGTCGGACATACCCCGGGCAACCAGGATGATCTGCATCACACCGTTACGCAGCAGATGGCGCTGAGCAGACATATCCGTGTTCAGAAACCGGTTGCGGATGGCATCGGAGCTGGACATGAAGAAGTCGTAGAAATCCACAAAGAATTCATCCTTGCGGCAGCAGCGACCATAGCTCTGGAAAACAAGATCGGTCGGGTTCATTTGCAATCAGTGTCCTTGATCATCGGGGGGATTGTCATTAAGGGCTACGGATTCTAAGCAAGCGAACAGTTTTTTCCATAGTGATATGTAACAACTGACGTCGATCGCGACAATTTGACGCTCTCTGAATCAGGTGTTGGTGAACCACCAGGTCGGCAACAGGCCCCGCACCGGTCGTTTCAGAAAACGGTCATCAATCAGCCAGATTACCCCCCGGTCTTCCGGAGTGCGGATCACCCGGCCAGCGGCCTGGGCCACTTTCTGCAGGCCGGGGATCAGGTAGGTGTAGTTATAGCCTTCGCCAAATCGTTGTTGCAGACGGTCTTTGAGGATTTCATGCCAGGCATCAAACGGTGGCAGGCCAAGGGTGGCCACAAAGGCGCCAATCAGCTGGTCACCAGGCAGGTCGATGCCTTCGCTGAACACGCCGCCGAGCACCGCAAAAGCGATGCTGCCTTCAGGCTTCCGAAAGTCCGCCAGGAACTGCCGACGCTGCTCCGCGCTCATCCCCGGTTGTTGTGAACGCTGGGGAATATCAGGTGCCTGGTTTGCCAACGCATCGCTCACCTCTTTGGCGTATTTAAAGCTGCTGAAGAACGCCAGGTAGTGGCCCGGCCGTTCCCGGTACTGTTTGGCGATCAGTTCGGCGATGGGCTGCAGGCTGGCTTCACGATGCACCTGCCGGGTGCTGATGCCGGGCGTGAACTCAACCTTCAGTTGTCCGGCGCTGAACGGGCTGGGCAGGGACGTGAAGCGGGCGTCTTCCGGCAAACCAAGCAAGTCCCGGTAATACACGCCGGGGCTGAGGGTTGCGGAGAACAGCAGCACCGAGTGAGCGGCTTTGAAGCGCTCAATGAGGAAATCCGCCGGGATCAGGTTCTGGATGGTCAGGCGGGCCCGGCCACGGCCGCTGCGCTGGAATTCGCACAGGGAATGATCGCCAAAGCTGTCCGCCAGTTTCATGAAGGCCACACTTTCGAACATCACTTCCTGCAGGGCCAGGTCCGGGGGGTTGTCAGCCAGGTAGTCGGTGATCACCGAGACCATGGCCTGCAGGGCACCCAGCAATTGCGACGGCAGAATCGGGAGGAACACCGGCTGGGCCTGTTCGCCGTGATCCCGGATCAGCGCCTGCCAGGCCCGAGCGGTGCGATTCAGGGCGGCTTTCACCGGTTTCGGGGCGGTCTTTTTCAGCTTCAGCAAGCGCTGCTGTTCCAGTTGCACCGAGTACATGCCCCGGGCCCGGTCTACCAGGTTGTGGGCTTCGTCCACCAGCACGCTGGCCTGCCAGTGGTTTTGGCGAATCAGGCCGTTCAGCAGGGCCGACTGATCGAACAGCCGGTTCACATCACCAATCACCAGGTCGCTCCAGCGGGCCATTTCCTGGGCCAGGAAGTAGGGGCAAATATCATGACCGGCGGCGATGTTCGCCAATGTCTCTTGAGTTAACGGCTCCTTGCTCTGTACCGCCTCGGCCCGGGCATCGGGCAGGCGGTCAAAAAAGCCCTTGGCCAGCGGGCAGGAATCGCCGTGGCAGGCTTTGTCCGGGTGTTCACAGGCGTCGTCCTTCGATACCAGTTCCAGAACTCGCAAAGGCCAGGGCTGCAACTCATCCCGGGCATGCTGCAACTTATCCACAGCATCCAGCGCCAGCTGCCGGGCGGTATTGCGGCAGGTGAGGTAGAACAGCCGGTCCTGCCTGGCGGCAGGCATTGCCATCAGGGCCGGAAACAGGGTACCCAGGGTCTTGCCCAGGCCGGTAGGTGCTTCCAGCAGCAGGGTGCCGGCTCTGACCGAGTTCTTGTACACGGTTTCCGCCAGCTGCCGTTGCCGGGGGCGAAAGTCCGGGAAGGGAAAGCGCAGGTTGGCCAGCAGGGCGTCTCGTTGTTCCCGATGGTGTTCTTCCTGCTCCGCCCAGGCTTTGTAAAGACCACACAGGGTTTCCAGTTCCTGCCAGAGCTCGTCGGCTTTGGCGGTTTCGGTGAGCAACGTTTCCTTGTCCCGGCCGATGTCGTAGTAGACCAGCGCCAGTTCCACGCTCTTGCGGTTTTCCTGCCGGCACAGCAAAGCGCCATAGGCCCGTAACTGGGCCCGGTGCAAAGCCCGCTGGTGAGGGCGGATGCGGGACACATCGCCCCGGTGAGTCTTGATTTCTTCCAGCCGGTTCTTGTGCGGATGGTAACCATCAACCCGGCCGGACAGCTCCATTCCAAGAACGAGACCGGTCACTGAAAACTCGCTTTTGTAGCCGTAGCCACGCTTTGACTGGATGACCTGATGGCCGGCTATGCCCTCCTCTGCAGTGGGTGCAGGGGTGTAGCGGAAATCCAGGTCGCCGTGGCGGGCCGCGAACTCACACAAAGTGCGGACAGCAACTTTCACACAATGGCCTCATCATCCTGCCAGCGCACATAGCACACGCTGGCCGGGATGCCTTGCCGGGCGAAGAACTGCAACCAGCGCACCTGATGGTCCTGCAGGCGGTCGCCAGGGCCTTTCACCTCAATCATTTCATAGCGTTGTTCCGGGTGGTCTGCTTCTGGCACCAGACGGATCAGGTCCGGGAAGCCGCTGCGGTGTTCCTTGATGTTGTTGAGCAGGCGTCGGAACAGGGCCTCCAGGTGGCCCGAGGGAATGCAGTGCAGGGCCAGCTCCAAAAGAGCTTCATCCAAAACCGGCCAGAACACGAAGGGATTGGCGATGCCTTGCTTGTTCTTATAGGTGTCGAGGATTTCCCTGCGATAGGCGCCGGTGTCCAGCAAACGGAACCTTTGCTCGAACGCCTGCTGGCGACGGGCCACAAAATCTTCCCGGGTCAGGTCTGCCGGGCCAATGTGGAAAGGGTGGAAGAAAGCGCCGGGCAGGGGCTGGAAGATCACCGGCCAGCACAGAAGCCCGAACAGGGCGTTGATCAGGGTGTTTTCCACATAGAACACCGGGGCGTCATCCGTGGCCAGATGTTGCAGCGCTGCCCACTCCACCGTACCCGTGTCCGGCTTCGGCAATGTGAGGGTGAATTCCTGCAGTGGGGGGTTATCCACAGGCTCGGGCTGGTCGGCCCCTACCTTCGGCGCCAGCCGCTTCAGCAACCGGGCCAGGCCCTGGGCTTCGGCGTCGCTCAGTGCACTGGTTCGCCACTGACAGGCTATGGCCCAGGCTTCCTGAAAACGCTTCATCCGTTCCAGTAAGCGAAGCTGTTTCAGCCGCGCTTCCCGGTGACCGCTGTTTTCCAGGACCTCAAGTGCCAGTTCCGGTTCGCCCTGGCGCTCCGCCTGCCGGCCCAGTTCCAGCAATAAACGGTCCCGTCGGCTGGCAAGCCAGGGATTATCCACAGGGCCCGGGACATCGGGCCAGACGTCCACCGCCGGTTCGCCATTGTCGAGCCGTTCCCGGCATTGGTGCATCTGCAGGTAGCAATCCACCTCGGCCCGCTGCTGGAAGGCCCGGGATGCCGGAGTAAATGGCACAGACTCGAACTGCTGAACGCCCAGTTCCACCAGCACAAAGTCGGTCCAGCTCTGGCGCAGATTGCCGAAGAACATCAGGCGGATGCGATCGAACAAGGCCATGTCCTGCAACCGGACCACAGTCGAAGCCTCACCGCCACCAGGCAGCCAAGCCCCCAGGGCTCTTGGTGCATTGAACGGTTCCGCCAGCAGCTCCCGCATCTGGGCCTTGCCCAGGGTTTTCGGGTGACCCTGCTGTTGCAGCCAATCGGCGAACACCGGCCGTAATTCGGCCAGGGTAAACAGCCGGAACAGGTCGTCCAGGCTTAGCTCCGGCGCAGGATCCAGCCAGCCCGCGTGCACCAGTATCCTGAGTGCTTCCGATTCCGGCACCGGCAGTTCGGGATAACGCAGCTTGTCGGCCCGGAAAAGCTCTCCGGTGCGCATTACCATGCGGGTCAGCAGCGCCCGGGGCCCGGTGGCGAGGTCCGTATAGGCCGCCAACCGGCTTCGCTCCTGTTCCGTTAACAGGTCCGCGTGGTGGTTCGCTACCCAGGCCACCAGAATATCCATGTTCTCCAGATAATAAAGTGGATCATCCAGGCTGGCGGGAACTGGTCGGTGCTTGCTCATAGGAATGCAGACGTTGGATTGGCAAAGAGGCACAAACTTTACGCCGGAAGGCGGGCAGGCTCAAACCCGTTCCATGCACAAAAATTAATCATCACGAGCCTTGCCAATCCACTTAATGATAACTATTATCATTTGCATCACGACAAGGAGGACGCCATGAAATTTCTCTGCCCACGCCACCGCCGGATGTTTGCCAGTCTTTCCCTGAACGAGAAAAATGATCTATGGCTGCTCTGGATGGAATATGCCTTTACCTTCAGTGAAAACCAGGATTCCGACAAGCTGGTGGCCGCCACCGGCAGTGCTTTCGATCTGGCGTGCCTGGCCCGTAAACATCACCCGGACTGCATGCAGGTAGAGCTGACCCTGGCGGCGATACTGGTATGCCGGGCGCTCCGCGACCGTGGCGACATCAGCGCCGCCGAGCATGTGCTTTTCCGGGCTCTGGACAGCCTGCAATCCAGCGAGCCCTGCCCGGGTATAACCGGTCGATGCAGCACCGATGAGTGTCTGGAGGTATTGCTGGATCATCGTCGTCATTCGGCATTCTTTGCCGAGTACCTGAACTGGCCCTCGTTCCCGTTCACAACGCCGACAACACGTCCGGCGATGGCCATGCACTGACAGGTTTACGGAGGAGCTATGGGTATGCCCTTCACACGCCCGAACCCGGTTCAGGCGCACAAGATTGAAGATCTGAGCTGGCTGGAGAGCCGGCATCATGATCGGGTTTGCATCAGCATTGATACCAAAAGTCTGGCCAGGCTGATGCAAAACAGGCAGTTGCACGCCGAGGATTTCTCTTGTCTGGATGCGTCCTCCCAGAGCCAGGTTCGTCATCTGCTTCTGGCTTGTCTGCGGCATTCCTGACCCGGCCGTCATCCGGATTCGCAACCTCTGTCTTTTGAACAATCACGACTGCCCGCATCGCTCCGTCAGGTTACGATGGAGTACGCCTGACGGTCCGTATTCTCGGCCAACTGCGGTAAGCTGTGGCCCAAGGATTGAATTGTTCATCAGACAAGGAAAACCATGGCCGACTCTACCGCCATTGAACCCGGCTTTCACGCCATCCATGCCAACCATCTGGAAGACCTGCGCCGCGCCGTGGTCTATATCTGCCGGCAGAACCCCATGCCGCCGCTACAGAGCGAGACCTTTCTGGTGCAGAGTAACGGCATTGCCCAGTGGCTGAAGCTGGCGCTGGCAGAGAAGCGCACCGAGGATGGCGTGGAAGGCGGCCTGGGCATTGCCGCCGGCATGGATTTCCTGTTTCCTGCCCGGTTCATCTGGCAGGCCTATCGGGCGGTGTTGCCCGACGGCGAAGTACCGGAGCAGTCCCCCTTCGACAAGCGCCGCCTGGTCTGGCGGCTGTACCGATTGTTGCCGGAGCTGGTGGGGCAGGATGAGGCCTTCACACCACTGGCGCGATTCCTGGACGGCCGCGATACCGATCTGCGCAATTTCCAGCTGGCGGAGAAAGTGGCGGATCTGTTCGACCAGTACCAGGTGTTCCGGGCCGACTGGCTCGCGGCCTGGGAACAGAGCAAGGATGTGGTGATCACGGCCCGGGGCGAGGAGAAAGCTCTGGATACGGAAGCCTGCTGGCAGCCCCTGCTCTGGCGCAAGCTGGTCGAGGACGTGGGCAGCGAGGCCCACACCAGCCGTTCGCAAATCCACACCCGCTTTATGGCCCAGGGCCAGCGCATCAGCGAACCGGCCAATGCCAGTCGCTTGCCCAAGCGCATCGTGGTGTTCGGAGTATCGTCGCTGCCCCGGCAGGCGCTGGAAGCCCTGTATGTACTGAGCCGGTTCAGCCAGGTGGTGCTGTGCGTCCACAACCCCTGCCAGTTCTACTGGGCCGACATCATCAGCGACCGGGAACTGTTAAAAGCCGAACGCAAGCGGGGCGCGCCACACCCGGTGTTGTCGCAAATTGACGACCCGGACCAGTTGCACCAGCACGCCAACCCGTTGCTGGCGGCCTGGGGCAAACAGGGCCGGGACTACATTCGCCTGCTGGATGAGTTCGACAACCCGGACGACTACCACGCCAGTTTCCAGACGCCCGGCCAGAAGATCGACATCTTCACCGACCATGGCGATGTGGATAACCCCTGCCTGCTGCACCAGTTGCAGAACGATATCCACAACCTGACGCCACTGCAGGAAATCCGCCAGCAGCAGCGCACGGTGGATCTGACCCGCGACCATTCCGTAGTGTTCCACGACGCCCACGGCCCCCAGCGGGAAGTGGAGATTCTGCACGACCAGCTGCTGGCTGCGTTCAATGCCGATCCGACACTGCGGCCCCGGGATGTAATTGTGATGGTGCCTGACATCAACGTGTACGCGCCTCATATTCAGGCGGTGTTCGGTCGCTACTCGCCGGGCCGCAAGCGCCACATTCCGTTCACCATTTCCGACCAGGGACAGCGCCACCACGAACCCGTGCTGATTGCCCTGGAAACCCTGATGTCATTGCCCCGAAGCCGCTTCGGTGTGAGCGAAATCATCAGCTTGCTGGAAGTAGCCGGCATCCGCGACCGCTTTGACATCAGCGAAGACGACATCCCTCTGGCCCGGCGCTGGGTGGAAGGCGCCAATATTCGCTGGGGCCTGCATGGCAAGCACCGGGAAAGCCTGGACCTGCCGGCAGAGCTGGAACGCAACACCTGGCAAGCCGGGCTGCGCGCCATGTTGCTGGGTTATGGCATGGGCGATGACCAGCCCTGGGGCGGGGTAGAGCCCTATGGTGAAATCGGCGGCCTGCAAGCCAGCCTGGCCGGTCGCCTGGGCGAGTTCGTGCACCAGCTGGAAACCCTGTGGCAGGCACTGCAGGCCACCCGCACGCCCGGTGAATGGGAAGCCCTGTTCTCCGCCATGCTGGAGCAGTTTTTCCACAAGGTGGAAGGCCAGGACCTGCTGTTGCTCAACCGCTTCCGCCGTCAGTTGGAGCAGTGGCTGGACGATGCCCTGGCCGCCGGACTGGAACAGCAACCGCTGCCCCTGAATATCGTCAAGGATGTGCTGCTGCAGGGCCTGGATGAGGGCGGCCTGAACCAGCGTTTCCTGGCCGGCAAGGTCAACTTCGCCACCCTGATGCCGATGCGGGCCATTCCGTTCCGCAAGGTCTGCCTGCTGGGCATGAACGACGGCGATTACCCTCGCTCCCGGCCGCCGGTGGATTTCGACCTCATGGCCCAGGATTATCGGCCGGGGGACCGCTCCCGCCGGGAAGACGACCGCTACCTGTTTCTGGAAGCCTTGTTGTCCGCCCGGGAACAGCTGTACATCAGCTGGGTGGGGCGCAGTATCAGGGACGACTCCGAACGGCCACCCTCGGTGCTCATCGGCCAGTTACAGGACCACCTGAACAGTCTGTGGACCGTGGCGGGGCAACCGGATGGTTCTGTTACCAGGGCTCTGACCACCCAGCATCCGCTGCAGCCTTTCAGCCGGGACTATTTCCCCAGAACCAACGGCGTGGGCGAGGGTGAAGAGACCCAACCCAAACCCCTGGCCGACGTGCTGCAGGCCCGGGGACTGTTCACCTATGAACGGGAATGGCGTAGCGCTCATGCAGTGGATAACCCGGAGCAGAGCCGGGAAGCGCTGCCGTACCAGACGCCCGAAGAGCCCATCAGCCTGAACGAGCTGGCGAATTTCCTGAAAAAGCCCATCGACACCTTCTACCAGCGCCGGCTGCAGGTGCGCTTTGAAGCGGTGGAAGAAGACGACACCGATAACGAAAACTTCGACCTGAACGGCCTGGACCGCTGGCGCCTGGACAACGAGCTGATCCATGAGGGTGTCGTCAAAGCGGCCAGTGAAGAGGAGTTGCACGAACGCCTGGAAGCCACTCTGGACCGTATGGCCCGGCGGGGCGATTTGGGTATGGGGGTGACCGAACATCGCCTGCGCACCGAGCTGGCCGGCCGCCTGCCAGACCTGTTTCAACGCTACCGCGGCGCGCTGGCCGAGTGGCCGGAAGCAGTGGCCGAGCCCTTACCGTTCGAGTTTCGGTACTCGGATAGCACAGGCGCAGTGGAGGTGGTCGATTTAATCGACAATCTGCGCTGCAACCCTTCAGGACAACTGTGCCGACTGGTGATCGCCAACTCCGGTCTGCTGACCGGCTCCGGTTACTCGAAAAAAGTCCGCTACGCCAATCTGCTGCGGGACTGGTTGGTTCACCTGGCCGGGCAACTCAGTGGCCAGCCCTATGAAACCGTGATCCTGGGCAAGGAAGAAGGCCGTAAATTCCACTTCCCGGTCATGGCTCCGGAGCAGGCACAAAAGCACTTCGAAGCCATTCTGGGCCGCTGGATGGAAGCCACCACCCGGACCCTGCCCATTCACTGCGAAGCCGGCTTTGCCTGGATCACCAGTTTCTATGGCGGCAAGAAATCTGTCGGCGACCACGAACGGGCCATTAGCGAAGCAGAACAGGCCTATTCCACCGCCCTGGACCGGGACACCGGCTACCTGCTGGGTGCCTTCGAAAGTCCCGAGGCACTGATGGCGAGCGGCGAGTTTGAAGCCCTGCTGCACCAGCTTTATGTGCCTCTGTGGGAGGCCGAACAGGGCAAGTCGGCGGCGGAGCAAATCGGGAGTATGGAATGACGGAACAGAGAACCAACCGAAACCCGAACCTGGACCCGCTGGCCCTGCCCCTGAATGGCAGCGCGCTGATCGAGGCCAGCGCCGGCACCGGCAAAACCTTCACCATCGCCATCCTGTATGTGCGCCTGGTGCTGGGCCATGGCCAGGCAGAAGACAGCCCGCTGCAGAACCTGTTGCCACCAAACCTGCTGGTGGTCACCTTTACCGACGCCGCCACCAAGGAGCTGCGGGACCGCATCCGCACCCGGCTGACCCAGGCCGCCGAGGTGTTTTCCGACGCCGCTGACCACCTCGAACCCACCCCGGAAACCGCACTTATCCACAAGCTGCGGGATGACAGTTATCCGGACCCGGCCAGGTGGCCTGACTGCCGCAAGAAACTGCTGCTGGCCGCCGAATGGATGGACGAAGCGGCGGTATCCACCATTCACGGTTTCTGCAACCGCATGCTCAGCGAACACGCCTTCGACAGCGGCAGCCTGTTCAAGCTCACCCTGGAAACCGACCAGAGCGAACTGCTGGACGAGGTGGCAAGGGATTACTGGCGTACCTTCGTTTACCCGTTACCACCGGCCCTTATGGACGAAGCCCTGAGCCACTGGAAAACCCCCACCGATCTGCGCAAGGCGGTACGTAATCTGATCGACGACCCGGATGCTCTGGGTACACCGCCCCAGAGCGTGCACGAAGCCATTGACCAGGTGGTCAGCGAACGGCTCGCGCGGGCCGGTGAACTGAAAGCCCACCCCTGGGCCCAGTGGCAACAGGAAGTCACTGACCTGCTGAACGATCTGAACAAAGGCAAGCGTCTGCACGGGGGTAGCAAGAACGCCATGCTCAAGGTGTGGGAGTTTCTGGTCGCCTGGGCCGAATCCGACGAGCTATTGCCGGAGAAGCTGGACAGCGCTGCCGGTTACAAGAACCAGACCCCCGAGGGTCTGGACAACATCCTGAAAGGCGACGACCCGGCACCCCAGCACCCGGCGTTTGACGCCATCGACGCCTTGCTGGCCTTCGGCCAGAACCCGCCCAGTGCCAAGTCCGACATCCTGCGCCACGCCAGCCACTGGATTGCCGGGCGACTGGAAGCGGAAAAGCAGCAGCGCTCGGAAATGGGTTTTGATGACCTGCTCACCCGCCTGGATGACGCGCTGCACGGCCCCCGCGGGGACCAACTGGCCGCCACCATCCGCCGCCAGTTTCCGGTAGCGCTGATTGACGAGTTTCAGGATACCGACCCGGTGCAGTACCGCATCTTCAACCGGATCTATAACGTAGAAGGCAACCAACCGGACACCTGCCTGCTGATGATCGGCGATCCGAAACAGGCCATCTACGGTTTCCGGGGCGCCGATATCCACACCTACCTGCAGGCCCGCCTGGGTGTGCAGGCACGCACTTACACCCTGGGCAAAAACTTCCGCTCCGCCGAAACCATGGTGAGCGCCGTCAACCGGGTGTTTGAGCATAGCGACCAGTTCAGCGCCAGAGGCGCCTTCCTGTTCGGCAAGGGCGACAGCACGCCGCTGCCGTTCCAGGGCGTCGATGCCAACGGCACCAGGCGGCTGTGGTCGGTGCAGAGTGAAGTCCAGCCCAGCCTGGTGTTCTGGACCCACGAATCCGGTGAAACCGACAAAGAGGGCAACCCAAAAGGCCTCGCCAAGGGCACCGCCACGGCTGAAATGGCCGAAACCTGCGCCAGTGAAATCGCCCGATTGTTGACCCTGGGGCAGGGAAGGCAGGCCGGCTTTGCCTTGCCAGACAGCCCGGACGACCTCGAACCCGTTGAACCCAGCGACATTGCCGTACTGGTGAATAACCGCAACGAAGCGGCTGCGGTGCGGGACGCCCTCGGCCGCCGGCGTATCAAAAGTGTGTACCTGTCGGACCGGGATTCAGTATTGACCTCCCGGGAGGCGAACGAGGTACTGTGCTGGCTGCGCGCCTTTGCCGAACCCCGGCAGTTGGCTTTCATCCGCGCCGCGCTGGCCACACCGACCCTGGGCCAGAGCTGGCAGGCACTGGATCGGCTGCTCACCGACGAGCTGATACTGGAACGGGAAATCGAGCGCTTCCAGCGCTACCAGCAACAGTGGCAGAGCCAGGGCGTATTGCCCATGCTGCGTAGTTTTCTGATGGACTTCGAGGTTCCCGGCCGCCTGCTGCAACGCCCTGACGGTGAGCGAAGACTGACTGACATCCTGCACATAGCCGAACTGCTGCAGCAGGACAGCCTGCAACTGGACGGCGAACATGCCCTGGTGCACCACTTCACCCAGATCCTGCGGGCGGCAGACGAAGAAGACGAACACCGCACCCTGCGCCTGGAAAGCGACGCCGGTCTGGTAAAGGTAATCACCGTGCACAAATCCAAGGGCCTGGAATACCCACTGGTATTCCTGCCTTTCGGCACCGCCTTCCGGGCAGAGAACCCGAAGCAGGCGTATGTTCGCTACCACGACGACACCGGCAAGCTGGTGACCGTGTTCGATCCGGCTCCGGAAGACATTGAAAGGGCCGACCAGGAACGCCTGGGCGAGGACATCCGTAAACTCTATGTGGCCCTGACGCGGGCCCGGTTTGCCACCTGGGTGGGCGCGGCGGCTGTGGATAACTGGTATCAGAGCGGCCTGGGCTATGCGATTGCCGGAACACCGGAGCAGCCCATTAGCCAGGCTCTGGCCTCACTGGCCCAGGGCCGCCCGGAAATCCGGATTACCCCGCTGCCGGAAGCCGGAAACACAATATTCACCGAAACCGCCCCGGAAGCCCTGGGCCCGGCGCTGATCTCCAACCGGGAAGCGAAGGAAGACTGGTGGATAGCCAGTTACTCCACCATCGAATACACCGGCATGGCCGGCACCGGCATTACCTTCACCGGCGAGGTGGAAGACGCCCAGACCCAGAACCTGCTGGAAGAGAGTGCCCAGGACGACACTGATGAAGCGCCCCCCGTGCCCGCGGTGCGCAACCATCACCATTTCCCCAAGGGCGCCGGCCCCGGCACCTTCCTGCACGAATTGCTGGAATGGTGCACGGCGCAGGGCTTCCAGCGGGTTGTGGATAACCCCGAGCTGCTGCACGAGCAGCTGGCCCGCCGCTGCTCCACCCGGGGCTGGAGCGACTGGGTGGACCCCCTGCAACACTGGCTGCTGGAACTGATCCGCAAACCACTGCGACTGGATCGCAATGGCCAGGATACCGCCAGCCTGGCGCAGTTGGGCAGTCTGCGCCCGGAGCTGGAGTTCTGGTTTGAAAGCCGTAACGTCAGCATCCATACACTGGACAAACTGGTCACCCGTTACACCCTGAACGGCGCGGACCGGCCCCGGGCCGAGGCCAACCGCTTCAACGGCATGCTCAAGGGCTTTATCGACCTGGTGTTTGAACACAAGGGGCAGTATTACGTGCTGGACTACAAATCCAATGCTCTGGGCGAGGACGACGCCGCCTACACCGACCAGGCCATGGGCCAGGCGATTCTGGACAAACGCTACGACCTGCAATACATCCTCTACCTGCTGGCCCTGCACCGGCTGCTGAAGGCCCGTTTACCGGGATACGACTACGACCAGCACATTGGCGGCGCGGTGTACCTGTTCCTGCGCGGGGTGAACTCCGCCAGCGGCGGCGCCTTTACCGACAAGCCCCCCAGGATGCTGATCGAACAACTGGACGCCCTGTTCGATGGCGAACCGGTGTCCGGGGAGGTGGCTGCATGAGCCGTACCCGCCATACCGAAAACCAGTTTGCCCTGGACCTGGGTGACGACACGCCAGTGAACCGGGCGGCCACAGAATCACCGGAGGCTGTGGATAACTCCCAGCTGCTGGCCCATCCTGACGACACCGAGGCGCTGTTAGGGCAATGGCAACAGGCCGGCTGGATTCGCCCGCTGGATACCGGCTTTGCCCGGCTGATCAGGGAACTCAGCGAAGAGCAGGGCGAAGGCCCGCAACCACTGGTGCTGCTGTTGGCGGCACTGACCTCGCACCAGGTGGGCCGGGGGCACGTATGCATCGATCTGGCCACGCTACTCGACGATGCCGGCCAGACCCTGGCGCTGCCGCCGGAAGAACCGGCCAATACCGGCCTGTCTGAGAGCGAGGTGGCCAACCTGCAAGGGCGTTATCCACAGGAACTGCTGTCACGGGTACAGCTAACCGATTGCCTCGCAGCCCTGCAGGGTTCTCTGGCCGTGAGCGATGGCTCCGTGCCGGCACCGCTGGTACTGAACGGCACCCGACTGTACCTGCGCCGGTTCTGGCGTTACGAACAACGCATTGCCGAGGGCATTCAGCAACGACTGGCCTTGCCATCGCCGCTGGCCGACCCGCAATCGGCGGCCTCCCAAACCTTATCCACAGCGCTCAGCAAACTGTTCCAGTCCACAGAGCCGGTGGATTACCAGAAACTGGCCTGCGCTCTGGCCGCCCGTAACCGCTTCGCCGTGATCACCGGTGGTCCGGGTACCGGCAAGACCACCACCGTGGTGAATCTTCTGGCAGCCCTGCAGGCCGTGGCCGGGGAAAGCCCGGAGCGGGCAGGGCGTAAGTACCGTATCCGCCTGGCCGCACCCACCGGCAAGGCCGCCGCCCGGCTGAACGAATCCATTGGCGGTGCGGTCAGCAAGCTGCCACTGGCCGACCTACCCGGCTCCGTGAAACTGGAGGACATTCCCACCAAGGTCACCACCCTGCACCGGCTACTCGGGAGCCGGCCAGACACCCGCCAGTTCCGACATCACCGAGACAATCCGTTGCTGGTGGATATCCTGGTCATCGATGAGGCATCCATGGTGGATGTCGACCTGATGGCCTCGGTATTCGATGCCCTGCCCGCCAGCGCTCAGCTGATCCTGCTTGGTGACAAGGACCAGTTGGCCTCAGTGGACGCCGGTGCGGTGCTGGGGGAACTTTGCCAACGGGCCCTGGACGCCCACTACACGCCGGATACTGCCCGTTGGCTGGCCGCCATCACCGGCGCGCAGGTACCGGATAGCCTTGTGGATAACTCCGGCCAGCCACTCGACCAGGCGGTGGCGATGTTGCGCAAGAGCTACCGCTTCGGACAGGACAGTGGTATCCGTCAACTGGCAGAATCCGTAAACTCCAGCGAGCTCACCAGCCAGGTACTGGGTCAGATCCGAGACGCCGGGTTTGATGATGTAATCTGGCTGAACGGCCAAACACCAAAACCCGATCCGGATCAGACACTTGAGCTGATCTGCCACCACGCCATCACCGGCTCACCGGAGGCTTTCCGCAACGCCGGCCTGGGCCGGGTGGTGAATGGCCAGGCGCTGCCAACACCGGTAGGCTATCGCCATTATCTGGAAGTTATCCACAGCTGTGATTTGACCGCCGGCAGTCCCCGGGAAGCCTGGGATGCCCACGCCGCTGAGGTGTTGGAAGCCTTCAACGATTTCCAGGTGCTGTGTGCGTTACGCAAAGGCCCCTGGGGCGTGGAGGGCTTGAACCAGCGTATCGCCCAGAAGCTGCTGGCTGAAAAACTGATCGACAAAACCGACGGCTGGTACGCCGGCCGGCCGGTGCTGGTCACCGGCAACGACTACAACCTCGGCCTGATGAACGGGGATATCGGCCTCACCTTCAGTGTACCCTGGGATAAGACCGAAACCGGCGAGCCAAAAACGACCCTTCGGGTGGCCTTCCCGAGCGGTGACAGCACCGGCGGCATTCGCTGGATTTCCCCCAGCCGTTTGCAACAGCTGGAAACGGTATACGCCATGACGGTGCATAAGTCCCAGGGTTCCGAATTCAACCACACCTGTCTGGTGCTGCCGGATCGCCTCAGCCCGGTACTGACCAAGGAACTGGTGTACACGGGCATCACCCGGGCCAGGAACTGGTTCAGCCTGATTACCGGCGATGCGCAGGTGTTCAAAGACAGCGTAAGCCAACAGGTGGTGCGGGCTTCAGGACTGGCGCTTCGGCTCGGGGAGCAATAGCCCCGGGCATTAGTTATCCTCACTCCGATGTTGCTGTTCCCAAAGACGGGCGTAATGACCATCGCGGGCCAGCAACTCGTGATGACTGCCACTTTCGACAATCCGGCCCCCGTCCATCACCAGAATGCTATTGGCATCACGAACTGTGGATAACCTGTGGGCAATCACCAGGGTAGTACGCTGGTGGCTGACCTCTTTCAGGGCACCGAGGATGGCCTGTTCGGACAAGGAGTCCAGGGAGGAGGTTGCCTCGTCCAGAATCAGTATTGGCGGGTTCTTCAGGATAACCCGGGCAATGGCCACCCGCTGTTTTTCGCCGCCAGACAACTTGAGGCCGCGCTCGCCGACTTTCGTTTCGTAGCCTTCTGGAAGGCTGTGGATAAAATCTTCCAGGTGGGCCATGCGCGCGGCCCGGTAGACTTCTTCCTCGGTCGCTTCGGGGCGGCCATACGCCAGGTTACGGTAAAGCGTATCGTTGAACAGTACGGTGTCCTGCGGTACCACCCCGATGGCAGAACGCAGACTGTCTTGGGTGACCGATCGAATATCCTGGCCATCAATCCGGATAGCGCCGTTATCGACCTCGTAGAAGCGGAACAGCAGCCGGGCGAGGGTAGACTTGCCGGCACCGCTGGCGCCCACCACCGCCACGGTATGGCCGGCAGGGATAGTGAAGCTAACGTCTTGCAGGATCAACCGGTCCGGGCGGTAGGCAAAGTGGATATGTTCGAAGCGTACCTCTCCGTTATCCACAACCAGGGGCCTGGCATCCGACGCGTCCTGGATTGCCGGTTGGTCACCCAGCAGTTTGAACAGACGCTCCACATTCACCAGGGCCTGGCGAATTTCCCGGTAGACAAAGCCCAGGGCATTCAGAGGAATGAACAGCTGGATCAGGTAGGCGTTGATCATGGTGAAATCACCCAGAGTGATTTCGCCGCTGGCCACTTCGCGTACCGCCATGGCCATAATGACGATCAGCGCCACGCCGATGATCAATGCCTGGCCAGCGTTCAGGGTGGCCAGCGACAGACGGTTCTTCAACCGAGCCTTTTCCCACTCATCCAGGTCCTGATCGTAAAGCTCGGCTTCGTAGCGTTCGTTGTTGAAGTATTTGACGGTTTCGTAGTTGAGCAGGCTGTCGATGGCCCGGGAGTTGGACTGGTTATCCCGGGCGTTGGCCTCCCGAACAAATTTCGTCCGCCATTCGGTGATCTTGATGGAGAACACCACATACACAACCACCGCCACCAGAATGGCGACGACATACCCGACATTGAACACCACCAGCAGGATGCCCGCCACCAGCAGGATTTCCAGGATGGTAGGCACGATGTTGAACAGGGTGAAGCGCAGCAGAAAGCTGATGCCGTTGGTGCCGCGTTCAATATCCCGGGCCAGGCCACCGGTTTTACGGTCCAGATGAAATCCCAGTTCCCTCTGGTGCAGGTGTTCAAACACCCGCAGAGAGACCCGCCGCATAGCCCGCTCCGCGACCCGCGCAAACACGACATCCCGCAGTTCGCTGAACAGGGTGGCACCAAAACGCAGGCTACCGTAGGCCACTACCAAGACAACCGGAATCCACAGCAGCATGTCGGCACCTCGGTTCTGGTCCAGGTAGTCGACAATGTATTTCAGTGCCACCGGGGTGGCGACGGTGGCCAGCTTTGCCAAAACCAGCATCGCCATAGCCAACGCGACCCGCCCCCTGAATTCCAGAAGATACGGCCACAGCCCGGAAATAATCGACCAGTCTGGCTTATGATCGGCGGGGTAGTCGTTGTCGGCGTAGGCTCTCAATGCAATATCCTTGAACTTTTGGAGATGTCGAGCGCCCGAGATGGGGAGCCTTTCCGGGACACGCTGTAAATACATCCCTGTACGCTCGACAAAAGCCATCCCTGGCTTTTGACGGTCCCGGAAAGGCTCCCCATCCCGTGCACTCTTGCTAACAGCTATGATACGTCTTCATCTGAGGACAAATCGTAAAAGAAACGGCTTAATTAAACTTTGATCGATCAGGAGAGTGACCATCAGCCCCAACCATCGTAAAGCTCTAAGACTTGTCATAGAGTTTATCAGCCCCTACCGACGAGCCGTGATCGGTGCGCTGATTGCCCTGGTTATTACCGCCGGCATCACCCTTGGTCTGGGCCAGGGCCTGCGCATTCTGGTCGATCAGGGCCTGGCCACGCAGTCTCCGGACAACCTCGCCAAAGCCATCGGCCTGTTTTTCGTGCTGGTACTCGGCCTGGCCTTTGGTTCGTTTGCCCGATTCTACCTGGTGTCCTGGATTGGCGAACGGGTGGTGGCAGATATTCGCAAACGGGTATTCAATCACCTGATCGATCTCACGCCCAGCTTCTTTGAACAGAACCGGGCCCTGGAGATTCAGTCCCGGTTTACGGCTGACACCACCGTACTGCAATCGGTGATTGGCTCCACCGTCTCCATCGCCCTGCGCAACACGCTGATGCTTATCGGCGGGCTGATTCTTCTGTTTGTCACCAACGCCAAGCTGGCCAGCATCATCCTGCTGGGGTTTCCGCTGGTGATTGCGCCGATCCTGTTTTACGGCCGCCGGGTGCGGGCGCTGTCCCGACTGAGTCAGGATCGGGTGGCGGATGTTGGCAGTTATGTCGGGGAGAATCTCAGCCAGATCAAAACCGTACAGGCCTTCAATCATCAGCCTCACGATCGCCGCTACTTCGCCGAGGTCTCTGAAAAGGCCTTCGATATTGCCCGGCAACGGATTCGCCAGCGCGCCTGGCTGACCACACTGGCGATTTCCCTGGTAATGGGCGCCGTCGGTATTGTCATCTGGATTGGCGGGCTGGATGTGATTCATGGCCGAATCTCACCGGGGGAGCTGGCAGCCTTTGTGTTCTACAGCCTGCTGGTGGGGGTCGCGGCTGGAGCCATCAGTGAGGTGATTGGCGAATTGCAGCGCGCCGCCGGTTCCGCAGCTCGCCTGTTCGAGCTGCTGCAGACCGAGCCGGAGCGGCGTCCCGAGACGGGAACGGCCAGGCTCCCGGGCACAGTGACCGGTGCAATTACTCTGGATAACCTGAGCTTCAGCTATAGCGGGCGCACGGAACGGCCAGCGCTTGCCGGGGTCTCTCTGGAGATCCAGCCGGGTGAAACCCTTGCCCTGGTCGGTCCGTCCGGTGCCGGTAAATCCACGTTGTTTGATCTGCTACTGGGTTTCTATCCGCTACAGGCCGGTTCTATCCGGTTGGATGGCATAGACACCGCCATGGTTCCACTGGCTGACCTGCGGCGGTGTTTCGCTCTGGTGCCGCAGAATCCCGCCCTGTTTCATGGCACTGTCGCCGATAATCTTCGCTACGCCCGGCCCGAGGCCAATCAGGCTGAGATCGAGCAAGCCGCCCGTATTGCCCACGCCCACGAATTCATTCAGGCCCTGCCACAGGGTTACGACACGCCCCTGGGTGATGCCGGCCAGGGCCTTTCCGGTGGCCAGAAACAACGACTGGCGATTGCCCGTGCGCTGTTGGCCGACGCTCCGATTCTGCTGCTTGATGAAGCCACCAGCGCCCTGGATGCGGAAAGCGAGCACCTGATTCAGCGGGCCATGCCGGCGCTCACGGAGGGCCGGACTACCCTGGTGATTGCTCACCGGCTGGCAACGGTGCGGGATGCCGACAGGATCGCGGTATTTGACGAAGGCCGACTGCTGGCAGTGGGCAGTCACGACCAGTTGATCCGCGATAACCCGCTGTACCGGCGCCTGGCCAGCCTGCAATTCCGGGACACGGGGAGCCAGACAGAACACTGAGTGCCCCGTTGGTCGGTTTGTGTGTTGGGTGCGTACTCCCTACACTGGTACTAGAAATTCCTAATCCTGACACAGGGAGACACGCAAAGTGAGCAACAAAGAATTGCAGGCACTCAAAGAGCGATACGTCGCCGCGGGCGCAGCAAGCCCCAATGATCAATTTGCAGATCACGCCCTGAACGCAGAGGTCTGGGACGCAGATGGCAAACGCATGATCGATTTCGCCGGCGGTATCGGCGTATTGAACATCGGCCATCGACATCCCAGGGTGGTTGAGGCCGTCAAGGCGCAGCTCGACAAACTGATGCACACCTGCCAGACGGTGATGCCCTACGAGGGCTACGTGAAGCTGGCCCAGAAACTGAGCGAAGTGGTGCCGGTAAAAGGCCACGGCAAGGTCATGCTGGCCAACTCCGGCGCCGAGGCATTGGAAAACGCGGTCAAGATTGCCCGCGCAGCCACCGGCAAAAACAACGTTATCTGTTTTGACGGCGGTTACCACGGCCGCACCTTCTTCACCATGGCCATGAACGGCAAGGCCGCCCCTTACCAGACCTCCTTCGGGCCCATGCCCGGCCTGGTCTACCGAGCGCCTTATCCGGTGCCTTACCATGGCATTTCCGAAGAAGAGTCCCTGCGCGGCCTGGCGATGACCATGAAAGCCGACTCCCCGGCCCATGAAACCGCCGCCATCGTATTGGAGCCGGTTCTGGGTGAGGGCGGTTTCTACCCGGCACCGCCAAGTTTCCTGAAAGCCATCCGCAAGATCTGCGATGAAAACGACATCATGATGATCGTGGATGAAGTGCAAAGTGGCTTTGGCCGCACCGGCAAGCTGTTCGCCATCGAACACAGTGGTATTGAGCCGGACATTATGACCATGGCCAAATCCATGGCCGATGGCATGCCCATCTCGGCCATCGTCGGCACGGACAAGGTGATGGACTCCTCCGGCCCGAACTCCCTGGGCGGTACCTACACCGGCAGCCCCACCGCGTGCGCCGCCGCCCTGGCGGTGTTCGATGTCATCAAGGAAGAAGATATCCTTGGCAGGAGCCAGCGCCTGGGCGAGAAACTTAGATCCCGGTTCGACCAATGGCAGGAGCAGTTCACCCATGTGGACAACGCTCGCAATCTGGGCCCCATGGCGGCCTTCGAGCTGGTGGAAAGCAAGGAAAGTCACAAGCCCATGCCAGAACTGGCCGGGGCCATTACCAAAAAGGCAAAGGAGAAAGGACTGATCCTGCTGAGTTGCGGTATGCACGGCAACACACTGCGATTCCTGATGCCGGTGACCATCGAAGACGAAGTGCTGGAAGAAGGGCTGAATATTGTTGAGGAATGCCTGAAGGAAGTGGGCGCCTGAACCAGGCGGTTACGTCTGACTTCCTATTCGTCGTATACTGCCGGAAGCTCTTTCCGGCAGTTTCCCCCCTCGGGTTCTGCCGTTGATTCACCGATCAGGCGGTAACCATGACGTCCCAGAGTAATTCTCCCACTCCCGACCACCAACCCAGACCCTGGATCGACCTGCTGGTCAGTATCATCATTCCCTCGGTGATTCTGATGAAGTTCAGTGGTGACGAACACCTCGGCAGCGTCAATGCGCTGATCATCGGCCTGGCGTTTCCCCTGGGCTGGGGCCTGTTCGAGCTGGTGCGCTACCACAAGAAAAACTTCATCGCCTTGCTGGGCCTGATCAGTGTCGGCCTCACCGGCGGCATTGGTTTGCTGGAACTGGATGCCGGCTGGCTCGCCATCAAGGAAGCGGCCGTGCCCGCCGTCATTGGTCTGGCGGTACTGGTGTCTACGCGCACCAGGTACCCCCTGGTTCGTACTCTGCTTTATAACCCGAATGTGCTGGACGTGGACAAGATTCAGGCCTCACTGGAAGAAAAGAACTGCGTGGAGGAGTTTGAAGGGCGCCTACTTAAGGCCAGCTATTTCTTTGCCGGCACCTTCCTGTTCTCGTCCATCATGAATTATGTGCTGGCGAAATGGATTGTGGTGAGCCCTTCGGGCACCCAGGCCTTCAATGAGGAACTGGGCCGCATGACCCTGGTGAGCTATCCGATGATTGCCATCCCCTCCATGGTGATGATGATGCTGATTTTCTATTATCTCTGGCGCACCATCCGGCGCCTGACGGGGTATACCCTGGAAGAGGTGATGGCGCCACACCTGATTGAAAAGGAAAAAGAAAAGGAACGGAAGAGGGCAGAGTCCGGCTCCTCGAAATAGGTTATTACAACACCGGTTTCCGGGTTCCCCGGACACCCATAAAAAAACGGTGGCATCCATAAGGAGCCACCGTTTTTTATTGCCAACAAGGTTTGTCTGATCAGATATCCAGGTTGGTTACTTCCAGCGCGTTGCTCTGGATGAAGTCCCGCCGTGGCTCCACATCATCCCCCATCAGTGTGGTGAAGATCTGGTCGGCGGCAATCGCATCCTCAATGGTAACCTTCATCATCCGGCGGGTTTCCGGATCCATGGTGGTTTCCCAGAGCTGATCCGGGTTCATTTCACCCAGACCCTTGTATCGCTGGATGTTCAGGCCACGCTGGGCTTCCTTCATCAGCCACTCCAGGGCGCCCTCAAAGGACAGCACAGACTGCTTGCGCTCGCCACGCTGGATGTAGGCGCCATCCTCGATCAGCCCCTCCAGGGTCTCGCCCAGGCGCGCAATGGCACCGTACGAAGAAGACTCAAAGAAGTCATGACTGAACACATGCTCATGGGGAATGCCATGCACAAAGATGGTGACCTTGGGCAGGTACAGGCCCCGTTCCTCATCGCGAGTCACGGAGAAGGTGTACTTGGTACCGGTTCGGGTATCCAGATCAAGACCTTCACCCAGACGCGCCACCCAGCGGGCCACTTCGGTCTCGTCCCTCAGGTGTTCCGGCTTGAGCGTGCTGTTGTAGACCATCTGTTGCAGTACCTTGGCCGGATAGGCCCGGGACAGGCGATCGATCATCGCCATCACTGCCTGATAATCCTTCACCATGGTTTCCAGGGCGGAATCCTTGATGGCCGGTGCTTCCGGGTTTACATACAGCTGGGCGCCTTCCAGAGCCGTCTGGGTCAGATAGGCTTCTTTCGCCTTCTCGTCCTTCAGGTATTGCTCCTGTTTGCCACGTTTGACCTTGTACAGCGGCGGCATGGCGATGAATACATGGCCGCGCTCGATGATTTCCCGCATCTGGCGGAACAGGAAGGTCAGCAGCAGAGTACGGATGTGAGAACCGTCCACATCGGCATCGGTCATGATGATGATGGAGTGATAACGGAGTTTGTCCGGGTTGAATTCTTCCCGGCCGATGCCACAACCCAGCGCGGTGATCAGGGTGCCGACCTCGGCAGAGGACAGCATCTTGTCAAAGCGGGCTTTCTCGACGTTCAGGATCTTACCTTTCAGGGGCAGGATGGCCTGGGTCTTACGATCACGGCCCTGCTTGGCACTACCACCCGCAGAATCACCCTCCACAATGAACAGTTCGGAGAGGGCAGGGTCTTTTTCCTGGCAGTCTGCCAGCTTGCCGGGTAGGCCAGCGATATCCAGGGCACCCTTGCGGCGGGTCATATCCCGTGCCTTACGGGCTGCTTCCCTGGCACGGGCCGCTTCGATCATCTTGTTAACGATCTGCTTGGCTTCGTTGGGTTGCTCCTGCAGGTACTCCGCAAAGCTCTGATACAGTTCCTGCTCCACCGCCGTCTTCACTTCCGAGGACACCAGCTTGTCCTTGGTCTGGGAAGAGAACTTGGGATCGGGCACTTTCACACTGATGATAGCGGTCAGACCTTCCCGGGCATCATCACCGGAGGTCGCAACCTTGGCTTTCTTGCCCAGGCCTTCATGATCAATGTAGTTGTTCAGAGAGCGGGTCAGTGCTGCCCGGAAACCGGCCAGATGAGTACCACCATCACGCTGGGGAATATTGTTGGTGAAGCAGTAGATGTTTTCCTGGAAGGCATCGTTCCACTGCATAGCCACCTCCACCGCAATGCCGTCTTCCCGTTCACGGTTGAAATGGAAGACACGGTTGATGGCCGTCTTGTTGGTATTCAGGTGCTCTACAAAGGCCCGAAGACCACCTTCATACTCAAAGATCTCTTCCTTGCCTGAACGCTCATCCGTCAGGCGGATACGCACACCACTGTTCAGGAAAGCGAGTTCCCGCAGGCGCTTGGCCAGGATGTCGTAATGGAACTGGATATGAGTGAAGGTTTCCGGAGAGGGAATAAAGTGAACCTTGGTACCGGAGGCATCGGTTTCACCGACTTCGCCCAGGGGCGCATTAGGTACACCGTGGGTGTAGCTCTGCTCATAGACCTTGCCATCCCGGCGGATGGTGAGGGTCAGCGAGGAAGACAGGGCGTTGACCACAGACACACCCACACCGTGCAGACCGCCGGAGACCTTGTAGGAGTTGTCGTCGAACTTACCGCCGGCATGCAACACAGTCATGATGACTTCGGCGGCCGAAACACCTTCCTCTTCATGTAGATCGACCGGGATACCGCGACCATTGTCTTTTACGGTAATGGATTCGTCCGGGTGGATGATGATGCCGATTTCAGAACAGTAACCAGCCAGAGCCTCATCGATGGAGTTATCCACCAACTCAAAGACCATGTGATGCAGGCCGGTGCCATCGTCGGTATCACCGATGTACATACCGGGCCGTTTACGCACCGCGTCGAGTCCTTTGAGGACTTTGATACTGGAGGAATTGTAGTTCGATTCACTCATTAAAAGAGACTCCTGGAGGTGAGCCCAGCCCTGGCGACAGACACGATCATTCGCGAACCCGCCCGGCTCAGCTATTCTTCCGTCAATTGTCCATGTTCCACGTGGAACATTCTGTATTCAGGTGTATCCCCATCGTGCCACAACGTGTCCGGTTCCGGATGCTCAATGGAGGTGATAAACACCTGACAACGCAGTTCCTGTAAGTTGCGAGCCAGCATAACGCGATGACGAACATCCAACTCGGCGTTGATATCGTCCAACAGAAACGTCACCTGTTTGCCAAGATCACTCAACACCTTGCCCTGAGCAATCTTCATCAGGATCACCAGTGTCTTTTGCTGCCCCCGCGAGAACGTTTCCGCCACCGGACGACCACCAAACTTCAGACGGATATCCGCCCGGTTCGGGCCGTACAAGGTGTGGCCCATCCGACGTTCTTGTTCACGATGGTTGACCAATACTTCGGTCAACGCTGTGCTTCGATCCCAGCCCGGATAAAAGTCCATCTTCAGACCTTCCACCCAGGGCGCATCCAGCTCCGCCAACACCGATTCAAAAGCGATCTTGAAGCGTTGGAAAACAGTTTGCCGGATGTCACTCAACGACTCCGCCAAGGCGCCGTACTGGGAATCCCAGACCCGCATCAACGATTCGTCCAGTCTACCATTTCTCAGCATTTGATTCCGCTGTGACGTGACTCTCTGAACCTGTTGCCACAGGGAAGAAAAGGAAGGTTCCACGTGGAACACTAACCAATCCAGAAACTGCCGACGCTTACCCGGGCCACCAGCAACAATGTCGAATACCCCGGGATCAATGACCGAGACCGGCAGATGCATCGCCAGAAACGAAAGACTGCGAACCGCCTCACCATCTACCCGCAACTGGGTTTCTTTCAGGCTGACGTCCCGGGAAATGCCGATCCTGTGCACAACGTTATCCGCAGATTCGCACGTCATTAGACCCGAATCCAACGCCCCGAAGACAGTCAGCTTCGGCTGCCCGTGGGCCACCACTGCCTGATGCCGGCTGACCCGAAACGACCGGCCAAGGCCAAGATAGCCAATTGCCTCCAGCACACTGGTTTTACCGCTGCCATTGGCGCCATAAAGAAGATTGAAGGACGGTGAAAATTCTACAGGCGCAGATAACAGGTTTCGGAAGTGCTGTGTCTGGAGTTTGACTAGCGCCATAGGTTAACGGAGTGCTCAGGCTGAGAATTCGGACGACCAAAACGAGAAAGGGCGATACCGTTTCCGATATCGCCCTAGTGTACTAGAAACCCCGGTAGACCGGTTAATGAAGCATGGTTAGCCGTTCGTCCATGAACACATCCATCTCTGGCGCCAGGATGTGAACATAGCGGTCGAAATACAAGAACTGCTTGAGCAGCAAGGCGAATTCACGGGGGAAATGCAAACCATGACTTTCGCCAACCTTTACCATGTCCATCAGGATATTATTCACGTCGTCCTCGGCCTGTTCCGCTTGATAGGGCACTTCATCCGGAACCATACGATCCATCTGACGATACAGACGCTGAAGATCAGCAGACAGATCGTCCACCCGCACGGTATGCCGGGTAACGCCAATCCGGATCATGGCGTCAGCCATACCGTCAAAATTGCCCACCATAATCGCCGAAATGAAATCGCTCACGGCCTGCCAGGTATCCGGCCTGATCCGACCGACAATGCCGAAATCGATAAAACCAACGCGACCGTCCTCAAGCACCATCAGGTTACCGGCATGAACGTCTGCGTGAAAAAACTCGCACTGGGTCAGGCTGGCGAACCAGGTATTCATGGCGGTAATCAATGTCCGCTCCGGATCCCGGGAAAAGCCTCGAATACTTTCCAGATCCGTCAATGGAACCCCATGGAACCGCTCCATGGTCAGAATCCGGCGAGTACTGCAATGCTCGTACACCCGCGGCACCGTCGCGTCTTCATTGTGGGTGTTCTGCAGAAATTCCCGGAACACTTTCAGGTTGTTGGCCTCTTTGATGAAATCGCACTCTTCCATCATGGTTTTCTGAATTTCATCCACAATGCCGGACATGGAGGTCCAGGAAAGTTTCGGGGCCAGCGTCTCCAGCATTCGGGCAGACAGGTAAAGAAAGTTGAGGTCCGTCAGCAGAATGTTTTCCACACCCGGCTTCTGAACCTTGATCACCACTTCTTCACCCGTTACCAGGCGAGCAGCATGAACCTGGGCAATGGATGCCGAAGCCAGAGCAACCGGATCAATTTCCGAATACACCTGATCAATAGGGCGACCAAGCTCGTCCCGGATGATCTTCTTGATTACGCTGAAGGGAAGGCTCGGGGTCTTGTCGAGGCAGAACTGGAACTCCTCCACATATTCCTTCGGGAAAAAGGTCGGCGAGCTGGCAATAAATTGTCCCAACTTGATGTAGGTTGCGCCCAGGCTTTCGAAGGTCTGCCTTAAAAGTCTCGGGGCAGGGGGCCGATCGCCCCGAACCCAGTTTACCCCGGTGCGGCCAAGCACAGACAGGGTCTGACCGATCCTGAACGCGCCTTTGATTCCATTCGTTACAGCACCCATAGAGCCCTCCAAACCTGATTACAGTCGCATCGGCATGACAACATACAGGCAACGGTTGTCGTTCTGAGCCTCAATCAGCGCACTGCTGTTGGGATTCGACAACGTAATCTTCACCTGGTCATCACCCAGTGCATTCATGACATCCACCAGATAGCCTACATTAAACCCGATCTGCAGGGATTCGCCCTGATACTCCACCGGCAACGCATCTTCGGCCTGTTCCTGATCAGGGTTATTGGCGAACACCTGCAACTGGTTGGGAGAAAGGTTCAGGCGCACACCACGGATATTCTCGTGCGACAGAATGCCCGCCCGCTGCAGGGTACTTTTCAGCGTTGAACGATCAGCCAGTACGGTCTTGTCACCGCCCCGCGGGATCACCCGGTTGTAATCCGGGAACTTGCCTTCAATCAACTTGGAGGTAAAGGTATAGCTGCCCACCGTCGCCCGCAGATGATTGTCACCGATGACCAGCGTAACCGGCGATTCTTCATCATCCAGAAGCCGGGCCAGCTCCAGCACACCTTTACGAGGCACAATAACCTGCCGCAACTCTGGACACCCGGTATCCAGATCGAACTGGGCCATGGCCAGACGATGACCATCGGTAGCAACAACCCGGGCATGATTAACATCCACTTCCAGCAACAACCCGTTCAGGTAATAACGCACATCCTGCTGGGCCATGGCGAACGCAGTGGCATCCAGCATGCGACCGAGCTCTTTCTGTGGCAATGCCAGGCGGAAGCTTTCCGGCTCATCTTCGACATTGGGAAAGTGCTCCGCCGGCAGCGTCGACAGGGTGAAGTGGGAATTTCCGGCGCGCAGATGCAGACGATCGCCTTCCAATGCCAGATCGATAGGCGCCTCATCCCCCAGGGCCCGGCAGATATCCGCCAACTTCCGCGCCGGAACCGTGATACGACCAGGCTGATCCACATGGACTGGTGCTACCCGAGCCACCAGCTCCACTTCCATATTGGTACCGGTCAGTGTCAGCGTATTGTCTTCCGCTTCCAACAGGACGTTGGACAACACCGGCATGGTCTGTTTCTTTTCCACAACGCCCGCGATGCTTTGCAGCGGGGTGATCAGTGATTCACGGCTGATGGTCAGTTTCATGGCACTCGGCTTCAGTTATCGGAAGTGAATGTATGTGTTGTTCGTACGGGCCACCTTCAATCAGGTGGTCAGCAATCTCATAAAATTCTGATAATCCTCACGGATACCGGGATCGGTTTCCTGCAATTCAACAATCTTTTTACAGGCATGCAGAACGGTGGTGTGGTCACGCCCACCGAACGCGTCGCCAATCTCCGGCAGGCTATGGTTGGTCAGTTCCTTGGCCAGGGACATAGCCACCTGGCGCGGCCGGGTGACTGTGCGAGTGCGGCGTTTGGACAGCAGATCCGCCACCTTGATCTTGTAGTACTCAGCCACCGTTCGCTGGATATTATCGATGCTCACCTGCTTTTCATGCAGGGCCAGGAGATCCTTGAGGCTCTCACGGATAAACGGCGGGGTAATCTCCGAGCCAGTGAAGTGAGCATTCGCTATCACCAGACGCAGCGCCCCTTCAAGCTCACGAACGTTTGATCGGATTTTCTGTGCAATAAAGAACGCGGCCTCGCTGCTGAGTTTCACATTGGCCTGTTCCGCCTTCTTCATCAGGATCGCCACCCGTGTTTCCAGTTCCGGAGGCTCGACCATCACCGTCAGGCCCCAGCCAAAGCGGGATTTCAGCCGCTCCTCCATATCAGAGATTTCTTTCGGGAAACGGTCACAGGTCACGATCACCTGCTGGCCACCTTCAAGCAGCGCATTAAAGGTGTGGAAAAACTCCTCCTGAGAGCGTTCCTTGCGGGCAAAAAACTGGATATCGTCAATCAGCAGCGCATCCACCGACCGGTAATAGCGTTTGAACTCATTGATGGCATTCAGCTGCAGTGCCTTGACCATGTCGGCCACAAACCGTTCCGAACGCAGATAGGCTACCTTCGCGCGCGGGTTGCGACGCACAATCTCATTGCCAATGGCATGCATCAGGTGAGTTTTACCCAGGCCCACGCCGCCATAAAGAAACAGCGGGTTGTAGGCACCACCGGGGTTTTCCGCCACCTGCATGGAGGCAGCCCGGGCCAGCTGGTTCGATTTACCCTCGACAAAGGTATCGAAGGTAAAGGTTTCGTTAAGAAAACTCTGGTGTTTGATATCACCTTCTACCTGCACCGGACGGCGCTCGGCCTGGGCCTTGGGTGCCGGCGCAGACATCGCTCTTGGTGCTGAATCCGCAACAGTAGCCGCAACACTTCTTTCTTCTTCCGTAACGGTCTGCTCGGTTTCTTCCGAGACCCGGACCGGCGGCGCCACTTCGGAGCGAACCACCGGATCTGTGGGCTTGGGCGCAGAGCCCACTTTCATCATGACTCGTGGCGCCTGACCACCATTCAGATCCTTCAATACTTCTTCTATACGGCGAAGGTATTTTTCGTTGACCCAGTCCATCACAAACCGGTTCGGGGCAAACAGCATGAGCTGCCCTTCCCGGTGATCAGACTGAAGGGGCCTCAACCAGGTATTGAACTGCTGTGCGGGAAACTCATCCCGGAGTACTTCAAGACATTGATGCCACATACTGTTCGGCACGACCGCCTGCTCCCGAAAACCTGACTGATAAGGCACCGTTAAACCAACGCCAACCGGTGCCTGAAGTGACCGGAGATTCTAACCTGCACGAGCCTTCAGTAAAAGGCCGGAAACCTTTGTCATAAACACCCTGTGGAAACTTTTCTTCATAGTTTTCAGATTGTTTCAGACATATCTACAGCCTTGTGTACAGAAAATGCCTGAAAAAAAGTTATTCACAGAAGCTTGTGCAAACCCGGGGTTCAGTCCTGTGGGAAAGATCTTGACGGATACTTGCATAACTCGGTTCACCATCACCCATCCCACTTGTGCACAATCCGTGATGACGAAATCCACAGGGCTCACCGGTATCTGTCACAAGCTTTGTCATGGCGTTAATTCCATGATTACTAAAATGAATTTTCCCTTATCCACAGAAATCAAGGTGCCTAACAACAGTAATAAATATCTTTGAAAGAATTTTAAAAAGACCTTACAGATTCTATTACTCGCCATGTCGGTTAGTACCCATGCCAGAATCTTGCCTGACCAAACCATAACCATTGAACTTGCACCGGTATTTGACTAGAATGCCGCTCCTGTTTTGGCTGTCTATTTTCCAGCCACTGATCAATGTCCATCGACGATTTGTGAGAACATCACCATGAAAAGAACATTCCAACCGAGCGTCCTGAAGCGCAAGCGCGTTCACGGTTTCCGTGCCCGTATGGCGACAGCCAATGGTCGCAAGGTACTGTCTCGTCGCCGTGCCAAGGGCCGTGCACGCCTGTCTGCGTAATCTGAAGCCTGCCTCATGAAGGCCTTGACGTTTCCGAAGTCTCACAGACTGTTGAAACCTTCGGATTACAGCAGGGTCTTCAATGACGTAACGCTGAAAGTTCCGCACAGGAATTTTCTGATCCTGGCCTCTGCCAATTCATTGGGACACGCCAGGGTCGGATTGATCTTCTCCAAGAAGAATCTTCGGCTCGCCGTTCAGAGAAACCGGATCAAGCGTCAGGTAAGGGAAACCTTCCGGCTCCAACCAGATCTGCCAGGCCTTGATATCATTGTGCTCGGCCGCCAGGGGCTGGATCGGCTGGATAACAATACGGTCCGTTCCTCACTGAATGATCTTTGGCATCGGGTAAAGAAAAAATACCGGCAGTCCACGCCTGATCAATCCGTCGGCAATCCCAGAGGTACGGAGTAATGCGTCAACTCCTGCTCTTGCCCATCCGGTTCTACCAGTATGCCATCAGTCCGATGATGGCCAGCCATTGCCGTCATTACCCTACCTGTTCACAATACGCCGTCGAGGCCATCCAACATCACGGACCTCTTAAAGGCGGTTACCTGGCAACAGCCCGGCTACTCAGGTGTCATCCCTGGGCAGAAGGCGGTTATGATCCGGTACCGGGAACGGAACTGAATACGGCGCCTCGCTCCGGCCAGGCCTGCAATCCGACAGAAAGCACTCATTCCACTACTCAGACCAGACACTAAGTTTATGGATATTCAACGCATTGTTTTGTTTGCCGGCCTCGCCATTGTCAGTTACCTGATGGTACTTGCCTGGAACGAGGATTATCACCAGCCTCAAACAGAACAGGTTGCCGAGGCGCAATCTCCCTCAGACAGCAGTGCTACCAATAGCACCGATGACATGATCCTGCCTGAGGATAACAACGCAGGCGGTGAAGAGTTTGCAACGCCGGAGACCGGCTCACTGGCGTCAACCTCCGCCAACAGCGATCAGGATCTGGCAGATCGTTTTATTACCGTGACCACGGATGTTTACGAGCTGAAGATCGACCGCGTAGGCGGTAATGTGGTTGACAGTTCCCTGTTGCAATACGACGAGTCTCTGGACAGCGAACAGCCACTGAAACTGCTGACCAATACCAGTACCCGCACCTATCTCCTGGAAAGCGGCCTGATCGGTCGCGATGGCCCGGATGGCAGCCAGGCCGGTGAAGCTCCGGTATTTCAGGCAGAAACCGGCAGTTACCAGCTGGCGGAAGGGGAAGATGAACTTACCATCAACCTGGTGTACACCACTGACAGCGGTGTAGCCATCACCAAACGCTATCATCTGGCCCGCAACAGCTATCAGATTGATGTCAGCTACCTGATCGACAACCGTTCAGAAAGCCCATGGCAAGGTAACTTCACCGGCAAGATCGTGCGTGATCAGGCGCCGGATCCGACCTCGCAGGCCAGCATGGGAATCCGGGCTTATCTGGGCATGGTGATCAGTACCCCGGAAGATCCGTATGAGAAGTACGATTTCGAGGATCTGTCAGAGAAGCGCGTCAATCAGTCCGTCACCAATGGCTGGCTGGCCTTCCTGCAGCATTACTTCCTGACCGCATGGGTACCCGAGCGGGACCAGAAAGCCCAGTTCCAGACCACCCGACGGGGTGATCTCCATGTCATGGGCTTTGTTTATCCTGCGACGACGGTAGCACCGGGTGAGACCGCAGAAGTGGGCGCCACTGCTTATGTCGGTCCCAAGATCATTGATCGGCTGGAAGCTCTGGCTCCGAACCTGGATCGCACCGTTGATTTCGGCTGGCTGTTCTTTATTTCCCTGCCGCTGTTCTACATCCTTGAATGGTTCTATGGCCTGGTCGGTAACTGGGGTGTCGCTATCATCCTGCTGACGGTGTTGGTAAAAGCGGTGTTCTTCCACCTCTCCGCCACCAGCTATCGCTCCATGGCGAAAATGCGCGCGGTCGCTCCGCAACTGACCCGGCTGAAAGAGCTCTATGGCGACGATCGCCAGCGCATGTCCCAGGAAATGATGGCGCTGTACAAGCGCGAGAAAATCAATCCGCTCGGGGGCTGTCTGCCAATACTGGTGCAGATGCCGGTGTTCATCTCGCTTTACTGGGTACTGTTTGAAAGTGTCCAGTTGCGTCATGCGCCGTTCATGCTGTGGATTCAGGATCTGTCCCAGATGGACCCGTACTTCATCCTGCCGATCCTGATGGGCGCCAGCATGTTCATCCAGATGAGCCTGAACCCGACGCCCCCGGATCCCATGCAGGCCAAGATCATGAAGCTGATGCCGCTGATCTTCACCGTGTTCTTCCTGTGGTTCCCGGCCGGTCTGGTTCTGTACTGGCTGGTGAACAACATTCTTTCGATCTCCCAGCAGTGGTACATTACCCGCAAGATCGAAGCGGAAACGGCAGGCAAGAAGTACTGATTCAACAGTGCTTCTGACCTGACAAAGGCTCCCTTGTGGAGCCTTTGTCATTTCTATTTCAGGAAAATCAAGATGCAGCCAGCGACTGACACCATTGCCGCCATCGCCACTGCCCCGGGCCAGGCCGGGGTGGGGATTGTCCGGGTGTCCGGACCCAGGGCCATGGCCATTGCCCGCACCATGCTGGGCTTTGAGCCAAAACCCCGATACGCCCACTACGGCCCGTTCCGGGATCGTCAGGGAGAGCTGATTGATGAGGGCATCGGTCTGTACTTTCCCAACCCGCACTCCTTTACCGGCGAGGATGTGTTCGAGCTTCAGGGCCATGGCGGCACGGTGATTCTGGATATCCTGTTACGGGAAGTCTGCAGCCTGGGTGCCCGGCTGGCCCGGCCCGGTGAATTTTCCGAACGAGCGTTTCTCAATGACAAACTGGACCTGGCCCAGGCTGAGGCCATTGCTGATCTGATTGAAAGCAGTTCGGAACAGGCGGCCCGCTGTGCCGTGCGTTCCATGCAGGGGGTGTTCTCCAAACGTGTGGATAACCTGGTGGAGGCCATCACCCATCTGCGCATCTACGTGGAAGCGGCCATCGATTTTCCGGAGGAAGAGATCGATTTCCTGGCCGATGGCAAGGTTGCTTCTGACTTGCAGGGTCTGCTGGAGCAGGTGCAGCAGATTCTCGGTGAAGCCCAGCAAGGCACCATTCTGCGGGACGGCATGAAAGTGGTTATTGCTGGCCGGCCCAATGCCGGCAAATCCAGCCTGCTGAACGCCCTCGCGGGTCGGGAGGCTGCGATTGTCACCGCCATCGAGGGCACCACCCGGGATGTGTTGCGGGAACATATCCACATTGATGGTATGCCGCTGCACATTATTGATACCGCCGGCCTGCGGGACAGCCCGGACGAAGTGGAACAGATTGGTATTGCCCGGGCCTGGGAAGAAATCCGACAGGCCGATCGTATTTTGCTGATGGTGGATGCCACCACCACCGACAAAACCGAGCCCCATGAAATCTGGCCGGATTTTATTGATCAACTGCCCAGAAGCGCGCCGGTGACGGTGATTCGTAACAAGGTGGATCTGTCTGGTGAACCGGTCGGCGTCAGCGCAGAGCCGCATCAGACCGCTCCGGTGATTCGTCTGGCAGCAAAAGCCGCGGAGGGCCTGGAGGTCCTGCGGGAGCACCTGAAAGAATGCATCGGCTTTGCCAGCACTACCGAAGGTGGCTTCCTGGCCCGGCGCCGGCACCTGGATGCCCTGGAACGTGCCCGGGATTCCCTGCTGCAAGGCCAGACCCAGCTGGAAGGTTACGGCGCCGGTGAATTGCTGGCCGAAGATCTGAGGGCCGCTCAGGACGCCCTGGGGGAAATCACCGGGCATCTGACCCCGGATGAGCTTCTGGGTAAGATATTCAGCAGCTTCTGCATCGGGAAGTGAAACTGCCAAAAAGATCGAAAAGCATCCAATCAAATACAAATAAGACATTGTTTTATAAAGAAATTTATTCTATTTCTTTGCAAGCAGTTTGATCCGTTTTGCCCCCTCTTGCTCCGTGTGTGCTCCGAGTATAAGTTTTCGGAGCACTCGGAGCACAAAAGGAGCAAAACATGAAAATCACTATCCAAAAACGCGAACCAGACAAGAACGGCCACCGTGCCTTGCGACTGGTCTACTATCACGGTTCCAAGACGGGTCAGAACGGTTCTCGGGCGCAGAAGCGCTCATATGAGCCCCTGAACCTGTTCCTCTACGACAAACCCCGCCTTCCGGCGGAGCGTGAGCACAACAAGACCGTGAATCAGAAGGCTGAGGCCATCCGGGCAAAGCGGCTGTTGGAAATCGAGTCGTCACGACATGGCTTGGATGATCGGACCAAGCTTTCTGCCAGCTTCTTCGATTACTTCGATCAACTGACTGACGAGAAAGCTTCCGGAAGCAAATCCAACCATTCGATCTGGATCTCCACCCGTCATCACCTGCACCGCTTCCATGGCTTGTCTGAACTGACCTTTGAACAAGTCGATAAGCGATTCCTGGAGGGGTTCCGGCACTACCTTCAGCATGAAGCCACCACCAAATCCGGTACCAAACTGGCCAAGAACACGACCAGCAGTTACTTCAACAAGGTTCGGGCTGCGCTCAACCAGGCCTATCGGGATGGCATTGTCCGTGACAACCCGGTTCAACAGGTCAAGTCCATCAAGCCGGAAAACACGAAGCGGACTTACCTGACCCTCGAAGAGGTCCGGGCTCTAACCAAAGCCGAATGCCGGTATGAAGTGCTGCGGCGGGCTTTCCTTTTCTCCTGCACCACAGGCCTTCGCTGGTCAGACATCCACAAGCTGGTCTGGGGTGAGATAGAGGAATTCGCCGATGGCCACTACCGCATCATTTTTCGGCAGAAGAAGCTTGTGAACGCCGGGAACTCACTGCAATACCTGGATCTTCCAGACTCGGCTGTGAGATTGCTAAACCTGGAGAATCGCGGCAAGCCGGGTGATCGCGTATTCAAAGGTCTGAAGTATGACTCCTACACCAACGTTGCATTGGCGCAATGGGTCATGCGAGCGGGTATCACCAAGAGTGTGACTTTCCATGCCGGACGGCACACCTTTGCGGTCAATCAACTGGCCAGGGGTGTGGATATCTACTCGTTGTCCCGGCTTCTGGGCCACAGCGAGCTCAGAACAACGGAAATCTATGCGGACATACTCGAAACTCGCCGTACAGAGGCCATGAGGAGTTTTCCTGACATATTTGAGGAGACACTGGACGAGGTTGGGGAATGTGCAGCCTAAGTGACGAGAGGGGCTTTCAAAGCCCCTCTTTACACCTGCCCCACATCAAACACTCCGCCGTCCTGGTCTTCGATGGCTCACCAGATGCTGAGCAGCCGCCTTTTCGATCTCGTCCGCCGTCGCAATCCGATTCGACTGGAGCCACTTCAGAATATCTGCACGGCGAAAGAAAATCCGGTGACCATTTGGTTTGAAATGAGGGATCTTCTTTTGGGAGGTTAGCTGGTACAGGGTGCTTTTCTTTAGCCCAGTGTATTCCGCACACTCCTCAAGGCTCATGATCTCCTTGTCGGCCTCCGGCGCCTTGCTATCATTGATATGGTCTAAAATGATTTTTTTAAGGATCATCATGTCCTGCAATACTCGCTGTAACATTTCTTTTTCTGTCATCGCTCTACCCCTACACCGCCATAACCAAAGTGGGAAAACTGGGAAATTGGGAACACCACGTCAGTCCTCATGTTCAACCCTCTCCAGCTCTTCAAGTTGCCGCCTAACTTGGTCAGGCCTGAGCGCGAAAAACCGCTGTAAATCTCCATTGACCCTGGTTTTGTAGGTCCCCCGAGAACGCTCATTACTTACCAGGCAGTCACGCTGTAACAGCACTTCCACTTCCCTCATGTAATGGGTCGGCAGCCCGAGCCGCTTCAGGAAGTGCGATTTATAGATCAACCACAACTCGCGCCCATCGTGTGAGCGTCGAAAACCAGCACCCCCCTGGCCACTCGCTTGTTCAATATCACTGAGACTACGCTCCCAGACTTTCATTGCCCGCTCCAGCGCTTTGAGAAGCCGGAATTCCTCAGAGTTTCTGGAGTGGCCTCTATTATCCAACCAAGCCTTCAGAGTTCTGTGGACTGCCGATAGAGACTCCTCTTCTGACCATGGTAGGATGAAATTTCTGCTTCCGAGACAAAGTGCTGCACCTATCAAGGCAAACCGCCGGATGACACGTTGCACCTGGGATGCCATCTGATCGTTTGACCACGCACCGCTCAAACGACCAACCTCGTGATTTAGATACTGACTGAGCTCAGTGTGACGCTCGGTCAGTAACGAAACCCACTCCCGAATGACTGAGCCGTGGTAGCGCTGACAAGACGATTTAAGCTCGTCCACAAATTGTTGAGGATGCTTGTGACCATGCAATTCGTCGAACGCACCGTAGGTCCCAAACACTGGGAGCTCCACCAGGCGTATTTGCTGACCAGCGCGTAACGGTTTACCGATCTGCTGAAGCAGCTCAGCAATCCAGACTTCACCGCTACTCAACACCAGCGTTCGCCAGTGCGACGTTGCGGCCAGCTCGCCGGAAACGTTTGCGCGTAGCTTCCCTGAGCCGTTCATGATCTGATATATCGCCGTATCGATGTCTTCCGGACGGGCCATACCGATCTCATCCAACGGCAGCAGCATGTCGTTGTGCTCTGAGGAGACTGCCGCTAATCCGTTGCTGGTTGAGATCCAACTGCGGACATAGCGGTTGTTCCCGTAGACGCTGGCTGCCAATTGCAACAAGGTCGTCTTCCCAGTCGACGATGTTCCAACCAGATGGATAGCGCCATTTTCCATCCCAGCAGATGCAATCAGTGGCGCCGCCAGTGCCGTGCCAATGCTGAATATTGCTAATGGATTGCCTCGGCATAGCTGCCCGACATAAGTCTGCCAGTCGCTGAGACTTCCAGACTCCTCTAACGTCGGAGAGCCTGATAATTGGCCTACGAAATGGTACGGTTCTTCAGCTGAGCCGATCGTCCAGTTACTGGTGGCAAATACTCCACCGTGCCAACCCGTTCGATTAACCACTGTCGCCGGTTCGGCCAGAGCCATCTGTTCCAACAGATAGTGCTGAAGCCGGCTCCAGCTCGCCTGCCCGGGTGTCAGTGGATAACCGGTATCAACCAGCATATCCCGTACCTGCCGGGCATTGTCACTGTTGAGATCTCGCGCATACACGACCTCGCGTAACTTCACACCATCGAAATTCTGCCATTCCAGCAACGCTCCGTGCCCGTGCCGTTTGTCAGTTAGCCTGGTGCGAGCCATTACCTGAATCCAGCCACCGACACGCTGCCAATGGTCCCCTGATAAGGCATAGAGCCCGTCATCTTGCAGTTTGTATTGCATATCACGCAGCCCCTCTCACAGCTTGTCCAGCCACGCTTTTACATCCTGGTAGCGAAAGCGAACGGCTCGGCCATTGGGATTTGGCTTCACTGGTGCCGGAAACCGGCCTTGCTTTACGTAGCGCCGTAAAGTTGCCTGTGACATTTTCAAAACAGTGCAAACTTCCTCATAGGTCAGCAAACACTCTTTTGAGGTGGTTATCTGTTTCTTCATGACTACTCCTGATTTTTTGTGAATCAATCGGGGGTAATCATCGGAAATATTCGTCTTGGGGGAGAACCGTGGAATTGCCCTTAAAGGGCACAAAGGCGAGGGTGGATGATAACTTGTTGATAATTAATAGATAAAAATCAAAATAAATTAAAAAAAACGGGTATTCGGATTAAATGGTTGATTTTCAAAAAATCACAGTAAGAGACAAACATCCCGCTCAGCGGATTGCTTGGTTGATTACATTAAAATAGAGGGGCCATTGATATCTTATTTGAAGGTACGTTTGGGCACACCCTGTCGTTTCAACCACTTAGGCGAGTGCGGTTCCGGCTCACCAGATCGACAAGAAAGTCAGCCACTGCACGCGTGCGGCGCGACTGTGTCAGGTCGGACTGGATTACCAGGTAGATAGACTGGTCGACACCTATGTCCGTATCGACGCAGACCAGACCAGCATCGAGGGCGAGGAAATGGGGTAGTACGGCGAGCCCGAGCCCCGCTTTGGCGGCCGCCACCTGGGTCGAGAGCGAGGTGGTGGCCAACACCGGTTCACGCCCTTGCAGAATCCGTTCAATCCATTGTGCGGCAGGCAGGTGCGACTGCATCTCGCTCCAGGTGATGAAGGCGTCCGCGTCATAGGCGCCTGCGTCGGGACCGGTCTCACGCTGCGTCGCATAGCCTGGACTACTGTACAACCCGTATCCCAGTGTGCCGAGGCGGCGAAGCGTGACGTGACCTCGTTCGGGTTTGACCATCCTCAATGCCAGGTCAGCGTCGCGACGATGCAAGTTGACGGTGGTTATATCGGTCACCAGTTCAAGCGTAATGCCAGGGTACTGTCTGTGGAACTCCGGCAATGCCGGCAGAATGAGCCCGGTCGCCAAGTTATCGGCCGTGGCCAGACGCACTCTCCCTGCCATCTGCGCATGAGTGGCGACTCCCGAGGTAAACGCAGCCGCCGCAGCTTCCAGCGCCTCGGCCTTCTCGATCAGGCCTGCCCCTTCCTCGGTGAGTTGATAGCCTGACTGTTGGCGTACAAAGAGCGGCAATTTCAAGGCCCTTTCGAGCCGCTCGATACGCCGTGACAGCGTTGCGATACCCAGCTTGAGCTCTGACGCCGCACCACTGAGGGTCCCGTGGCGGGCGACGGCAAGAAAGGCGCGGGTGTCGTCCCAGACCCAGCCTCGCGGCATCCGATTTTCAAAATCGGAAATCTGGTTGCCTGAATCGTCAATTTTTTCCATTTACGGATAGTGGCACGATACAACTCCGGTATTCAAGGAGACGTATCATGGAACAACGAACGCTTGGCACCCACCTGTCCACTTCCGCTATCGGATTGGGCTGCATGGGCATGAGTGAGTTCTACGGCCCCCGGGATGACAACGAATCGCTGCGTGTACTCGCGCGAGCGGTCGAGCTTGGGATTGATTTTTTCGATACCGCGGACATGTACGGGCCGCACCACAACGAGGAGCTGATTGGTCGCTTTCTGGCTCACCACCAGCCGCAGGTTCGCATCGCGACCAAATTCGGTATTGTGCGCAAGCTCGGCGAATACAAACGCAGCCTGGATAACAGCGCTGACTACGCACGCAAGGCCTGTGAGGCGTCTTTGCGCCGACTCGGCGTGGAGCAAATCGACCTCTACTATGTTCATCGGATCGATCCCGAGCAGCCCATCGAAGAGACGATCGACGGGCTTGCGCGGTTGGTCAAGGCGGGCAAGATCGCCCGCATCGGCCTGTGCGAGGTCAGCGCCGAAACGCTGCGCCGAGCCCATGCGGTGCACCCGATCACCGCAGTGCAAACCGAATATTCTCTTTGGACGCGCGACGTAGAGCGAGAAGTGCTACCCACCTGTCGCGAGTTGGGCATCGGCTTCGTGCCCTATTCCCCGCTCGGCCGCGGGTTCCTGACCGGACGATTTCAGGATAGAGCGCAGTTCAGCGATGGCGACTTTCGTAGCAACTTGCCGCGTTTTACAGAAGAGGCGATTGACACCAATCGCCGGGTCGCCGACGTGATCGCGGACATGGCCAGACACAAGGGCTGCAGCCCGGCGCAGCTCTCGCTGGCCTGGCTCCTGTCAAAAGGGCCCGACATCGTGCCGATCCCCGGCACCAAGCAACTGCGCTATATCGAGGAGAACGCGGCTGCGGTGCACATCACGCTGAGTGCTGCGGAGCAACAGCAATTGGAAACGGCAACCGCACGGTTGCCGGTGATGGGTGAACGCTATACCGCCGAGGGCATGAAGGGGGTTAACGCATGAGTGTCAGCCCCTCCGATCGCCGCGCGCAGGCATTGAAGCTGCTTGAACAGCTTGAGCCCGGTGCGCCTGGGCGCGTTGCGAAAAATCTCGATGACTTTCACCCTGATGCGGCCGGGATACTCCTGGGTTTCGCTTTCACCGACGTGCTTGCACGTGAAGGAATGCCACTGAAGACCCGCGAGATGCTGACCGTCGCGATGCTTGCGGCGATGGGGACGGCACCGGTCCAGCTTGAATTTCACATGCGCGCAGCGCTGAACACCGGAATCACCCGCGATGAGATCGTCGAGATCGTCCTGCAAGTGGCGGTGTACGCGGGCATTCCGGCGGCGATGAATGCGATCACGGCGGCAAAATCCGCCTTCATGTCCCGCAAACCTGCGGGCAGAGAGAAAGGAGCCTAGCATGTCTGCTCAACATACAACCTGGCGCAATTGGGTTGCCGTAACGGCGCTTGGCGTGGGTAGTTTCACCATTGTTACCACCGAGCTTGCGCCGATTGGATTGCTCTCTGCCATCGGGAACGATCTTGGGACGCCAACTTCACAGTCTGGGCTGATCGTAACCCTCTATGCCTGGATCGCTGTGGTTGCAGCGCTGTTTTCTGCTGTCGTGCTATCCCGTGTGCCGAGACGCCCGCTCCTGGTTATCCTGATGTTGATCTTGGCGTTGTCCAGCGGGGTTGCGGCTATGGCTGAAACCTTTCCCGCACTGATGGGCGCGCGAGTCATCGGCGCGCTCTCTCACGGCGCCTTCTGGGCAATGATCGGTACTGTCGGGGCTCAGCTCGTGCCACCCAACCGCGTTGGCCTGGCCACGTCGATCATATTTGGTGGCGTCTCGGCTGCCAGCGTGCTCGGTGTGCCGCTGGCCAACCTTATCGGTACAACCGAGGGCTGGCGTGGTGCCTTTGCCAGTGTGGCAGCCCTATCTTTCGCCGTCGCGGCTGTGTGTTTCATCACCTTGCCGAAACTACCAGGTCGCGAAGGTGTCGGAATCGCCGCAATGGTCCGCGTTTTATCAAACTCGCGATTCCTGCGCATATTTGCCGCTACGGTACTGGCGATCACCGCTCATTTCATGGCTTTCACCTATATTGAGCCCTACCTTAATGCGCAAAATGGCATATCGCCATCTGCTATTGCACCGCTGCTCTTTGCTTTTGGTGGAGCCGGGCTAGCCGCTAACGTTGTGACCGGCGGCTTGATAGACCGCAGGCTTAAATCTGTTCTCCTGGTCGCACTATGTCTCGCTTCAGTGGCGTTGTGGCTGCTATCCGGATTGGGAGGCGGGCTCGGGCTGCTAGGCACGACGCTATTGCTGATCCTTTGGGGTGGTGCAATCGCCGCTGTTCTGGTGGGATTCCAAACTTGGATTCTCAAGGAAGCGGGCGCTGACGCGCTGCCGGCCTCTGCAATCTATGTCGCAATTTTCAATGGTGCGATTGGTCTTGGCGCAGTGCTTGGGAGCTATGCGCTTACGCAGGCCGGTCTCTCACAGATCTTTTTGATCGCGGCCATGGCAACAGCAATGGGGACGCTAGCCATTTTGTTGTTAACTTATCCGGCTACAGTTCTTAGCTCTGTAGAATAGGCAGGCACGCTCTCTGACACTTCGAAAATCTGGACAAAGTAAGGAGGCTATGTGGCCTGCGAGCCCGCGAATATTCTCCATCTTCCGAAATACCAAATTCAGGGGACCAAGGTAGAAGAGCACGATCTCCATTTCCATATAGAAGCTCCTCACCCTATAGCTTGTGAGGGGTGCGATGTAGAGGGAGAGCTTGCCAGATTCGGAAAGCGCGACGTCGCGTACCGTGATCTCCCTATCCACGGAAAACGCGTCACCCTTTGGGTGATCCGCCGCCGTTATACCTGCCGGGCCTGCAAGACCACTTTCAGGCCCCGGCTACCGGAGATGGCGGACAGCTTCCGCATGACGCTGAGGCTGCATGAGTACGTAGAGAAGGAATCCTTCAACCACCCCTACACCTTCGTGGCAGCCCAGACCGGCCTGGACGAGAAAACGGTACGCGACATCTTCAGCGCCCGGACCGAGTTCCTTGGGCGCTGGCACCGATTTGAGACGCCCCGCATTCTGGGCATCGACGAGCTGTACCTGAACAAACGCTACCGCTGCATCCTGACAAACATCGAGGAGCGAACCCTGCTCGACCTGCTGGCTACCCGCCGTCAGGACGTGGTGACCAACTACCTGATGAAGATGAAAGACCGGCAGAAGGTTGAGATCGTCAGCATGGACATGTGGAACCCCTACCGGGCAGCGGTCAAGGCCGTGCTGCCACAGGCCCGCATCGTGGTCGACAAGTTCCATGTGGTGCGCATGGCCAACGATGCGCTGGAGAAGGTGCGTAAGGGCCTCAGAAAGGAGCTGAAGCCCTCCCAAAGCCGAACCCTCAAGGGAGACCGGAAAATACTGCTGAAACGCGCTCACGAAGTCTCAGGCCGAGAGCGCCTCATCATGGAGACCTGGACAGGCGCATTCCCGCAACTGCTGGCCGCCTACGAGCACAAGGAACGCTTCTACGGCATCTGGGACGCCACCACACGACCCCAGGCAGAAGCCGCCCTGGACGACTGGATAGCCACCATCCCGAAGGGCCAGAAGGAAGTCTGGAGCGATCTGGTCAGGGCGGTGGGCAACTGGCGCGAAGAGATCATGACCTACTTCGAGACGGACATGCCCGTCACCAACGCTTACACGGAGTCCATCAACCGACTGGCCAAGGACAAGAACCGTGAAGGGCGTGGTTACTCCTTCGAGGTGATGCGGGCACGAATGCTCTACACCACGAAGCACAAGAAGAAGGCCCCGACTGCGAAGGTCTCTCCGTTCTACAAGAAAACCATCGGTTACGGATTGCCGGACTTCGCAGAGGAACTCAACTACGGGGTCGATCTATCAACCATCTGAGGATGATATCAGGTTGGTGGGGTGGGGGTGCCCCATCAACCATTTAATCCGAATACCCAAAAAAACAAGTCATTACTGGAAATTTATGGCTTGCGCGAGTGGGTTTTGCGCATTTTATGATCAAATTAGCTATGTGTCTTTCACATGTGAAAGTCAGTGCTCGTTATCAGCTGCATTTTTTGATGCACTGAAACTGATAACCACTTTCTACATCAGCCACTAACCTGAAAATGGTAGCTGTTTACCATCTGACACTTCGGTAATGCCTATTCCCGCTAGAAAGCCGAAGAGCAACGAACAAAAAATCAATGACAAGGTAAACCAAAATAGTACACTTCGTTTTGTAGCTCCCATTGCCATAGCAAATGCGGCCGCAGCATGGACCCCAATAAGAAAAGGACCAAGAAAAGCTAAGCCAGGAACACCGAACTTTTCAAGAATTCGGTGTTTTCTGTCTTTACGTTCAGGTACGGATTCAGCTATATCATCAGTTTCAGATTTTTTTAGCCAACGGCGGACAAAAGCAGTTACTTTTTCACTGGCGTAGATAATCGGTAGTAAAGATACAAGGTTGCCGATAAAGCCAACCATAGCTGCGGGGAACCACGGCAAACCGGCCACTACTCCTAAAGGTACGGCAATCCACACTTCCAGAACCGGAATCGCGGCCCCAACAAATACACTTACATAAAGCATCAACTCATTCATGAAAAAGTTCCTACGCGTTCGCGCTCTTTTTATTAAAAAACAGTACATACAGGCTTGGAACAACGATAAAAGATGCCACGGTTCCCGAGATAAGTCCGCCCATAATTACAACATTAAACGATCTCCATAAGGGATCATTCGCTATGAGTAACGGAAGAAGTCCAAGTATCGTTGTTATTTGGGTTAACATAATTGGACGAAATCGTTCCATCAAAGCCGATTTAAGGGAATCGAGCTCAGATTTCCCCGATTCTTTTTCAATATCGACCTGCTCAATAATTAACATAGCATTCGATACAATAATCCCTATTAAGGCGAATATGGCCAGATTCGCCATAAAATCGAAAGGAAGACGGAAGATAACTAGCGCGAGCAGCAAGCCGATGGCACAAAAAGGTACGCTCAAGACGATAATTGTCACTTTTCTAAACGAATTATACTTATAAATAAACAGTATAATCATTGCTAAGATACACAATGGTAAGAAAGCAAATATCGCTTCTGCTGTAACTTCACTTTCTTCAATCTCACCACCAAACTGTACTTGAACGCCAAATTGCTCTTTTACTTCATCAATAGTGTTTGATATGGAGTTAACTAATTCTTTTGATGTCATTGAAGGATTCAATGCTGTCACCGTGACCGTCGGTGTTAGGTTGCGCTTCTTAATAAGTGACGGATCATGCCTGGTTTCAATGATCGCTATATCAGATAGATATACCGGTTTAGACGAGGACTCGGGGAATACTTGGATATTCTCCAATTGAGATAATGATAAATTCTCCGATAAATTCGTGCTCAGTACGATTGGAATTTGATACTCGCCCTCCCGAAGTACTGAGGCATTTTCTCCCAAACTATGTTCACGGAGTGCTAATAAGATATCCTCACGAGTCACCCCTGTGGATAGAGCTGCGGGACGATCAACCTTTACCAGAAAGTTCGTAACGGAACGTTCCCAATCTTGCTTTACGTTAATAGTGTGCTCTACCTCGTTGAGAGCTCCTTGAATAGCATCTGAAGCCTTTAGAATATTCGATTGCTTGTTACCAATAAGACGAATAGCGGCCTCTCCTGGCGGCGTGGAGCCCATAAAGAACGGGTTGATTTCGAGTTCGGCAAAAGGATACTCAGGAGGCATTTCTGCTCTTAGTTTATCGACAAACTCGCTGACAAGCGTATCTTTGGTGACGTTTACAACAAAATATGCCGAGTGAGGTGCTGGTTCAGGAGGGTTTAAACCAAGGATAAAGCGCGGTCCGCCTTCACTTACATAAGCTGTTGCACCTGTAATTTCCGGGAACCGATCATCATTACTTAGCCACTGAGTCATCTCTTCAGCTACAGCAGCCGTTTGTTCCGCTGGCGTGTTCGCTGGCAGCTCAACAGAAATCTGTAGTTGAGAACGTTCTGAAGGCGGGAAGAACGCCTCTGGGATGGTGCTTGACACAAACAATGCCACTACAAGACTTAAAACCGAAGCACTTAGAAACAACTTCGGACGCGAAATAACCTTGTCCCAAAAGGAAGACATTACGTTCATTACATAGGAAGGTTTACCGCCAGAGATCCCCCGGGTCTTGGACGATTGATTGATAAACCATTTAGCCATGATTGGTGTTAACATCGTAGCGACAAACCATGAAACAAGCAGCATCACACCAATGACAATAGTTAGTGTCTGCATATAAATAGCAGTAATATTGTCAGTGAACACCGGGGGAGCAAAAGCCAATATCACGGTTAAACTAGCAATAAGAATGGGCGTCCCCAGAGTCTTTCCCGCAGATAAAGCAGCCGACTCTCTCTCCTCGCCTTGCGCTACCCTTTTTGAGATGTCTTCAACAATGACCATGGGATTGTCAACGAGTATACCTAAGGCAATGATGAACGACGCAATGCTTACTTCGTTGAGTTCTACGCCAAAAATTCTTAGAAAAACTAACGTGATAACACCCGTGACAGGAACAGCCAGTGCCACCAAAGATCCCGCACGAAGACCCAAGGCAAGTACAGTGACGATCGTCACCACTAGAATAGTTTCGAGCAGCGTTGAAATCATTTTCGATATCACTTGATCAACGACTTTCCCCTGATCAGTGATGGTTTTCATTTGGTAACCTACCGGTAGCTCACTCCCCCATTCGTCCAGCTTACGGCGCAGTTGCTTGTTAAAATCCACCATATTAAGCCCAGGCGCCATATAACCAGCAACAACAATGGCCTGATCACCATCAAGGTATGCTGCACTATTCAGAGGTCTAGCCGGAACCCTGGTGACATCGGCAATATTTTTCAACGGAAGCATAGATCCGTCTGGTAGCGATATCACGGTTTCCTTAACTTCAGCCAGTTCGTCATAACTGCTCTCAACAAAAATTCGGCTTTGCTGAGTATCAAAATTGATACGCGCTACTTCCCCGAGAGAATTGCTCTTACTCAGTTGTAAAAAGATGTCATTAGGGTTCAGCGCATACTGTGATGCCACAAACGGCTTAAGTTCTATTGATATCTGTTCATCGGCAACACCGTGCAACGTAACTTTGTCCATCCCTGGAATACTATAAAGATAATTGCGAAGCTCATTTGCCTTGTCCCTCAACTCTCTAAAAGAATAATCCGTTGCACTTAGCGCTACTGTCATCACGGCTACCGCATCGTAATTATCATTAACGAATGGCCCTGATACCCCCTCCGGCAACTCAGTAAGTACATCGTGCATTCTCGCTCTGACTCTAAGCCACGCATGCGAATAACTTGGCGTACCATCTTTTATTTCAAGAGAGAGATAAATTTCTCCTGCCCTTATTGAGGTCGTAATATTTTTCGTTTCTTCTAATTCTCGCAACGCTCGCTCAATTGGTCGTGCAATAAGGGCTTCTGTCTCATAAACATCTAAGGCTGGGTGGTAAGCCGTTATGATGGTTTGGTTGATAGGTAAGGTGGGCTCCTCCCGAGAAGGGTAATCCGGATATAATGCCAGACCCGTGATCGTTAGTATTATGAAAATAAATAAAACAAGTCGGCTGTTTTTTATCGAAAAAGCAGTAATAGACATTATCGTACTTCCTCAGCCGGTCGAACCTTCTGACCCTCACTGATAAAGGCAGCACCCGCAGCAACATACGAATCTCCTTTCTGAAGATCACTTTTAATCCAGTAGCCACCTTCTTCAGCGTTAACAATACGGATGCCTGCTTTACTAACTCTCCCGGTTTTTTCGTTGTACTGGTAAACAAAAGGATTCCCATCAGTAGGCTCAGCAACAACAGCACTGTGAGGCACAAATATCGCGCCTTCTCCGTCGGGCATTCGATAACTGACGCTAACCACTAATCCTGGCAAAGGGCGTTTTTCTCGGGAAGTGTCGAGACGAAGTCTAACGGGGAAATTTAATCCCTCGTTTGCTCGCTCACCCAAATGCTCGACGGTGGCATTAAAATATGACCCCCGATAGTTCACTGTGATCTCTAGTTCTTTGTCATTTGATATATACTCTGCCAGATCACCGGGAATTGATGAGTCAACGATGAACTTCTCCATGCCGTCAAATGTAAAAGCGACTTGATTTGCAGTGACTTCTTCGAAGGGTTCGACACTACGACTTGAAATGACCCCATCATAGGGTGCCTTGATAGCGGTTTTAGAAAGGTTTCGCTCTGCAAGCCTGATTTGTGCCAGGGCATCACGGAGCGTCGATTGAGCGTTTTCGTATGTCGATCTGGCAGCATCTAAATTCTGTTCAGATACAGAGTTATTTTCACGCAACCGCACGAGTCGCTCATAATTTGTTTTAGCTTCTTCAAATGTAACCCGCGCTTTCTCAGCTTCAGAGCGAGCGCTCTCAAGGGCAAGCCTATAGGGCTCCTGATCCAGAACAGCCATCACATCTCCGGTGTTGAGCTGCGCGCCAATATCGAAGAGAACGTCGTTCACTGTACCATCAACACCAAAAGACAATTGGCTTCGGTTTTCTGTCTGTGTCACTCCTGGAAAACGAATGCTATTAACATAAGCATCGTCGGCCACACTGTTAATCGATACGGCTCTTACGTTTTCTGTAGCAGTTTGGGTCGGTTCTTCACTACAGCCCTGTAACAGCAGTAAAGTACAAATAAGCATGCCTAATACGAAAACTCGATTAGCCCGTGCATAATAAATACGTAACTGATCATTTATATAAATAAGCGATGTCAATTTGTGAAGTCCTATAAACGAAAATACTAAGGTCGAGGTCTTAAAAGCGTTTGTATAAACAGCCTTAACATGTCAGGCGAATACTCGGCGTCAGCCGTTGCAATATGGCAGGATATTCCGTCAATATATGCGAAAATAAAATGAGTTATCTGTTCAGGCGTTAGGTGATTACTAATTACGCCCGTGTCTTGTGACTTTTTAAACATCGAGCACGAAACATCATAAAGCTCCTTGCTTGAATTAAGTACAATCTTCTTTATCTCGGGGTTTCTAGACGATTCCGCGAGTATTTCTAAGTACATAATTGTTCCGGTCGTGTCACCGGTGAGGTGCGCTTCTTTCTCCAGAGCTGTTTGAAAGTCGTCGGCGCTTTCTACTCTTTTGAGGGCAGCCATGTCTCTTGAAAAATATCGCTTGGCGATTTCCAAGATCAACTCATTTTTTGAGGAAAAATATTGGTAGAGGCTAGCTTGACTAACGCCAGCCATTCGAGAAATCTCAGCGATTCCAGCCCCGTGAAAGCCTTTCTTAACGAAGCACTGGATGGCACCATTAATGATTCGCTCTATTTTCGCTTCACGAGCAGCATAATTGATTGGACGGCCAATATTCGACATCTTCACACCTTAATTAAGTGAATAATCATTTATATAATATACCGGTAGCATTGTCAACCATAAAGGTCCTTTCAGAGCCCCATTCAAGCCCTATTAGTAAACATCTACACCAACAATCGCGCAAAGAGTCCTTTTCGAGGCTCTTAAGAGAGGGAGAAGTGCTGGCAGGGAGGTTACTGGACTGAGAGCACGTCGTTTCCACCTGATTTGGAAAAACCACGCACTGGGATTCCGGCGACAACTTATCCAGATTAGTAGCGTATGTGCTGCTCATATCTCCAAGAGGCGACCTATTAGAGCGCATGGAATGGGCTCAAAGTTATCCAAATCAGATAGGTATGTGTAGCGATTGGAAAGTCCTCCAGGAGAGTCCCCGACCGCTGTTGGAGAACTCTCGCTCATTGTGATCGTCCAGCCACTACTTTCCGCCCCAGTTGCCGGGGCGCTGTTCCCACTGCTCAATCAGCATCGTTCCCCATCTGCTTTTCGAACGCCTGTCGAATGAGCCCCATTACATAGGCCAGCTCAGATTCCTCACTTAACCCTACTTCTACATCGCCATTTCCCCAACGTCCGAGGTTGGTCACGTCACGAGCCATCCCTTTCGGATCGCTCAACTCGTGAAACGGCATATTCAGAGACAGTCGCAAACGGGTCTTTTGCGGGACCACATCGACAAAGTTCGTCTCGGCTTTGAACGCTATATAGAGCTTGAGAACTTCTTCAGTGACGCTCGGGTCGAGCGCCTGGACTTCCTTTCGGAGCTGCTCAAATAGAGCGCGCATTGGGGTCCCGTTTGCTAGTTGAGGGTGATCCTCAAGATTGTAGGCTTCTGGTTTGACGGCCACGTTGCGGTAGGTATCGAGGATCTCGTCCGGCAATACCGGAGCCGCCCAAACCCGCACCGCTTCCTGGGCCAGCTTGGCGGCCCGATTCTTAATTGAGTCCTCATTCCATGCTTCTACAGCTCCCAGGCCCTCGTTGAGCCGTAGAGGGCTTTGTTTGAATCCGCCCTGCATATCGCGCTTCTCGATGAAAGCTCGGTCGCTGTACTCTGAGTTGTAGCCCGTAAGAGTCAGGTTACCCAGCGTATGCAGCCAGGTTTCATGCACACGCTTCCATTCCGGACCTAGCTCATCCTTCCATCTAGCAGACAGATTCTCATTCTGCGGCATGATGTGTTCAATCGTGTATTCGTCGACCGGAACCCGCTCCTTGCGCTCGAAATTCTCCAGGCGGCGTAACCAGTAACTCCGGCTGCGGAAATTATAGAGATCGCGTACTGCCAGTTCCCTTTTGAACTCTTCGTCATTCGGAAAACGCCGGTATGACTTCAAACCGAGCAGGTGAGCCTTGACGCTCTCCAGGTAACGGTTCTTCTGCAATGATTTGTGAAAGGTCGCAAAGGTCTTGTTCAGCGAGTTTGTGGGGATGGCACAAACGGCACGACGGAACACATAAGCCTCGATCAGCCGAATAGCGCTATGAAAGTCATCTTGGGACAGATTGTCCTGTTGGTAATCATGGTAAAGTTCCAACAGAAACGGATATGCCACATCGACTTTGAGTTCACGCAGATCTTTAAATGCCATTCCGAGCTGTTTATCTGTTTCTTTCCCCAATGCCATCGCACAAAAATACCGAGCGAAAGCATGTATTTCGGCAACCAATGAATCGACACCAGCACTCGCAACTTCGGCGCGACGTGAATGCTGTTTGAAAGCCTCGTACACTTCATCTAACCGTGGAATTTCCCCGGTTTTAACCGTGAGGTAGTGACGCATGAAGCTGTCAAAGTAAACGCCATAGCCTTCTTGCCCGAATTCCACCTCCATCGGACGCCAGTGGTCGCGATAGAGCCGAGTTTGATGCTCCGGCTCCAGTCCCATCAGCACATAGTTCCGGATCAGGTCAGCCTGGCTCAAAGCTTTTCCTGTGGAATTCATGCTCTCAAAAATGAGTTGCGGGTTATCCTGGTCTCGGCTCAGCGCAATATCAACGATGATGAGCTTTGAAAGGCCCCGGCAGAGGGTTTCCAGTTCCCCGTTTAGCCGCTCAATCTGGCTGTTGAAGAACTCGAAGTTTTCTTGGATTCGAAGAGAACCGTCATCAGGTAACGGCTTCTGCGTGACCAACGCCAGCAGGCTCTCTTTGTCCGTCTGGGTCAATAGCAGTTTGTAAGCTCGCTCACCGTCTTCCAACGGGTTAAGCAGGTAGTAATTGCGCAGCTTCTTAGCCGAAAACCCCTCCAGAGTCTCTGTGTTCCCAAGGTGTCGAGATAGCGCCTCAAGAATCAGCATGGTGGTAGTCAGTCGCTGTTGCCCATCAATGACCAGCAATGGTGATTGACTGGACACCTGATAAAGCCCCTTCTCGATGTAGACCACCGAGCCAATGAAATGTGCTGATATACCATCGTTGGTGCCGGCTCGCATAATGTCGTCCCACAGTTGGCGACATTGCTGTTCAGACCAGGAATACGTTCTCTGGTAAATCGGAATGACAAATTGTGGCGACTTCTTCAGGAAGTCGAGCAACTTGGCTTCTGTAGCTTTCATAACGGACGTTATCCCTTTTTTGTTCTGTTACTGTGATTCAACGCTGGTTTTGACCTGGTTATACACAGCCCGCATCAGGTACTGAGAAGCGATATTGCGGAAGGATTCGTCGTTCATCAAGCGTATGAAGATGTCTTCGTTGCCGTCCATTCGCTCTACAAACAAATTCTCAAGCTGCTTGTTAAATACCGGTTCGAAATTCTCCAGGCTGTTGGCCATGACGGCCTGCCGTAGCTGTTCGTTGGCAACAGCGGTTCCCTTCACCTGATCGAAGAACAGCTGATCCGCCGGGGTAAATTCAGTACCAAATCGCTCGTTGAGCTTGTCGACCAGCGTCGATAACTGCACCTCTTCCTCTCCCTGGCCGGTGCCGACCTCGATCGGGCCTTAAGTTGTCCTTATCGCTTGAAAGCGTACTTACGCTCTCGCTCTTCGAATGCAAGTTGCCCCCCCTCTAGAACCTCGCAAATATGCTCTCTAATGCCGAATTTCTTAAGCAATGAAGGCGCATCTGGTTCGAAAAACGTGCACTCCATGGCGCCGGAAACATATTCGAATCTAAATTGCTCGTTTTCCATATCATGCTGCTGGCCAGCCTGATTCGCGACGATAACACATTCGGAATCCGTGGATACAACCATATTAGCGTTGTGAGTGACCATGATGATTTGTCTTTTCTCTTTCCTTTCCCTAATAAAGTCGCGGAGTTCATTATAAACTGTTCGGTTATCTAAATTATCTTCAGGCTGATCTATAAGTATAGGGTGAGAGGAATTGCTCAAGTGTAGTATGAGATGGAGAAGCACCAGTCCTCGCTTACCGGGCGACATGCTGATAATGTCGTCATTTTTATAAAGCAAGTTAAAAGATATGTAAAAGCAATCCTGAAGTAGATTTCTAAGGATTAGTTCCTCGTTCGCACTCTTTCGAACTTTATGGGCGATCTGGGAGAAATCTCGAACCTTCTCGCTCAGGGTGAATATAGAGTCTAAATGCGTGTCTTTTGAGTAAATATAATTGTTTTCACTATCAATCGAGTCGCCTAGAATACTTGCAAGGCTTCCTCTGGCATCAAAACAGTTTATGAAAGAATCGAAACTATTGTGATCGAATTCTAGGCTAGCTTGAAGCGTTATATTTTCATTGTCTATCTTCGCAGCACCATTGAAAAGCGCCTCTATTTCACCATATGTGTCAAACAACTGCTCATACAGGGCTTTAAGCTGATCAGAAGCTGCTTTTCCTTGTTCGAGAGTGCTTTTGACCTTCTTGCCTGCTTCTTGAATAGCTCTAAGCTTAGCTTCTTCCCGTTTTTGCGCCTCTAGAAGTCCTTTCAATTCGTTTTGGCTTTTTACTTTAGACGAGAATTTTTCAAGACTTTCCGTGGTATTTATAATTCTTTCATCTAGCGAGCCTATCAAGCTATTAGCGCGGCGAATGTTCTTTCCCGCTTCTATTGGCAGGTCATCAATAATTTTCTGAATCTTAGCCAGTGTTATCTGAACAAGGCGGCTTCCAGTGTGAAACCGTTTTTTTTCTGACTCTTCAGAATTCGTCATAAGAGCTACGTTTCTAAACGAGTCTTCCATCTCTCTTACTAATTCATTTTTTAGCTCAGTGTGTATTTCAATATATCTTAAAAGAGACGAACGCCTTTTTTCACTAACTGACAATCTGTCGCTAAGCTTTTTATAAATCTTGCTTTCTTCAGGAGTAAAACCTGATGATTTTTTTATTTTTTCTATTTTTTCTTTTATTTTTTCTCTTTCATTATTTACCGAATTCTCAGCTCCTATTTTTTCCTTTTCGCTCTTTTCTTTTGCATACTTGTGTCTGAGGGATACAAGTTTTGTAACCTGTGTACTGATGCTCTCATTCAACGAATCACATTTTTTAAAAAGCTCTTCAGCATCTAGCTTTATTTCCCTGTCTTGATATAGAATTTCGAGTACAAGCTCATTGAGTTGATCTCGACCACTTTCCTCGGCTAATTTATTTATATATAGCTGAGGTATATAGGTTATTGGTCGTTGGTCGTTTGTTTCTCTAAAGCTTTGTTTAGTGTTGTCGTTCCAAGTGATTTCAAAGTCGAAATTTGATTCATTTTCAAATTCTGGATAAGTACTTGCCTTTGCTAGATCACACTTCTTTACGGTTTCCTCTTTGTTTGCCGTCCTTGAAATATGATAGAGTAAAAGCGATTTCCCTGAGGATTTGCCACCAATAATCGAATTTAAATCCGAATTTAATTCTATTTTATATTCAGGAAAAATATTTTTCCCACTGGAATCTTTGAATCGAACAGAGTCTATAACTTCATAGCTTACCTTATCGCCAGGGCAGGTATCTTGAATAGCAACCCGTGACCTCGGCTCAAATACTACCTGCTTGAGGCCCTCAAAAGTAAGATCAGCCTTTATCCAAGTGTTATTTTCTTCGTCAGGCTCAAAAAGTGTGTCGTATGCATGTGCATCAGAACCCCATATACAAGCTTTAGGTAAGCCAAATTCTTTTCTGAAAGAGGTAGGATTATCGTGATAATCTCCGAGCAAGAAGCTTCTCGTACGCTTGTTAGATGAGAATATCAGTTGGCTCTGTTGAATAAGTGTCTTCCGAGTACCGTGACCGGCCGAGTTCCAACTTACTCTGCTGAGGTCTTCGTCACACGGCAAAGCTAACAAGTAGTTTTTTTTGAATCTTCCATCTTCGGTGAGCAGTTCTGCTATTTCGCTTGTATTGACCGAGGCATTGCAGATCCCTACCGCAAGGGCAGATTGGCCTCTAAACTCGGGGTGTTCTTCAATTAGTCTTTCACCATATTCTATCAAGTTTTCTTTGGTTAAGGCTCTTCTCTCTGCTTTAAGCCCTGTTTCAGCGTGAGTTTCAAACTGTATTCTAGATAAAAACTCTCTTTGGATTAATGTGGGAGACAATTCATTGGAAAGGATAACGTGGAAGTTGGTCCGCCTATTCCATTTTAAGTCGACCTCTTTGCCTACTACGAGTTTGTCCAAGCGAAACTCGAGATTTGGGAAAATAGCAATATTCTTAATTTTCCTGATTTCATCCTCATCAAATAGCTCAGATAGTTTATCATCGTTGAGAATATAGTCTTCGACTACTTTTTTATAGCCGTCAAGAAGGCAATAGTCGGTCAGGCCAATGGCACTTACATTATGATCTATTGCTGACCGAAAGAGTTTTCTGACGTAATTGTCAAAGTCGTCGCCGAACTGGTTGTTCAGAATTGAAAATGGGGTATGGACATGGAGGTCCCACTTTCTCCAAATTGATCCTTTTGAGCAGTTTTTCACATATCCCTCGCAGTCAACCGTAAGAATTGCTTTTTATTGTCAAACTATCGTATACACAGGTCGGTGCGAATACAAAAAAATCTAGGTCTTTCGACAAATCTTGTACCCAGAGGATTACGTAGTTCAAGCCAAATACTGTTTGTAATCATCCACTAAAATAGATGCATAAAGCCCGTCGGAAAGGGACGGGCCTGAACGATTTTTTGTTTAGGATTCTGGAGGCCGAAGGCCATCGAAGTGCGCCTCCAAACTGTCCAACTGCTTCAGGTTTGCCCTGACGAGACGGCGCATGTGAGTGAGGTTTGCATTCATGATACGCACTATCTCAAACCCGGCTTCGGTCTCCTCAATGATGGGCCTTTCCCAGTCGTGAGCGCGGTTAAATGCGGGTTTTGAGTACCGGTGTTTCAGGGCACGGCGGATGTGTTCACTGAAAACCGCATGTCCCTTACCGTTTTTCACTCTTACGAAGGTGTTGTAGTACCAGTGCATTTCCAAGCTGCCGTGCAGCATTCTCACCCGGCAGCCGTGATGGCCAGGATAGCCTCTCGTTTCTTTGGTTCGATGAGCCTCATTATGCGCCCAGAAATGGTCCGACAGTCGCTGAGCGAGATAGCGAAGGCGCGCTCGCTCCATATCCAGGCTTTTGGAAAGTGATTGTAGATACTGTCTGCATTGACCAAGTGCCATTCGGCGCCCCTGATGATGGTCAAACTCCCCGGCGCGCGCCACCTCATGCCACTTATCGGTGATTTCCTGAATGGTTTTGGGTTTGCTCATTAGCATTCTCCTGTTGGTTGATGTTCAAGAGAAATGCTACTGGCCGCAGAGACAAACCCACGGGTCTGTAATTTGCCAATTTGGGCAAAAGTAGCCGTTTACCCCAGATTATCTGGAATTTTTATCGATCTGGCGGCGTGCTTTAAGCTTCCGGTTGAGAAATGCTTCCAGCTTGTCAGCATTCAGGTATGTGATGCCGCAGATCGCCAGGATAACGGCGACAAAGCCGAGGAAAGCAATGAGTGTGACGAACATATCGATCATGTGAGTTCTCCTGTTTTCGTTCTTTGATTGCAAATTGCAGCCTATGCTGCACCTGACTGCTTTTGTTCCTTTGCGACAGAGGCAATCAGATGGCGCGAACAACCCAGGATGTCCTGGATTTCGTTATAGCTATGGCCAGTGCGCAGTAAACTGGCGATGTGTTGCCGCCTCTTCAGATCAGGTTGACGCCCCTGATACTTACCCTCGCTGCGAGCCTTGTTGATCCCTTGATTCTGTCGGCGACGTCTGTCCTCATAGTCTTTCCGGGCTACCGCTGCCAACATGTCGAGCATCATGCTGTTGACCGCCTGCAAGATAGATTCGGTAAAGCCGGTGTCGTCTTTCTTGTCCAGAGCCAGCCAACTCGTTGGTAACTCGGGCGAGACAATCGCCAACCGCTTGGCTGCCAGCTTCTGTTTGAGCGTATCCCAGTCCTGCTGTTTAAGGCGGGCAAGCCGGTCTATCTGCTCTACCAGTACAATGTCACCTTCACCAGATTCGGCAATCAGTCGCATCAGTTCGGGACGATGCAATGTGGCACCGGAGACGTTCTCGGTATAAAAGGCAGCAATGCGCTGACCGTGTTGCTCGGCAAACTGGATTAGCGATGCTTTGGCCCGCTCGGCATTTTGTTCCTGGGTCGATGCTCTCAAATAGGCGCGTATAAACATTCATGCCTCCTCAGTCTGTTATAAGTGGTTCCGTTTGGCCGGTCTGTTTTAAATGGTTACTTGTCATGGTAAGCGGCCTGAGCAGTTGGTTCCCCTGATGTGTACCCATCAGGAACCACCTCAAGAGTCGAAAAACTCCCCGAACGGATCATCCTCTCGGAGGATCGGATTGACTCTGAAGTCATCGAACAGATCGCCTGCGCCTTCTTGACTCCCGGTGCCAGAGGTTGTCGTGCTGCTTGGACCGTTTTCTTCCCTACCACCACCTCGACTAAACGACGCCATCTTTTTCTCGAATTCAGGAAACGTCATTTGCCCATCGGGTCCCTTAGTAAAAACTGTCTTGTAAGCATCGACTGCGGCCATTGCGAAGCGAATGAGCAGTAGGATCACCCAGAGCACCAACAATAGATACCATGCGTAGAGCGATGCATCGGTACCCCTTAAGGCGAGCTCCACAACGCCGATCCCGGCGAGTCCCACTGCTACTATTTTTGTTACCTTCACCATGGTTTCAGTCCCCGATAGTTCTTTACTTCGAAGCTATCAGAACCTGAGAAAATGCAAGTTTCGACCGGCGTCAGGCCGCTCTGGCTCGCCCGGCGAGCCATGGCACTTTCAACTTGCTGTAGGCATCATTTGTCATCGACCTCAAATCTCCCGCATCAAGGTGTGGAACCAGCCACGCACTGCCTTGGTATCGAACTCTCGGGTAATTGGATGGCTGGAATACGCCATGAGGGAGGTCGTCCTCATCGCCCAGCCACTGCCTGAGCCGGATATCGATACTCCAGCCCTGTTCGAGCTCGATCCAACAATGGGGAGCAGTGACCATTAGGCTCAGTCGGTCCTCTGCGTATCCGATACGGCATTGATGGAAGATGCCTTGCTCGCTCAGGGCATTGCTGATCACAGAGGTCATGCAGTCGCTATCGATTTTGGCGTCTTCAAGCGGCAACAGCGCGAACTCCAGTTCATCATGCCAGTCACTCATGATCTGGCTCCTTGAACATCAGTCGCTGCCCCTGCTCGTACAGCACAGGGTACGGTAGCGGTTCGCCATCCTGGGTGACGGTGCCGGGAGGAAAGTACACCACCATCCAGGATGGTAAGGCACCACTGATCGTGCGGTAGAACTCGTCCACAGGGAAGCTGAGTTGCTCATCTGACTGCCGGAAAACAAGGCGGGAATAATTCTCTGGATGATTGGCCGCAATGTTGTAGCTTTCAGGCTCAGCGCCTTCCACGTAGGCCGGAGACTTCCAGCGATTCGGCGTTTTGATGTTGTAAGCAACCACACATTGACCAGCACCGCATCCATGCTCAGTGCTTTCAATCGACCAGAGCATCAGTGGATGGCCGTCAATCTCAGGCGTTTCCACGTTACTGAGTTTGGTGGCACTCAACGCCATATCATTGGCAGCTACCCGGATGGCCTGGTCAACCAGATTTACATACTGCTCATAGGCCTGAGCCTCTGAAGTGGCCATCGACGCAGGCATCCATCCCATCAGGCTTGGTCTCGCCGATGGATTGTCCGGTGTCATCAGGATGTCGGTAGCGTTGAACAAAAACGTTTGGTTACCCGATAGATGTCGAAGCGGTGCACCGAATGAGGTCGCCAGGCTGGCGAGATCCAGTAATGGCACCAACATGCCTTTATTGTAGGAGCGGGTACCATCCTCAGAATCCCGCAAGTCCATATCGTAGATGCCACCGGCTCTCGCCAGGTTTAAGGCCCGAGACTCTTCCGGATTGTAAGCTCGTGGGGTAGCCGCGCAGCCAGCCAGGGCAGCGGCCAATATTGCCGTAGTTAAGGGTGCTAATCTTTTCATTATGTCCTCCTGCTTTCATTAAATATTCTCATGAGGTTGAGAATATGCAAGAGGAAAAATAAAAATAATCTTTATAAATCAATAGTTTGTACTGATAGAACAAAGTTCCTTTCGCTCAAACATATAACGACAGACACACTGCCGTTACGTTGAAGCTCATGTGTTGTAAAACACTATAAAATGGTAGATGGTAACGGCGAGGAACGTACCAAATTACATAGTAGATACAAGTGCATAAATCGGGGCAAGAATGAATAAAGCGTTTAAAGACAATAAGGTCAGCACAACATTAAAAGACCTAATAGGTGACACTAGGCTGGCTCGCTTATTCTACGGTGATCCTCGGCCATGCGCTGTACAGCTTTGGATTCTTCAAGTTCATTCCACAGAAACGACTAAAAACCGGATTATCTATGGTCGTGTAGTACCATACTCACATTCTAATAATTCTTGGTCTTTCAGCAATAATGACAAATTTACGAATCTTGAACATTGCAGAGCGAAAATAACCCGGCTTAATCTGTACATCGGTAGCAATTTATTAAGTGATTTTCTGGAAATGCTTTGTGATGGAGTTAATATTTCCACGATAAGCGATACTTTAGGTCTTGAGCGAAAAAATAAGTTTGATGAGAAGTTTGGCACAATATTTTTAGATCCAAAAAAATTAGTTTATAAACCCGTAATATATCTTCTTAACAAGGATGCGTTCGAACTTCACTCGACTACTAGCCCCCATGGAGCAGCGGGTGCCATTAGCGCATCGATCACTCAAGTAGATAAATCATCTCTCTTCCAGGACAACCATAATTATCGTTCCGACCTTACAAAGTTTATCGTCGAACATCTAAATTTTGACACTGGATTGAACTTTGAAGATAACGATAAAGTGCGATTTGGTGATATTGAGTTTCTCGTTTTTCCGACTTTAGATGAAAAAGAGAAAAATTTACTTGAAGTTGTTTGGGGCGATGAAAGACGGAAATTAAGCGTTAAATTCGACGCCAAGAATCTTCCTAACTACCCTGATTTTCTATTCAACATTAAGATCTATAACAGCGGTCAAATTATATACTCAAGGATTGCAAATGCGAAACAGTACGACAACCGCATATATATGCGCGAGTTTGATATTGATAGAACAGTTAGATCCATCGCTGACTCTACTGAACTAGAAATCTATGGTTTTAATGTCGAAGATAGCGAAGAAAATATATTATGTTGCAGGTGGCGCACTGGATATATTCGAGAAATAAATTTTCAAGCTAATGTGGTCGGTGGTAATTCAAGCTCTGTTAAATTTGATTGGTTAGAGAACACGGTCAAAGAAAAGCAATCTAGCCGCGTGAAAGCAGTATTAACTAAAAACACAGGAAACCATGGGTTTGCTAGCCAAGTGGGCGGCCGGGAGGCTGACCCTTGGGTTGCTGTAAACCGCGAGCTAAGCCCTATTTTTAATAAACTGCACCCAAAAAAATCGGATGCAAGGTTTTTCGAACGTTATGGACCAAGCGATGGTGAAGGCCGTTTACAATTTGTCGAATGGTTCAAAGCTCTCTTTTCAAAATATAACGACAGCCAAATAATAATTTTCGATCCCTATTTTGATTCGGCTGGATTATCGTTGCTTTCTTTATATGCTGCGCCTAAGTGTAGCTACATAGTATTTACCTCACTACCAAAACAAAAAGGTGACGAGGAAAACCCTACTAATCGTAATAGAGTAGACGATCTAGTTACTGCTTGTGAAAACAATAAACGAACCCTTTCAAAAATAAACCTCAGAATCATTGGCTTAAAAGACGGAAAGCTCCACGACCGATATATCCTGATTATAGGAAGCGATGGCTTACCAATAGTTGGCTTTAATTTATCAAATTCCTTGCAGAAAGTGGCAGAGAACTATCCCTTACTTATTACGCCGATACCATCTGATACTTTGTTAGAGGTTGAAAAATATAAAAGTGGCCTTTTGAAGGACTTAGAGGCAAAAACATCTGATTCTGAAGAAAACAACCCTGGATTAAGCAAACTATATGTTTCTTCCGAAGCTCCAGGGAAAAATGTAAGATACGAGCCACTAAAAATACTGAATAATGAATTAGCAGGCGACATCCTATCAATATGGGCTAACGAGCCTTCATTAACAGGATTATACGGTGCACCACTGAAAGACAAGTTGATATCTCTTGAGCTATTAGAAGGGGACTCACTTAACTTGATCGATCCTCAGGGGTTCTTAGCCTGGGTAAAGAAAAAGGTCAGCTCTGAAGATTTCATGGATCAATGGGAAGTGGTTGGTGAATTTTTGGCAAACTCTAGAGCTGGTGATACAGATTTTCAAGAAATATTAAGTGAAACCTCGTTCTTACAGAATCTCATGGGGTACCTTACTAAATCGATACAGCGCACCCATAAAGATCTGGATACTGATATAACTGTCTTAGAACCTCACCTATTTCAAAGACCAATTGAAAAGCTGCTGTGTAGCTCTTACCAGCTTCATCATATGTGCCATATGACTAAATATACAGCACTTACTTGGTCAGAATATTTTGCAATAAAACTGCTTTGGTCATATGACCCAAAATCATTGTTAGAACTGGTTGCTGAAGAATCGCCTAAAATTCCGAAAGAGCCGGATCATGCTGACATAATTAGGCTGTCATTGTTAAGCCAAATTGTTAGCGAGATCTCCCTATCCATAGAGCTGCTACCAAACTATTCCCGCACATGCACTTTATTGAATAGTTGTAACGGTTTAATTCGATGGATGGGCTTATATGCTCTAGAGCAGATGATTGATCAAACTAAGGACGTCACATCAGAGCTGGGCTTGCTTTCAAGATTTGACCGCACGGAAAAGGTAAGATATTTAGGTTGGTTGGTGAACAGATCGGCAAATGATGAAAGAAAACGTGATCAATACGAGAAATTATTAGTCGCACTCAAAAGCGAACTACCAGAACAGCTATCTGGAAGTGATTTGAGGCACGTAATCGATTCGATGAGAGGCCATATGCGCCAATTACCATGGACAGAACCGTGGTTGTTTCGGGATCTAGTTTTACCTCTACTTCAAAGTGAGCAAGCTGATACGGATGATGCTTGCAAAATCTGGATCGAGGAAATCGTTTCATTGATAGGCCCAGCTGAAAGCAGGAATTCAAGACTGTTCCAACTTTCACGGGAAGGGCAGATGACAAATACTTGTGCATTTATCGTCGCTCATAGTACGCCTGAGCAACAAAGACAAGTAATTGAATTGATCAGACCCATTTTAAATAAGCAGAAAAGAGTTTTACAACAACCTCTGGCAAGTACGTCTAACTGGTCTTGTTGGAACGATGCTTTGGTAGTCTCAATGTGGATATTGGCATTCACTAGGTGGTGTCAATACTATTTAACCGAAATGAAGCAAGCTAATGTAGAATTAGATAACTTGTCAGGAGAAGCAAGCGCCCTTGCAATGTTAAGGCCTATGGAAGAATGGGAGTCAGAGGGGACAGGAAAAGACAGAGACCTGGCCTCATTCCTATCCCAAGCTGAAGATCTTCTTTCGCAGTCGGAGTAACTCTGCTGTCATAGGGGCGAACAACTTGGCAGTCGGTCATACCATTCAATTAAGAGTGGATATTGACAGATGCAGAATAATCGAACAGGAGATACTTTATGTTCCCAGTTTCCCACTTTTCCCAGGTCCTTAATGGGGAATCAGCATTCGGATCTACAGAAACTTGCAAATATTTAGACTTTTTTCGCAAATTTCAGCACTCCGAGAGTGCTCCGAAAAACTTACAAGGTACTGTTTTTAAAAGAAAACAAATATTCTGCATCGGAAAATAATTCAGGACGGAGCCCTCAGCCCGCTCTGGCTCTCGAGTGTTCCCTTACGAAAACAAACAGTTTATCTGTAAAACAACGTTAAAAGCTCGGGTAAACTCCACTACTGTCTCATCGTGCCGCTGCCTGTGCAGCGGACCAAGTCATTCGTGGTAAAGGAGATAACCCGTGCGCAAGTTGGCCTCTCTGTTAGCTGCCACGCTGGTGTTTGCCGGCGTTTCTGTGCCCGCCCTGGGCTCAGACAAACTCTACATCTACACCGAGAACTTTCCTCCGTACAACATGAGTTCCACCGGCCGTGCCTTCGAGCATAACGGCGATGGCATTGATGGACTGTGCACCGAGATGGTGAAAGCGGTGCTGCAGGCGTCCGGGCTGGACTATGTCATCAAGCTCCGGAACTGGGATTACGGCTACAACCGGGCCCTGAACAAAAAGAACCACGGGATCTTCTGCACCACCTATACCGAAAGCCGGGCACCGCAGTTCAAGTGGGTAGGGCCATTGGCGAACAACCTGTGGACCATCTTTGCCCCGGCCGGCACCAACCTGCAGATCGACGATCTGGAAGATACCCGGGGTTTGCTGTATGCCGGCTATCGCGGTGACGTCATGACCGAATACCTGCTGGAGCGCGGCTATAAGGTCTCGGAGATGGAAAGCGACGATCTGAACCCGAAGCGCCTGGAACTGGGACAGGTTGACCTCTGGATTGCGGACCAGCTGGCCGGGCCCTATTTTGCCTCCCAGCAGGATGTGGAAGGGCTGGTTCCGGTGTATTCGTTCAACAAGACCGAACTGTACCTGGCCATGAACATGGAAACGCCGGACGAGGTGATCCAGAAACTGAATCAGGGCCTGGAAACCATCAAGAACAACGGAATCTACGAGGCTATTGAGACCAAGTACGGCCTCTGATCAGAGCTTTGTTCCATTGCAAAAGGGGAAGCCACTGGCTTCCCCTTTTTCGTTATTGGGCCATCGCTTAACCGGTGCGGCGCAGATCCGGTGAACGAACCGGGCGCAGGGCCTCGGTATGGCTGCGATTGCCCAGAAAGTCGGGCCGCGGTTTGTTGCCGCAGAATGGCTGTTCCAGACGGTTTTCCACACTGTTGTAGACGAAGAACAGATTGCTGCGGGGCCAGGGTGACATATTGGCATTGGAGGCATGCAACGTGTTGCACTCGAATATGATCAGAGAGCCCGCTGGCCCGGTAGGCGCCTGGATGCCGTACTGATCGGCCATCTTCTGCAGGTCCTGCTCGTTGGGGACCCCCAGCTCCTGCTTTTTCAGTGAGGACTGGTAGTTGTCCTCGGGCGTGCGGCCGACACAGGGCACAAACGTTTTGTGGGAGCCGGGAATCAGCATCAATGGGCCGTTGAATGGTGTGTTGTCGGTGAGGGCGATGGAAAAGCTGACGGCCCGCATGCGCGGCATACCGTCCTCGGCGTGCCAGGTCTCGAAATCCGAATGCCAGTCAAAGCCCTTGCCGTGGAAACCGGGTTTGAAATTGATGCGTGACTGGTGGATGTAGGCATCACTGCCCAGTAGCTGGTGCACCATATCCAGCAGGCGGGACTCCCGGGTCAGTCGGTCGAAGCGATCAGACAGTTCGTGGATCCCGAAAATAGAGCGGATTTCCTGCTTGCCCGGCTCAGTAATAGTGCCTTCGGAACGCAGGATGCTGTCGTCATTCTCATAGGCTCGCAGGTCGTCCCGGAAACGTTTGACCGTTTCCTGATCCAGAAAGTTGTTAAATACCAGAAAGCCGTCCCGTTCATACCGGGCCAGTTCAGTTTCGCTCAGCGGCCCATTGTGGCGGTCGGTTCCCTGGCTGTGGATAACCGGGTCCTTGCGCTCGAAACTCTCTGCCGGGCGCTCGAGGCGGGTGGGATAAAAGTCGTCAGTACGATTGTCCATTTTCGAACCTCCTTCTTTTATACGCGAGAATGGTGATGTCTCTAAAAGTCGTTAAACCTCAGTGCATTGTGAGAAAAGTGGTAAGGCAGGGGGAAAGTTGAGGTCGTATCAACGGGATTTCAACCCCGGTTTCCGGATGGTCATGAACAGGCAAAAATGTCCCGGGCAGCGCCCGGGACGGGAAAATACCGGAGGTTAACCGGTAAAGGCCATCTCTTCCGGCGCCACCTGCATGAGGTTGCGGGTCGGGCTCAGCATGCTGGTGGCGTGGGCCTGGGCCCGGGGCAGCAAGCGCTCATAATAGAACTCGGCGGTCGCCAGCTTGGTGCGGTAAAAGGCGTCAGATTCATCGCCGCCGTTTTCCAGTTTATCGCTGGCCACCGCCGCCTGGCGTAGCCACATGTACGCCATGGTCACGTAGCCGCTGTACATCAGGAAGTCGTTGGCGGCGGCGCTGACCACGTCGCGATCCTTGCGTGCTGCCAGCATCACGCGCACGGTCAGCAGGTTCCACTGGGCGGTCAGTTTCAGCAGCTCCACCGCCATCGGCCGCAGTTGTTTGTTGGTCAGGTGCTTGCGGGCAAAATTGGCCACCTTGAGGGTGAATTCCCGCACTGCTCCGCCCTGGGTCATCAGCAAGACCTTGCGCCCGAGCAGGTCCAGCGCCTGGATGCCGGTTGTACCTTCGTACAGGGTGGCAATACGGGTATCCCGGACAATCTGCTCCATACCGTGTTCGCGGATGTAGCCATGACCGCCGAACACCTGCATGCCCAGGTTGGTGGCCTCACAGCCCAGTTCGGTCAGGAATCCCTTAAGGATTGGCGTCAGGAAGCCGAGTTTGTCGTCATATTTCTCAACCTTGGCGGTATCGCCTGCGGTATGCGCTTCCACCATATGGTCCGCGATCTTGGCGGCGTAATAGAGCATGGAGCGGCCGCCTTCCGCGATGGCTTTCTGGGTCAGCAGCATACGCCGGACATCGGCATGGTGAATCAGGCTGTCGGCAACCTCATCCGGCTCTTTCTTGCCGGACAGCGCCCGCATGGAACGGCGCTCCCTGGCGTAATCCAGAGCCCACTGATAGGACAGCTCGGCGGGGCCAACCCCCTGAATTGCCGTACCGATGCGGGCTGTGTTCATAAAGGTGAACATGCACTCCAGGCCCTGATTCTCCGGGCCGATCAGATAGCCGGTGGCGCCATCGAAATTCATCACACAGGTGGCCGAAGCCTTGATGCCCATCTTCTTCTCCAGCGCGCCGCAACTGACGGCGTTGCGCTCACCGACACCGCCCTGGGCATCGGGCAGGAACTTGGGCACGATAAACAGGCTGATGCCTTTGGTGCCTTTCGGGGCATCCGGCAGACGGGCCAGCACGATGTGAACGATGTTTTCGGTCAGATCGTGCTCTCCTGAGGAAATGAAGATCTTGGTGCCTGTGAGTTTGTAGCTGCCGTCGGCCTGGGGTTCGGCCCGGGTTTTGACCTGGCCCAGGTCGGTACCGCACTGGGGCTCGGTCAGGCACATGGTGCCGCCCCAGCGGCCTTCAGTCAGCGGCGCCAGATAAGTCTGTTGCTGCTGCTCGTCGCCGTGCAGATAGATGGTGTTCATGGCCCCCAGGGACAGGCCCGGGTACATGGAAAAGGACCAGTTGGCGGTGCCCATCATTTCCTGCTTCAGCAGGCCCATGGAGGCCGGCAGGCCCTGGCCCCCGAATTCCTCCGGTGCCGACAGGCCCTGCCAGCCGCCCATCACATATTGCTCGTAGGCTTCTTTATAGCCCTTGGGGGTGATCACTTCACCGTTTTCCAGGTGGCACCCTTCTTCGTCGCCGGACTGATACAGCGGGCTCAGCACCTCTTCGCAGAAACGGCCGCATTCGCTCAGAATGGCGTCGACAATGTCGGGCGTGGCGTTCTCACCGGAGGCCAGTGTCTGGTAGTGCCGCGGGTAATCGAATACGTCATTGAGCAGGAATTTCATGTCCCTCAGGGGCGCTTTATACACAGGCATAGCCAGTCCTCACATGCATTAATCATCCGGAATTGGTTGGGCCAGAAAGGCCACTGTGTGTGCAGTTGTACGGTATTCCCGGCGGGCTGCCATTGACGGAAAGCGCTGGTGCTGATGTCAGAATGGACAATTGGCTGAAATGACGGTTGGGCCCGGGGACTGATCGGGCACGGCCATGGGTCCGTAATGCTGAAAACGTTCTGTTGCTATCCGGTAGTCGCCAAGGAGTGTAAAAGTCATGCAAACGCAGCCTTTCCCCGGTCTTTTCCATGGTCTTCGAAGCGGTGGTCTTATACTGTTAATGACCCTGATGCTGGCAGGGTGTGCCGGGCCGAATCTGGAGGATTATCAGGGCCAGGCACCGGAGCTGGTGCCCTCGGAGTTTTTCCGGGGCGAACTTTCGGCCCGGGGGGTGGTCAAGGACTACGCCGGCCAGGTTATCCGTACCTTCGACGCAGACATTGTGGCCAGTTGGGATGAAAACGGTGTCGGTACGCTGGATGAGGTGTTCCGTTTCAACGACGGCGAGGTCCAGACCCGGATCTGGACGCTGACACCGGACAACGGCAGCTATCACGCCAGCGCCGGCGACGTGGTGGAAGCCGGCACCATGCGCTGGCAGGGCAACGCCATACACATGAATTATGTCCTGCGGGTGGCATACGGCGATGGCACGATCGATGTCCGGATGGACGACTGGATGTACCTGGTTACTCCCGACACCCTGATCAACCAGACCACCATGAGCAAGTGGGGTGTCGATGTGGGTGAAGTGGTGTTGGTGATTCAGAAACATGAAAGCGGGGCTGTCCCGCAGAACTGAACTCGGAAAGGTTTGCGATACCCATGTGGAAGCAATGGCTGATTGCGGTGGTACTGGTTGCAGCGGGTGCCGGAAGTGCGGTGTTCTTTTTGGCGATGGATTCCTCGTCCACAGAACAGGCCGGTGAGGAGCCGAGGGCCAGCAAAGTCAGTGCAGTGGCGCCCAGATTGCAGCAGGTCAGGGATGAGATTCGTTCGGTGGCCAACCTCAAGGCACTGAATGCCGTGGAACTGACCACCGAAGTCACCGGTCGGGTGGTGCAGATCAACCTCGAACCCGGACAGAAAGTATCTCAGGGCGATGTCCTGTTACGTCTCGACGATCGTCAGGCCCGTGCCGATCTCCAGGTGATTGAAGCCCAGCTGGCCGATGCCAGGCGGCAACTGGAGCGGGCCCGGCGTTTGCGCTCCAACAATAGCGTGTCCCAGTCCCAGGTGGATGAACTGGTCACCGCCGTGAGTGTGGCTGAAGCCCAGCGACAGGCTGCCCGGGTGCGGCTGGAAAACCATCGCATTGAAGCGCCGTTCTCCGGTGTGGTGGGCCTGAGCGACATCAGCGTGGGGGCATATCTGCAAGCGGGCACCACCATTACCACGCTGGACACCACCGATCGAATGGAAATGGGTTTTGCGGTTCCAGAACGTTTTGTCGGCCAGGTTCGGGTAGGCCAATCGGTGATTGCCTCCACGCCGGCATTCCCAGACGAGGTCTTCCGGGGAGAGCTGGTGGAACTCGCCACCCGCATCAGCGAATTGAGCCGAACCCTGTCGGTGCGAGCCATTATCGATAATCCGGACGGTCGTCTGCGGCCGGGCCAGTTCATGTCGGCGTCACTGACCCTGCAGGAACGGGAAGGGCTGGTGATTCCGGAGCAGGCAGTGATGATTCGTGGCGACGACAAGTATGTGTTTGTTGCCGAAGACGGCGTGGCACGCCGGGTATCGGTGGCGACCGGTTCGCGCATGCCCGGTCTGGTGGAAATTACCTCTGGCCTGACCCTGGACGATGCCGTGGTAGTAACCGGGCAGGATCGCCTGAGTACCGGCGACCGCATTGAAGTACAGAGTAACGACCAGGCGATTCCGGAAAACCGGTTTGCCCGGACCGTGGAGTCCTGATCCATGGTGCTGTCCGATGTCTCCATCAAACGCCCGGTGTTTGCCACCGTTCTGAGCCTGCTGATTGTCGTATTCGGCGTGGCCGCCTTGCTGGGCTTGCCGGTTCGGGAGTATCCGGATATTGATCCGCCGGTGGTTTCGGTGTCCACCGATTACACCGGCGCTGCGGCGGAAGTGGTCGACACCCAGATTACCCAGGTGATTGAAGGGGCCATCAGTGGCATTGAAGGCATTCGCTCCATCGAATCCTCAACCGAACAGGGTGAATCCCGAACCTCAATAGAATTTGATACCTCCCGGGATGTCGACATTGCCGCCAACGACGTACGCGATGCGGTGTCCAGGGTTCTGAACCAGTTGCCGGATGAGGCCGATCCCCCGGTGGTTCAAAAAGCCGATTCCGATGCCCGGCCAATGATGTGGATAACTCTGATCAGTGACGTCTGGGACAGTGCCGAACTCAGTGACTTTGCCGATCGGGTTCTGGCAGACCGGTTATCGGTTCTGGACGGTGTTGCCGATGTCCGGATTGGCGGTGAACGCCGTTACGCCATCCGGGTCTGGCTCGACCGCACCCGCCTGGCGGCCCGCAACATAACCGTTGCCGATGTGGAGCAGGCACTGCGGCAGAACAACGTGGAGTTACCGGCCGGTTCAGTGGACTCCTCCACCCGCAACTTTACCGTGCGCGCGGAAGGGCGGTTGTCAAATGTGGAAGATTTCCGCAATCTGGTGATCCGCCGGGATGGCAACGACCTGTTGCGCCTGGGCGAGGTTGCCAATGTTCAGGTCGGGGTGGAATCGGATGTTGGTCGTTTGCGGGCCAATGGCGAAACCGCTATCGGGATGGGGGTAATCCGCCAGTCCAAGGCCAACACGGTAGCAGTGTCGGATGCGGTGAAGGCGGAGCTGGTGAAGATTCGCGAGACCTTGCCGCCGGAAGTGCGTATTGCCGAGAGCTATGACGAATCGGTGTTTATCCGGGCTTCGATCAAAGAGGTTCTGACCACGCTGGCGATTGCGGTATCGCTGGTGATACTGGTTATTTTCCTGTTCCTGCGCTCCTGGCGCGCAACCCTGATTCCGGCGGTCACCATTCCGGTGGCGGTGATCGGTGCGTTTATCGGCCTGGGTTTCCTGGGCTTTTCCATCAACGTACTTACCCTGTTGGCCATCATTCTGGCCATCGGCCTGGTGGTGGACGATGCCATTGTCATGCTGGAGAACATCCAGCGTCGCATTGATGAAGGCGAACCACCGTTGCTGGCGGCCTACCGGGGCGCCAAGCAGGTGGCTTTCGCGGTGATCGCCACCACGCTGACTCTGGTGGCGGTGTTTGTGCCCATCTCGTTCATGGGCGGCAACGTGGGCCGGTTGTTTGCGGAATTTGGCTTCACCCTGGCTGCCGCCGTGGTGGTCTCCAGCCTGGTCGCTCTGACCCTGGCGCCGATGCTCTGTTCCAAGTGGCTCCGGCACAGTCCTGACAGTGCCGAGGGGCATCGGCTCTGGGCCTTCAGTGAGCGCATCCTGAACGGCCTCACCCACGGCTATCAGAGAATGCTGCGGTTTTCCCTGAACCAGCCCGGGCTGTTGCTCGGGCTCGGTATCGTCGGGCTGATTGTGGCGGTGGTGATTTTTCCCCGTTTGCCCCAGGAACTGGCCCCGACCGAAGACCGCGGCGTAATCATCATGCCCGTCAGCGCGCCCCGGGGTTCGACGGTTGAATTCACCGATCACTTTGTCAAACAGGCCGAAGAGCGGCTGTTGCCCTACCTGGATGACGGTATCGCTGAGCGATTCCTGTCCATCGTCGGATTCCGGGATGAAGAAGACAATGCCTTCATGATCATGGGGCTGGTGCCCTGGGAACAGCGGGATATCAAGCAGCAGCAGGTCACCACCGAGATCCGCGACAAGCTGTCTGACATTTCCGGGGTGCGGATCAGTGTCATCAATCCGCCGGGGCTGGGCCAGCGCGGCTTCAATCAGCCGGTGGAGTTTGTCATTGCCGGCCCTGACTACGAGTCGGTGCAGGCCTGGAGTGAGGAGATCGTTGAACGGGCAAAGGAAAACCCGAATCTGCTGAATGTCGACACCGATTTTGAGCTGACCCGGCCGGAACTGAAGGTCAATATTGACCGCGACCGGGCAGCGGATCTGGATATCACCATCGAAGACGTAGGCCTCACCCTGCAGACCATGCTGGCCTCCCGGCAGGTAACCACCTATCTCGATCGGGGCCGGGAATACGACGTCATTATCCAGGCGGACGATGCCGACCGGGCCACGCCCGGTGATATGGAACAGATCTTCCTGCGGCCTCGGGCAGGTGGGGAACTGATTCCACTCAAGGCCCTGGTATCTGTGGAAGAGATCGGGGCCAATCCGGATTTGCGCCGGATTGACCGGCTGCCGGCGGTGGTGGTGAGTGCGTCCCTGGCCGAGGGCTATGACCTGGGTTCAGCGCTGACCTACCTGAATAACCTGGCTGTGGATAACCTGCCTCCGGAGGCCCGGCTCAGTTACAAGGGCCTGTCCCAGGAATTCCAGGATTCCTCGGCGGCCATCTACCTGACCTTCGGGCTGGCGTTTATCATCGTGTTCCTGGTGCTGGCGGCCCAGTTCGAGAGCTGGATCCACCCGCTGATTATCATGCTGTCGGTACCGCTGGCGGTGACCGGTGCGCTGATCGCACTGGCCTGGTCCGGCATCAGTCTGAACATCTACAGCCAGATCGGCATCATCATGCTGCTGGGGCTGATGGCCAAGAACGGCATTTTGATCGTGGAATTTGCCAACCAGCTTCGGGACAAGGGTTACGAGGTGAAAGAAGCCATTCTGGAAGGTGCCAGCCTGCGCTTCCGCCCGGTACTGATGACCACCATATCTACGGTGTTCGGGGCGGTTCCGCTGGTGATTGCTACTGGTGCCGGGGCCGAGAGCCGGGCGGCCATCGGCATGGTGATCCTGGGTGGCCTGATTTTCGCCACTACCCTGACCCTGTTCATTATCCCGGTGTTGTACAACCTTTTAGCCCGCTTTGCGAAATCCTCGAACGCGGTGGAGCAGGAGCTGGAACGCCTGGCAGCGGGCCCATCCGGTGGTAGCAGCTCGGCGGCTGTGCCACAGCGCAAGGCGGACGATTTCTGAACCCTACCGGCTGAATCCCGGCATCAAAGGGTGTCCGGGAACAGAACCTGACCGTCCAGGACCTCATCCGGGTGGATATCCACGCAGAAGATCCGGTGGCCCTGGGCCAGTGAGGTGCCGGTGGACAGGGTAACGGTTCGTCGGGCGTCCGGAAGGGCCACGTAGGGGCGGCTGCAGCTGATGTGTTGCGGTCGCTCCAGGGCGTTGCGGAAATATTCCCGATGGCTCCAGCAGGCGCCAGCGGACTGATACAGCGGGTTGAATGCGGCATTCCGGGAAGCCCCGGATTGGGCCAGACTGCCTTGCTGAACCCCTTTTTGATCGAGCAGGAAGCATCGCCGTACGCCCTCCATTTGCAGCAGAGGCCGGCATACCCGATCAAATTCCTCGCCCCGGGCCAGGGCATGGCAGGCATCCATGATTTCGAATCTCAGCAGCTTGAGATAGGTCTCGCGGGTCCTGAAATCGTTCTGGCACCAGCGTTCGGATTCCGACATGACCTGTCGCAACGCGGTTTCGGCGGTCTGCGTCAGTTCTTCGGACCCTTGCCCCGGTCGGGCAAACAGAAAGCCCTGCAGCAGATCCGCTTCGGTGGCCAGCGCAATGTGGGCCTGGGCATTGTTCTCGATGCCTTCAATCAGCACCAGGCTGCCACTCTCGCGAATCATCCGGACCAGGCTGTTCAACAGCAATCGCGCGCGGTTGTGATCCTGGGCGTTCATCAACAGAGACCGGTCAATCTTCACGATCAGCGGGTTGATTCGCCACAGGCGCTCAAAATTGGAATCACCCATGCCAAAGTCGTCGATGGCGATCTGGAATCCCCGGGCCTTGGCTTCCTGGACGAACTCCAGCAGCGTGGCGCTGTCCCGGGAGGCGGTCTCCACCAGCTCCAGCACGATCTTCTCCGGATGCACGTCCAGTTGATGGCAATGGTCAGCCAGTACAGACAGGTAGTCGTTATGGTGGAACAGAGTGTCCGGGTTGATATTGATAAACAGCCAGATAGGTAGGTTGGTCTGGGTGAAATTCTCCAGGTGCAGGTTCAGCAGGTGCCGATCCAGTTCCGAGGTGACGCCCTGAATGCTGGCCTGCTCGAAAAGCGAAGGCGGCGGTACTGGCTGATTACCACGACGAACCCGTACCAGTGCCTCGTAGCCGACCATCTTCTGATGGGTGGGGCTGAGAATGGGTTGATAGACCGACCGGAAATCGTGATGTTCGATAAAGCTGGCGGTTTTGCCAGAGGGGCGGTGCCGGTGCTCGGCAAGTCTGAGAACGCGCTTCATGGTCAGGAACCCTTGTACTGCCTGTTCGAGCCTTCCTGGCCGTGGTTGAGAAACTGCATTCCAGGCTCAAGCGAGTTCTGTGCCAAAACCTCTGGTTGGGCGCCTGGCACAGGGGCCAGATGACCGCGCTGGCGAGCCTGCGTAGAAACTGGCCCTTTGTTGGTGCACTTGGGTTCAGGGGTACAGGTTTTTGCACCGTATATAGGCATTTGCTAAAAACGCTGTGGATAATTACTGGGATAATTTGCGAATAATGCCAGAGTAATTTAATTAAATTTATATTTAACAAATAGTTACCAACATTTTTGGCTGTAAGTGAAGGCATCAATTGTGTGGATAACTTTTTGAAAACTTTTTTGAACAATGTATGACAAGGCTATGAAATCCTGAAACCTTCGGAATTTCCTTATCCTGAACGAACCCTGTCAGAGAGCGGCGTCGCACTGATCATCGGCCAAGGCCAGCCGCCAGGGTTTTTATTCACCTCGTTGCTGGTTAAAATTTGCACATTCTGACTGCAATTTCCCGGGCGAGGCGTTATACTCGCCGCCCTGTTTTTTTCCCCGATTTCCGAGGTGTAGTGTGGAGTTTCCGACCCGTTTCGATGTCATTGTCATTGGTGGTGGCCATGCCGGTACTGAAGCCGCCCTGGCGGCAGCGCGTATGGGTTCGCAAACCCTGCTGCTGACCCACAACATTGAGACTCTGGGGCAGATGTCCTGTAACCCGGCCATCGGTGGCATTGGCAAGAGCCATCTGGTGAAGGAAATCGATGCCCTGGGCGGCGCCATGGCCCGGGCCACCGATCAGGCGGGCATCCAGTTCCGGGTCCTGAACAGCCGAAAGGGCCCGGCGGTGCGTGCCACCCGTGCTCAGGCAGACCGGATTCTGTATAAAGCCGCCATTCGCCATATGCTGGAAAACCAGCCTAATCTGACCCTGTTCCAGCAGGCGGCCGATGACCTGATTGTGGAAAACGACCAGGTGGTGGGCGTGGTGACCCAGACCGGCATCCGCTTCAACGCCAAAACCGTGGTTTTGACCACCGGTACCTTCCTCGGTGGCGTTATCCACATTGGTATGCAGAATCACGCCGGTGGTCGCGCCGGTGATGCGCCGGCCAATGCCCTGGCCAAACGCCTGCGGGAACTGCCGTTCAACGTCGGCCGCCTGAAAACCGGAACACCGCCGCGCATTGATGCCCGCACCGTGGATTTCTCCGCGATGCAGCAGCAGTGGGGGGACGATCCGACACCTGTGATGTCGTTTATTGGCAGCCGTGACGAACATCCAGAGCAGATCTGCTGTTACGTGACCCGCACTACCGAAGAAACCCACGACATTATCCGCAGTGGGTTTGACCGCTCGCCCATGTTCGCTGGCAACATCGAGGGCGTGGGCCCGCGTTATTGCCCGTCCATCGAGGACAAGGTCAACCGCTTTGCCGACAAGGATTCGCACCAGATTTTCGTCGAGCCCGAAGGCCTGACCACCAACGAGCTGTACCCGAATGGTATTTCCACCAGCCTGCCGTTTGATATCCAGCTCAAGGCAGTGCGCTCGATTCCCGGTTTCGAGAACGCCCACATCCTGCGCCCGGGCTATGCCATCGAGTATGACTACCTGAACCCGCAGGACCTGCGCCACACCCTGGAAACCAAGTTTATCCAGGGCCTGTACTTTGCCGGCCAGATCAACGGCACCACCGGTTACGAAGAAGCCGGTGCCCAGGGCTTGCTGGCGGGCATCAACGCCTCGCTGCGGGCCCGGGACCAAGAAGAGTGGTACCCGCGCCGGGATGAGGCCTATCTGGGCGTACTGGTGGACGACCTGATCACCATGGGCACCCAGGAGCCCTACCGTATGTTTACCAGCCGTGCCGAATACCGGCTGATCCTGCGGGAGGACAACGCCGACCTGCGCCTGACCGAAACCGGCCGCAAGCTGGGCCTGGTGGACGACGAGCGCTGGCAGAAGTTCAGCGAGAAGTGCGAAGGCATTGCCAAAGAGCGTAGCCGCCTGGAAAGCACCCGTATCCATCCGAACACCGAGGCGGGTGAGCGAGCCAATGGCTACCTGAAACAGCCGATGACCCGTGACCAGTCTCTGGCGGAGCTGCTGCGCCGTCCGGAGATTGTCTACGATCACATCGCCGAGATCGGGGCCAAACGGGCGGAGGACCCGAACGTAGCCGATCAGGTGGAAATCGAGATCAAATACGAAGGCTACATCTCCCGCCAGGCGGATGAGATCGAGCGCCTGCGCAAGAACGAGAACACCGCGTTGCCGCTGGATCTGGATTACGACGTCATCGGTGGCCTGTCCAACGAAATCAAGCAGAAGCTCAAGGATGTGCGCCCGGAAACGGTGGCTCAGGCGTCCCGTATCCAGGGGGTGACCCCGGCGGCGGTCAGCCAGATTCTGGTGCATCTGAAAAAGCGCGACCTGTTGAAAAAGCAGAGCGCCTGAGATGAGTTATCCACAGTGGCCCGGCCAGCTTCGGGACGGCCTGGCGGCCATGAACCTGTCTTTGTCCGACAGCCAGCAGCAACAGTTGCTGGCTTTTCTGGCTCTGCTGAACAAGTGGAACAAGGCCTACAACCTGACCGCCGTGCGGGATGAGCGGGTCATGGTCTCCCGCCAGTTGCTGGACAGTCTGAGCATCCTGCCCTGGGTGACCACAGACCATTTGCTGGATGTGGGCGCCGGCGGCGGCCTGCCGGGTATTCCGCTGGCCATTGTGTTCCCGGAAAAACGCTTTACCCTGCTGGACAGCAACGGCAAGAAAACCCGATTCCTGAATCAGTGTGTGCTTGAGCTCGGGCTGGACAACGTTGAAGTTATCCACGGCCGGGCGGAAGACTGCCAGCCCGATCAGCCCTTCACCCAGATCAGCAGCCGGGCCTTCACCGCCCTGGAAAACCTGGTGACCTGGTGTGGTGGTCTGCTCGCGAATGACGGCGAGTTCCTTGCCATGAAAGGCCAGTATCCGGATGATGAAGTAGCTGCCCTTCCGGCGGGCTGGCAGGTAGAATCCAGCCATTCCCTGACCGTCCCCGGAGCCGACGGCGAACGGCATTTACTGATCGTCGCCCGGGCTGAACGACACCGGTAACCCTCAACAGCAGGAGGCAAAGCATGGCGCGCGTGATTGCAGTGACCAATCAGAAAGGCGGTGTGGGCAAAACCACCACCTGCGTCAATCTTGCCGCGTCTCTGGCGGCCACCAAGCGCCGGGTGCTGCTGGTGGATATGGATCCCCAGGGCAATGCCACCATGGGCAGCGGTGTGGATAAAAATTCCCTGGAGCTGTCCGGATATGATGTGCTGACCAAACGGGCTACTCCGGCGGACGTGATCGTCCACGCTGAAGCCTCCGGTTTTGATCTGCTGCCCGCCAACGGTGACCTGACCGCCGCCGAAGTGGAGCTGATGAACGAGATTGGCCGGGAACACCGGTTACGGCTGACCCTCAACACCGTTCGGGAAAACTACGACTACATCCTGATTGATTGCCCGCCTTCACTCAGTCTGCTGACCGTGAATGCCCTGTCTGCCGCGGATTCGGTACTGATCCCGATGCAGTGTGAATATTATGCCCTGGAAGGGCTGGCGGCACTGATGAACACCGTCCAGCAGATTCAGGAAACGGTCAATCCCAATCTGGAGATTGAGGGTATCCTGCGCACCATGTACGACCCCCGCAATAGCCTGACTCTGGATGTCTCCGGTCAGCTCAGTGAATATTTCGGTGACAAGGTTTACCGGGCGGTGATTCCCCGCAACGTCCGGCTGGCAGAAGCGCCCAGCTACGGCATGCCGGCACTCAAGTATGATCGGGTGTCCAAGGGTGCGGTGGCATATCTGGCGCTGGCTGGCGAGATGGTACGCCGGCACGGATCGAAAAAGACATCGCCCGCGGTTGCGGTGTAACATAGACCGCCGTCAGGCAACCATGCACCCACTATTTCAACAGGAAGAATGACAACCACCATGGCGGCGAAGAAGCGAGGCTTGGGCGAACGGGGACTGGGGGCACTGCTCCAGGGCTCGAAGGTGAATCTCAATCAGGAGATCAGTGATCACGATGGTGAACTGCGTGAGATCCCGGTCGACCTGATCCAGCGTGGTCGTTATCAGCCGCGCCGGGATATGGACCCCGCCGCTCTGCAGGAACTGGCAGACTCCATTCGTCAGCAGGGCGTGATGCAGCCGGTCGTGGTGCGTCCGGTGTCGGAAGGCCGTTATGAACTGATTGCCGGTGAGCGCCGCTGGCGTGCCACCCAGCTGGCAGAACTGGACCGTATTCCTGCTATTATCCGCGATGTCCCGGATGAAGCCGCCATTGCGATGGCGCTGATCGAGAACATCCAGCGCGAAAACCTGAACCCTATTGAAGAAGCCTTCGCCCTGCAGCGCCTGCAGGACGAGTTCGGCCTGACCCAGGCTCAGGTGGCCGAGGCGGTGGGCAAGTCCCGAACGACGATCACCAACCTGTTACGGTTGATCGGCCTGACCGAAGACGTAAGGGTAATGCTGGAGCATGGTGATCTGGAAATGGGCCACGGCCGTGCCATGCTTACCCTGCCACCGGAGCAGCAGATGCAGGTGGCCCGTCAGGTGGTCGCCAAATCGCTGTCGGTACGCCAGACTGAAGCCCTGGTGCGCCGGGTTCAGCAGGAAAAACCGGAAGACAAAGCCAGCGCCAAGCCGGCTCTGGATCCGAACATCCGGGCCTTGCAGGACGATCTGTCTGACCGGCTCGGTGCCCGGGTGGCGATCAATCATGGTAAACGGGGCAAAGGCAAGCTGGTGATTGAGTACAGTTCACTGGACGAGCTTGACGGCATTCTGGGCCACATCCGTTAATCGGCCCGATAAAACCTGAAAATCATCCTAAAGTCCCGTCTGGTGCCGGAAACACCACATGTGGTTGTGGTGATCGATGAGCAACACAACCTGTGTAAAACTTCAGGTTTCGGCGGCAAAACCTGCTCACTTTTTCGCCAATTTTTCCGTGCGGTTATGTTGAACACCTATCGGTTAACACATATAATTCCGCGCGCTTGGAATGACAGCTGGTGATATGAACCGTTCTTCGAGAGCCATCACGTACGTACCACTTGGCAAGTGGTTGATTATAGAGATGGCGGTTCTGCTGATTCTGAGCCTGTTGTGGCTGTTGGAAAGTCGTTTGGCCGGGTATTCCGCACTTGTTGGCGGTCTTATTTTTGTCATACCAAACGCGTACTTTGCTCACCGCGCGTATCGATATCAGGGTGCCCGACAGATGCACCTGGCAGTGAGCAACATATTCAGGGCTGAAAGCATCAAGCTGGCCCTTACCGCAGTGTTTTTTGCGGCCGTTTTCACTTTAATGGAGCCAGTCCACGTACCGGCTCTGTTATTCACTTTTGCTGTGATGGTTGTGTTGGGTACGGCATTGCGCTGGCTCATCCGGCCGCGACCACAGCGATGACTGGACGAGAGCAGTATGGCAGCTGATACCCCAGTAGAGTATATAAAACACCACCTCACCAACCTTACCTATGGCAAGCTCCCGGAAGGCTATGAGCGCGCGGATGGCAGTGTCGTGCAGGAGGCCACCTGGACCTTCGCACGTACCGGCCAGGAAGCCGCGGACATGGGCTTCATGGCTGTCCATGTCGATACCCTCGGCTGGTCTATCGCCATGGGTATTCTGTTCCTCGGTTTGTTCCGCTTTGTGGCCAACCGGGTTACCGAAGGCACACCGACCGGATTGCAGAACCTGGTCGAAATGACCTTTGAGTTCGTTCAGGGCATTGTGCGCGATGTCTTCCACGGCAAGAATCCGTTGATTGCCCCGCTGGCGCTGACGATTTTCGTCTGGATCCTTCTGATGAACGTCCTGAAGCTGATCCCGATCGACTACATTCCGTCTATCGCCCACGCGTTGGGGCTTGGTTACTTCAAGATTGTTCCGACCACCGATCCCAATGGTACCTTCGGTATCTCCATCGGTGTGTTCCTGCTGATTCTGTTCTACAGCTTCAAGGTGAAAGGCGTGGGTGGCTTTACCAAAGAGCTCGCCTTTAACCCGTTCAATCACTGGATCATGATCCCGTTCAACCTGCTGCTGGAGATCCTGGCGCTGATCATCAAGCCGATCAGTCTGGCGCTGCGTCTGTTCGGTAACATGTACGCTGGTGAAGTTGTCTTTATCCTGATTGCGCTGTTGCCGCTGTGGGTTCAGTGGACGTTGAACGTTCCCTGGGCGATCTTCCACATTCTGGTTATTCCGCTTCAGGCCTTTATTTTTACGGTGCTTACTGTGGTTTACCTCAGCGCGGCACACGAAGATCACTGATTAACCCTTAAATAAACAAACCCTTAACTATCTGAAAAAACTGAGGAGTCTTCAATGGAAATGGTATTTATCGCAGCTGCGTTGATCATCGGTCTGGGCGCTCTGGGCGCTGGTATCGGTTTCGGTCTGCTGGGCGGCAAACTGCTTGAGTCCACTGCCCGTCAGCCGGAAATGGCCAACCAACTGCAAACCAAAGCCTTCATCATGGCTGGTCTGCTTGACGCGGTTCCCATGATCGGTGTTGGTATCGCGATGTACCTGATCTTCGTTGTTGCTGGTTAATTAAACCGAGAGCTGTGGGCGCCGGCTGAGGTCGCGCCCCTCCTTCCGGAAACCAGGACGCAACGAATAGCAAGAGGTATATCGCCGTGAATATAAACCTTACGTTGATAGGGCAATCGATTGCCTTCGCTATTTTCGTCTGGTTCTGCGTCAAATATGTATGGCCGCCGATTACGGCAGCCATGGAAGCGCGCCAGAAGAAAATTGCAGATGGCCTATCCGCGGCCGATCGGGCATCACTCGATCTCGAACTGGCCCAGGAAAAAGCCACCAAAGAACTGCAAAAGGCGAAAGAAGAAGCTGCAGCCCTGATTGACCAGGCCAACAAGCGTGCCGCCCAGATTGTGGAAGCCTCCAAAGAGGATGCCCGCAAAGAAGGCGAAAAGCTTATTGAGCAGGCCAGGGCGGAAATTCAACAGGAGCGTGTTCAGGCTCGCGACGCACTCAGAGCAGAAGTGGCCACCCTGGCCGTTGCCGGTGCCGAGAAGATTCTGGAAACCTCTGTAGACGCCAAAGCTCACAGCGAGATGCTGGAAAAGCTGGCCGCAGAACTCTAAACGAGGGTCATCATGGCAGAACTTACAACGTTAGCCCGACCCTACGCGAAGGCCGTTTTTGATGCCGCGCAGGACCAGAACGCCGTTGATCAATGGGATCAGGCTCTGGCTTTTGCCGCTCAGGTTGCGGCTGACCAAGAGGTAAAGAACATCCTGGCCAACCCCGGCCTGTCTGAGCAACGCAAGGCGGAACTCTTCGCAGAGTGTTTTGAAGAGCCGCTGCCTGAAGCACTCAGAAACTTCCTGTTGATTCTTGCTGAAAACAAGCGTCTGGCCCTGCTGCCGGAGATTTCTGCTCTGTTCCGTTTGTATCGTGCAGACCTCGAGAAGTCTGTACACCTGACAATCGATACCGCATTCGACTTGTCTGCAGACGAGCAGCAGAAACTGATCGACGCACTGTCCAAAAAGCTGGAGCGCAAGGTCGAACTCGAGACCACCGTGGATCAGTCCCTGATCGGTGGCGTGATCGTACGAACAGGCGACCTGGTTATCGACGCTTCAGTCCGTGGCAAACTGGCCAGAATGGCCAGGGCTCTGGGCTCCTGATTTCAGCACAAGGTTTGAGGACAAAGGCATGCAGCAACTGAATCCATCCGAGATCAGTGACATCATCAAGAAGAGAATCGAGAAACTCGACATCTCTTCCGAAGCAAAAAACGAAGGTACGATCCTGTCTGTATCTGACGGTATCGTGCTGATCCACGGTCTGGCCGACGTTATGTACGGCGAGATGATTGAATTTGCCAACGGCACATACGGCATGGCGCTGAACCTGGAGCGTGATTCTGTTGGTGCGGTTGTTCTGGGTGACTACGAAGGTCTGGCCGAAGGCCAGAAGGTACGTTGTACTGGTCGTATCCTGGAAGTACCCGTTGGTAACGAACTGCTGGGCCGTGTGGTTGACTCCCTGGGTAACCCCATCGACGGTAAGGGCGAGCTGGGCAACAGCCTGACCTCCCCGGTCGAGAAGGTTGCACCGGGCGTTATCGCCCGTCAGTCCGTTGACGAGCCGGTACAGACTGGTCTGAAAGCCATCGATACCATGGTTCCCATCGGCCGCGGCCAGCGTGAGCTGATCATCGGTGACCGTCAGATCGGTAAGACCGCGGTTGCCATCGACGCGATCATCAACCAGAAGCACACCGGCATCAAGTGTATCTACGTTGCCGTTGGCCAGAAGCAGTCTTCCATTGCCGCCGTTGTGCGCAAGCTGGAAGAGCACGGTGCCATGGACCACACCATCGTGGTTGCTGCTGGCGCCGCCGATCCGGCCGCCATGCAGTTCCTGGCTCCGTACGCCGGTACTTCCATGGGTGAGTTCTTCCGCGACCGCGGTGAAGACGCCCTGATCGTATACGATGACCTGTCCAAACAGGCCGTTGCCTACCGTCAGATCTCCCTGCTGCTGCGTCGTCCGCCAGGACGTGAAGCATTCCCGGGTGACGTTTTCTACCTGCACTCCCGCCTGCTGGAGCGTGCGTCCCGTGTAAATGCTGACTACGTTGAGCAGTTCACCAACGGCGAAGTGAAAGGCAAGACCGGTTCCCTGACCGCGCTGCCGATCATCGAGACTCAGGCTGGTGACGTGTCTGCGTTCGTACCGACCAACGTAATTTCCATTACCGATGGTCAGATCTTCCTGGAAACCAACCTGTTCAACTCCGGTATCCGTCCGGCCATGAACGCCGGTATCTCTGTATCCCGGGTAGGTGGTGCAGCCCAGACCAAGATCATGAAGAAGCTCGGCGGTAACATCCGTCTGGCCCTGGCCCAGTACCGGGAACTGGCGGCGTTTGCCCAGTTCGCTTCTGACCTCGACGAAGCAACTCGTAAGCAGCTGGAGCATGGTCAGCGCGTCACCGAGCTGATGAAGCAGAACCAGTACAGCCCGATGACCGTTGCGGAAATGGGTACCGTACTGTTCGCAGCGAACGAAGGCTTCCTGGACGATGTGGATGTCAACAAGGTTGTGAAGTTCGAAGCCCAACTGCTGGACTGGATGCGGTCCGAGCAGAAGGAACTTCTGGACAAGATCGGCCCTGAAGGTAACTTCAACGACGACATCACTGCCGGCCTCAAAGCTGCTCTGGAGAAATTCAAGACCACTCAGAGCTGGTAAATCCAAAAGGCCCGCCGTTGTGCGGGCCTGCTGGTCCATTTGAGTGTCTAACTTGAAAAGGCAGTGACATATGGCCGTCGGAAAAGAAATACGTAACCAGATCGGAAGCATCAAGAGCACGCAGAAGATCACGTCTGCCATGGAAATGGTAGCCGCGAGCAAGATGCGTAAGGCTCAGGAGCGTATGCAGGCAACTCGCCCGTACGCTGAAAAGATGCGCCAGGTAATCGGACACATTGCGAAGTCCAACAAGGATTACCGCCATCCGTTCATGCAGGAGCGCGAGGTCAAGCGGGTAGGCTACATTGTGGTCTCCTCTGATCGCGGTCTTTGCGGTGGTCTGAACACCAACGCGTTCAAGCTGCTCGTCAGAGAAATGCGTGAATGGAAACAACAAGGTATTGAGACCGATATCTGCGCTATTGGCCAGAAGGGTGCCTCCTTCTTCCGCAACTACGGCGGGAACGTGGTGGCAGCCGTGACGCACCTGGGCGATAGCCCGAGTGCAGATCAGCTGATCGGTAGCGTCAAGGTGATGCTGGATTCGTTCGTGGAAGGCAAGATCGACCGCCTGTTCCTGATCAGCAACGAATTCGTCAACACCATGACCCAGAGCCCGAAGGCGCTGCAGTTGCTGCCGCTGCCGGAAGGCGATGATGAAGAAATCGGTCACCAGTGGGATTACATCTACGAGCCGGATTCCCGTCCGATCCTTGACGGGCTGATGCCACGTTATATCGAATCCCAGGTGTATCAGGGTGTGGTAGAAAATCTGGCCTGTGAGCAGGCTGCCCGGATGATTGCCATGAAGAGCGCGACAGATAACGCTGGCAGCATCATTGACGAGCTTCAACTGGCCTACAACAAGGCCCGTCAGGCAGCGATCACACAAGAGATTTCGGAGATTGTGAGCGGCGCGGCATCTGTTGGTTAACGCTCACAGACCTACTGGTTTTATTGACTATCAAGATAACGAGGAACCGAGCATGAGTAGCGGACACATCGTTCAGATCATTGGCGCGGTTATCGACGTGGAATTTCCACGTGACTCCGTTCCAAGCGTTTACGACGCACTGCTGCTTGAAGGTGGCGAAACAACTCTGGAAGTCCAGCAGCAGCTGGGTGACGGCATTGTTCGTACCATCGCCATGGGCAGCACTGAGGGCCTGAAGCGTGGGCTGAAAGCAGAAAACACCGGCAAGCCGATCTCTGTACCTGTGGGTACACAGACTCTGGGCCGGATCATGGACGTTCTGGGTCGTCCCATCGACGAACAGGGCGACATCGGCGAAGAAGAGCGCTGGGCTATCCACCGCAAAGCACCGGGCTATGCCGATCAGGCAGCGTCTGCCGACCTGCTGGAAACCGGCATCAAGGTTATCGACCTGATCTGCCCGTTCGCCAAGGGTGGTAAGGTTGGTCTGTTCGGTGGTGCCGGCGTAGGCAAGACCGTAAACATGATGGAACTGATCAACAACATCGCGAAAGAGCACTCCGGTCTCTCCGTATTCGCAGGTGTTGGTGAGCGGACCCGGGAAGGTAACGACTTCTACTACGAAATGAAGGAGTCCAACGTTCTCGATAAGGTTGCCATGGTTTACGGCCAGATGAACGAGCCCCCTGGAAACCGTCTGCGTGTGGCCCTGACCGGTCTCACCATGGCTGAGAAGTTCCGTGACGAAGGCCGTGACGTACTGCTGTTCGTTGACAACATCTACCGTTACACCCTGGCCGGTACTGAGGTATCTGCACTGCTGGGTCGTATGCCTTCTGCGGTAGGTTACCAGCCGACCCTGGCGGAAGAGATGGGTCAGCTGCAGGAGCGTATCACCTCTACCAAGACCGGTTCCATCACTTCTATCCAGGCGGTCTACGTACCGGCGGATGACTTGACTGACCCGTCTCCGGCCACCACCTTCTCGCACCTTGACGCGACCGTGGTACTGAGCCGTGACATCGCTTCCAAGGGTATCTACCCGGCGATCGATCCGCTCGACTCCACCTCCCGTCAGCTGGATCCGCTGGTGATTGGTGAGCAGCACTACAACGTTGCCCGTGGTGTTCAGAACGTTCTGCAGCGCTACAAGGAACTGAAAGACATCATCGCGATCCTGGGTATGGACGAGCTGTCTGAAGACGACAAGCTGATCGTATCCCGCGCCCGTAAGATTGAGCGTTTCCTGTCGCAGCCGTTCCACGTTGCTGAAGTATTTACCGGTTCTCCAGGTAAGTACGTGTCTCTGAAAGAGACCATCGCGAGCTTCGAAGGCATTCTCAACGGTGACTACGACGACATGCCGGAGCAGGCGTTCTACATGTGCGGCGGCATCGAAGAAGCGATTGAGAAAGCTAAGGCAATGAAAGAGAAGGAAGGTAAGTAAGACACCTTTTTTCCTTTCTGACCCAAGAGGCGTATGAAATGGCTATGACCGTACATTGTGACGTCGTAAGTGCCGAGGAAAAAATCTATTCGGGCCTGGTGGAGATGCTGATCGCCACCGGTACCGAAGGTGAGCTTGGCATCCAGTATGGCCATGCTCCGCTACTGACCGAGCTGAAGCCCGGCGCAGTGCGGATCATCAAGCAGGGTGGCAGTGAGGAGATTCTGTACGTATCCGGTGGTTACCTGGAAGTACAGCCCAATCTGGTTACCCTGATGGCCGACACCGCCGTTCGTGCAAAGGATGTGGACGAAGCAGCGGCCCTGGAAGCCCAGAAGCAAGCCGAGAAGGCACTGGCGAACAAGACAGGCGAGTTCGAGTACTCGCGTGCTGCTGCCGAGCTGGCCGAAGCTGCCGCTCAGCTGCGCACCATCCAGAAGCTGCGCAAGCACCTGCGTTAAGCAGAGCCTGTGTCAGCGCCCGGACTGGCCTGACAGTGAACCGCATCCTCAGGTGGAGGGCCCGGTATTCCGGAAACGGAGTGTCGGCGATTCCACCGGGACGCGGTTTTTTCATTTATGGACGTTTTGAATACCGGAGCTGATTGCCCCATGAGCCCGTTACACGTTGTGATCCTGGCTGCAGGCCAGGGCTCCCGCATGAAATCCTCCCTGCCCAAGGTACTGCATCCGGTGGCGGGTAAAGCCATGCTGCACCATGTGGTTGATACCGCAAAACAACTGGGCGCGGAGAAAATTCACACGGTGATTGGTCACGGAGCCGATCAGGTTCGGGCGTCACTGGAAGACGACTCGGTGAACTGGGTGTTGCAGACCGAACAGCTGGGCACCGGCCACGCCGTGGCCCAGGCACTGCCGGCACTGCCGGATGATGCCCGGGTGCTGGTGTTGTACGGTGACGTCCCTCTGACTCGCAAAGATACCCTGGAAACCATGGTCGCCGACCTGGACGAACGGAATCTGGCTTTGCTGACGGTGGATATGGATAACCCCCACGGTTATGGCCGGATCGTTCGCAACGAACAAGGCCTGGTTCAGGCCATCGTTGAGCAGAAAGACGCGACCGCTGAACAGCAGCAGATTCAGGAAGTGAACACCGGCATTCTCGCGGTATCCGCCCGTCAGCTGAAGCAATGGCTGCCCGCTCTGTCCAACAGCAACGCCCAGGGCGAGTATTATCTGACTGACATTATCGCGATGGCGGTGGACCACGGCTTGTCAGTGACGGTTTCCCAGCCGCTGAATCCGTTTGAGGTTCAGGGCGTGAACAACCGCCTGCAACTGGCGGAACTGGAGCGCTGGTACCAGCGTCAGCAAGCCGAGCGTTTGATGACCGAGGGTGCATCCCTGGCGGACCCGGCCCGCATTGAGGTCCGCGGTGAGCTCATCATTGGCAACGACCTGTGGATAGACGTAAACGCGGTCTTTGAAGGCCGGGTGAGCCTCGGCAACAACGTTGTGATCGGACCCAACTGTGTGATCAAAGATGCCACTATCGCCGACGGTGCGGAGATCAAGGCCAACAGCGTGATTGAAGGTGCAGTAGTGGGTGCCAACGCCCAGATCGGGCCATTCGCACGTCTGCGCCCGGGCACTGAACTGGCCGCCAACACCAAGGTTGGTAATTTTGTCGAAACCAAGAAGGCCGTGGTGGGTGAGGGCAGCAAGATCAATCACCTCAGTTACGTTGGTGATGCCTCACTGGGCCGTAATGTGAATGTGGGTGCAGGTACCATCACCTGCAATTATGATGGTGTGAACAAACACCAGACGGTATTGGGTGACGGGGTATTTGTCGGCTCCAATACCTCACTGGTCGCCCCGGTGAACGTAGCGGAACAGGCCACCATTGGTGCTGGCTCGACCATTACCCGCGATATCAGCGAAGGGGAACTGGCGGTGGCCCGTGGCAAACAGCGCAACATCGCCGGCTGGGAACGGCCGAAAAAAGCGTAACCAACGATTAACGAACAGGTGATAACAGCATGTGTGGGATTGTAGGAGCGGTATCTGAACGGGATGTCCAGGGTATTCTGCTGGAGGGCCTGCGCCGCCTGGAATACCGGGGGTACGACTCCGCCGGCATGGCCGTCATCAATGGCCAGCACCTGGTGCAGCGAGCCCGGGAAGTTGGCAAGGTGGCGGCCCTGGCTGATGCCATTGAAGCAAACCCCCTGGCTGGTCACCTGGGTATCGCCCACACTCGCTGGGCCACCCACGGCGAGCCCTCTCAGGTAAACGCCCATCCCCATATGTCCGGCGAGCGGCTGGCCATCGTCCATAACGGCATCATCGAGAACTACCAGGAACTACGGGATGAACTCAGGGCCGAGGGTTTTGAGTTCACCTCCCAGACCGATACCGAGGTGGTCGCGCATCTGATCGAGAAATACTTCCGTGAACAGGGCAAACTCTACGAGGCGGTAAAGGCGGCCATTCAGCGTCTGCGCGGTGCCTACGCCCTGGCCGTTGTTCATGCCGATGAGCCGGATCACCTGGTGGTCTGTCGCGAGGGCAGCCCTCTGGTGGTTGGCGTCGGTATTGGCGAGAATTTCATCGCGTCTGACCAGCTGGCCCTGTTGCCGGTGACCGACCGCTTCATGTTCCTGGAAGAGGGCGATATCGCCGATATCCGCAAGGACAACATCCGCATCCACGATCGCAGTGGTCAGCCGGTGGAGCGGACCATTACCCGTTTTGAACACGGTGCTGACTCTGCGGACAAAGGTGAATACCGCCACTTCATGCTCAAGGAAATCTACGAGCAACCGAAAGTGATCAAGGCCACCATGGAAGGCCGGATCACCGACAGCCGGGTCCTGGAGCAAGCCTTGGGAACCGATGCGGCCAACCTGCTGGATAACGTCCGTCACGTGCAGATCATCGCCTGTGGCACTTCGTACCATGCCGGCATGGTGGCCCGCTACTGGATTGAGGAACTGGCCGGCGTGCCTTGTTCGGTGGAAGTCGCTTCCGAGTTCCGCTACCGCAAACACGTGATTCAGCCCGACACCCTGTTCCTGTGCATTTCCCAGTCCGGTGAAACCGCCGACACTCTGGCGGCATTGCGTCAGGCCAAACAGGCTGGCTTCCGCGCGGCTCTGGCCATCTGCAACGTGCCGGGCAGCTCGCTGGTGCGGGAATCCGATCTGGTCATCATGACCCAGGCCGGTCCGGAAATTGGTGTGGCGTCGACCAAGGCGTTCACCACCCAGCTGACCGCCTTGCTGATCTTCACCCTGGCGCTGGCGCGCCATAATGGCCTGAGTGAAGAGAAAGAGGCAGACATCGTTGCCGCCATTCATCAGTTGCCCAAGCAGGTGAGTGATATCCTCGCCCTGGATGCCGACATTGAAGAGATGTCCAAGGCGTTTATGGACAAGAACCACAGCCTGTTCCTGGGCCGCGGTTCCCAGTTCCCGGTGGCGATGGAAGGGGCCCTCAAGCTCAAGGAAATCTCTTACATCCACGCCGAGGCCTATCCCGCCGGCGAGCTCAAACACGGTCCGCTAGCCTTGGTGGACAGTGAAATGCCGGTAGTCACGGTGGCACCGAACAACGACCTGGTGGAAAAGCTGAAATCCAATCTGGAGGAAGTTCGCGCCCGTGGCGGTGAGCTGTTCGTGTTTGCCGACAAGGCGGCGGACGTGAAGCCGGAAGAAGGCATCCACGTGATGCAACTGCCGTCCGTGCACGAGATCACCGCGCCCATCGTGTACACCGTACCGCTGCAGTTGCTGTCTTATCACGTGGCGGTGTTGAAGGGTACGGATGTGGACCAGCCGCGGAACCTGGCCAAGAGTGTGACGGTGGAATAACCGGTCTTTCCCTTCCAGGTGTTTGAAAAGCCCGTTGCGCGCATCAGCCAGCGGGCTTTTTTCGTTCTCTCGGTGTTTTAAACGATTTCACAAATTAGATGCACTGTGTAACCAAGTGGTACTGGCTGAAAATCGCGCCCGCCACTATGATGCCTGTCCAAATTATGATCAACAGGATGGGTGTTTCCGATGAATGATCGTCTCCGATCAATGTTAGGCCTGGCCATTCTCCTCCTCATTACCTTCGGCTCGGCCTCTGCCCAGACGCTCGAAATTACCGATGGAAAGGAGACTCTGGTGCTGGATCGGGCACTGTTGGAGAGTTTTCCACAGTCAGTCATCGAGACCACCAGTCCTTACTACGACGGTACCGCCGAGTTCTCCGGCCCAACGCTGGCAAGGGTCATCGAGCATTTTGGCAGCACCGGGGCCAACGAGGTCACTCTGGTGGCTCTGAATGGCTACAAGGTGTCAGGGTCCATGAAGGAACTGATGAGCCTGGACGCCATTGTGTCCACCCGCCAGAACGGCGAGCCGATGAGCATCCGCCAGCGTGGTCCCTACTGGATCATGTTGCCGTTATCGGAGCGGCCTGAGCTGGACAGTGAGGATTTCCACCGTTACATGGTCTGGCAGCTCAACCGGATTGAACTCACGCAGGAATGAACAGCCAATCTGTTCTGGCGGGACTCTTCTCCCGCATCACCGTGGTCCTGTTGTTCTCCGTGGTGGGTGTCTTGCTGTCCGCCAGTTTTTACACCTATCTCCAGGATCGCAAACTGCAGAGTGTCTCGCTCAGTGCCCTGAGAATGGCGTCGTGGAACCTGGTTCGTCTCGGCAGCGAAGCAAGCGCCCTGGATAGGGAGTTGTCGCTGCTTGATCGCGGTGTCGGCGAGCCTGCTCAGGTTACCCTGAGGTACGACGTTCTCTGGAGCCGCTACGATTACCTCCTGACCAGCAAGGAGTCTGCGCCCACCCGAGAACACGACAACAATGCGGCTCGCCTGCAGGATCTGTTCACCCGTTTGCAGGCGCTGGAGGACCCTCTTACCCGACGCCTCGCCGGAGACCCTACCGGCTGGTCTGACGCCATGGCGGCATGGCATCGGCAGTGGCAGGACGTTATGCAGCTGGTTACCGATAACTTTGTGGGCGATGAAACCAGTCGGTTGATGAGCAGCGTGGAAGCCTCCCGGGACAGGCTGGCCAAGCTCCGGATACTGACACTGGTCGCCTTGGCGGTAGTTTTCGGCTATCTGGCGCTGGGAATGGCATTCCTGCGTAAGCAGTCAAAGACCGATCCGGTCACCGGGTTGCCCAACAGCCATTATTTGCATTCCCTCGGAGGCGTGGACCCTCGCGTCAGCATCATTACCTGCGCCATTCAGAAATACACGCTGGTGCTCAGTGAATATGGCCAGGAGGGCGCAACTTCGCTTACCCAGGCATTTGCTCGTAAACTCCAGCGCGAATTGTCGTCTGATGATCAGCTCATCCAGGTGTCGGCCAGTGAGTTTGTGATTCTACTGGCGCCCCTGGAGCCCGAGTTCGTTGAGTCTTCGGTCTACCAGCTGGTGTCTGCGACCCGCTTTGACTGGCGGATTGGCGATTCCGTCTGGCATGCCTCAGCCGTTTTCGGCGTGGCGCCGCCCTGCGCCGGAAAAGCAGGTGACTGGCAGATCCGCTATCAGCAGGCGCATCGTGCATTGGTCCAGGCCTCGGAGGAAAACCAGTCCTATTTCATTGACGGAGAAGCTCTGCGCCGGCGGATACTGGAAGAACGCCAGATTCACGCAGGTCTGCTCAGCCTGTTTAATGAGGAACCTGGTACGTTGATACTCCGGCTGGTCTATCAGCCCATCGTCAGTGCGTCCGACGTGAACCTTGTAACCGGGGCCGAAGTCCTGTTGCGCTGCGAACACGACAGCCTGGGATTCATCCCGCCCAATCGCGTGGTAGAGCTCTGCGAGCGCTATGGTCTGGGGGAACAGCTGGGTTGTTGGCTGTTCCGCAGGGTTGCCGCGGAAACCCGGCAGCTGTATTCCGGGCTCCGGTATACCGGCAACCTCTCGATCAACCTCAACCCAGCCATGTTGTCCATGAAGCTGATCGGAAACGTTGAACGGCTACTGCTCGAGCCCGGTATCCCCGCGGCGGCCTTATGCATGGAGATTACCGAGGACAACGCGGCTCTGGAGTTTGGCAACATCAATGATGTGATTGAAGCGTTGCATGGTCTCGGCATTACCTTTGCCCTGGACGATTTCGGCACCGGCCACTCGTCCCTGGAATACGTCCGGGAGCTCAAGGTCGACAGGCTGAAGATCGACCGTTGCTTCGTTGAGGGCATTGAGCTGGATGCCAACAAAGCCAGGTTCCTGGCATCCATTGTGTCGATGGCCAACCAGGCGTTCATGAAGAGCGTGATTGAGGGGGTGGAGAACGAGTCCCAATGGCAGCAAGTGGAGTCATTCGGGGATGTTCTGGTGCAGGGCTACTACGCTCACAAGCCGATGTCATTCAACGACTATCTGGGTTTGCTTCTGGATGCCAAAACGCGCTGGCCCACCCCGGATTCCGCTCGGGCAATTGCGGAGGTCCGGGTATGAAGCTGTCACTGCGAGTCCAGGCGGTCATTGGTATCGGCACCATTGAAGTAGCGATACTGGTGGTTCTGTTGTACTCCGTATTCCACTTCATGGATGGCTCTATCCACCAGGAGGTGGATCGCCGTGCTCAATCCATCGCCCGGGTATTGGCAGCCAATGCCGTTGATAACCTGCTGCTTGGCAATCGAGTGGGACTGCAGGATCTGGTCAGCGCCACTGCGCGTGCTGATGGCATCGAATTCGCCCGTATTCTGGATTATGAGGGCCGGCTGTTGGTGGAAGCGGGCTCTCCCGAGAGCTTGAAGCAGCCGTTCGAGCGTTCCCGCAGAGCCGAAGCACTTCCGGACCTTTACATGGCGAAGGCGGTGATTACCCAGGCGGGACTGGGTTATGGGTCGGTGGAAATCGGACTGGATTTATCCGGCCAGAAACGGGCCATGGCCGGAGCTAAGCGGAACAGCGTGATGATCGCCGGGCTTGAGGTGCTGACGGCCGCGCTGTTCTCCATGCTTGCCGGTCATTACCTGGTCCGGCGCCTACGCCGGATTCGTCGTTTTCTGAAGTCCGTGAACCAGGGGGATTACCTGCAACGCCTGGATGACCACGGAACCGATGAGGTATCCGACATTGCTGCCGAGATTGATCAGCTTGCGGATCGGTTGGTCTGGGAGAAAAGTACGCGGGACGCGCGCATTCATGAGCTTGAAGTACAGAACAAGCTGCTGCAGACCAAGCTGGCAGAACAGCTCCGAAAAGGTTGAAGGCAGAGCTATTCCTGATCTCCGGCCGGCACAGCTTTGGTGTCGTCTGTGTGGTCCAGACCGTTGAAGAACCGCACCTGATTCTTGCCTCTTTGTTTGGCCTGGTACATGGCGATGTCGGCTTGCCTTAGCAGTACTTCGGCATCAATATCCGGCACCTGTGGATAAAAACTGACGCCAAGGCTGGCAGAGACCTGAACGGTTCGTTCGAGCAGTTCGACCGGCTCCGACAATGCCGACAGCAGTCGGGACAGGATGGTTTTGCAGTCAGGCCCGGACGAAAGCTCCGGCAGCAATACCACAAACTCATCCCCACCCAGTCGTGCAACGGTGTCGCATTCCCTCAGGATGCCTTTCATTCTCCGGGCCAGTGTGACCAGGAGTTCGTCGCCGGTGGCATGGCCATAGGTGTCGTTAACGGCCTTGAAGCCATCCAGATCCAGAAACACCACGGCCAGTACATCCCCGTGCCGGCGGGTAGAGGCGACTGCGTGCTGAAGCCGCTCGCCCAGCAGCAGCCGGTTGGGAAGGCCGGTCAGAGGATCGTAGTGGGCAATATGACGAAGCTGTTCTTCGGTCTGTTTGAGATGGGAAATATCCGCGAACAGCGTGACATAATGCTCCACCTCTCCCTCCCGGCTGCGCACCGCCGCGATGGTCATCAGCGAGGGCAGCAACGAGCCATTCTGGCAACGTATCCAGTACTCACCACTCCATACTCCCTTGGCATCAAGCGATGCCAGCACCTGATGCCGAAAATCCCGGGAGTACTGGTCAGAGGCCAGGATATCCTCGTAATACTGCTCCAGAACGTGGTCCCGGGCGTATCCTGTCAGCGCGCTGAAGGCGGCGTTTACGTCCAGAATTCGTCCCTGTGCACTGGTCAGTACAATGCCTTCCCGGGCATGGCGAAACACACCCGCTGCCATCGACAGGCTGGCCTCCGCCCGCTTGCGTTCCGTAATGTCCTGATGGGTGCCGTACATAAGCAAGGGCTGGCCCTGGTCATCCCAGGATTGCACCTGGCCTCGGTCGAGAACCCAGACCCAGTGGCCGTCCTTGTGTCGCATCCGGGCCTCACATTCGTAATAGGCCAGCTCGCCGCGGAAATGCCGCTCCAGCAGCTCGGCGCTGCGCTGCAGATCATCCGGATGCGCCAGGTTCATCCAGGTGTCGATCGATACCGGCGCCAGTTCCTCCAGGGTATAGCCTGCGATCTCGGCCCAGCGTTTGTTGTAGACGGTTTCTCCCGTCTGGACATTCCACGCCCAGGTACCCGACCGGGTCCCGCTGATAATGTTCTCCAGCCGACTTCGTTCCAGCTTCAGTTGCTCCCGTGAGGCTTTGATGGACTCGAGCATGGTGTTGATGCCATCACTCAGCACGGCCAGCTCCCGATACTGGAACGGAGGCACGGGCTGAAGCGGAATACCCTCGGCATCCTTGTTTCTGAGCGCGTCATCGATGGCGACAATGGACCGGAAAACCGAACGGTGGAGCACCGTGCCGAGCAGAGCCGACAGGGTGAGCGCGAGAGCCAGAACCGTCAGCAGTTCCTCAAGCACTACCCGCTCCAGCTTCGCCATCAGCAGGTCATCGGAGGCGTAGATCCGGATCGTACCCAGTACTTCATCGTTGCCGCCCACTATGGGCGCACTGGCTTGGTAAAACGCCTGGGCAAGCTCATGCTGAACCGGTTGGGTGCGTTGCTGGAACAATCTGTATTGGCCGTTCTGTTGCCGCAGTTGGCCATACAGGTAGTAGGGCTGGCCGAGAATCCGGCCCATCTCATAGTCTTCGAGTATCACCGCGAAGTGTTGTTTCAGGGCCATCTCGGTGGCAATCAGGCTTTCGTATTCGTGCACTGAGTAGGATTCGATAAATGGGGCAATGCTCCGGCTCAGACGTTCAAGACTCTCGTGGACATCCTGTTCGATGCCCGCCGTAATCTCTGCCCGGGCGGTGCTGTAAACATACACCGCATGCAACAGAAATACGCCCGCGATAACGGCCACTACCAGAGACGTAGTGCGGCCCAGTAACGAGGGGTAACCAGAGGTGTTTGCGGCCACTTGTTTCATCATGGTTGCGACCGGTTACCCAGAACGTTGCGCTGGATGGTGGGCAGGAGTTGCTCCAGATTACCTCGATGTACCGGTAACACCGGCAGCCGCTGGACCTTTTCAACCGATGCACCCGACAGGTGCCGATGCATTGCCTCCACGGCGGTTTCGCCCATCAGGAATGGCTGCTGCATCCCGGCCGCCACGAGGTCGCCAGAACGGATCATGGCCAGAAACTCGGGTTCGGCGTCAAAGCAGATCAGCAGGATCTGGCCGGTTTTGCCGGATTCCCAAATGGCATCCAGCGCGCCCCGGTATCGATTGGAGCCCTGTAACCAGATGGCTCGGAGCTGTGGATTGTCCTGAATCAGACGTCGACTGAATTCATAGGTCTCGCGGTAGGAAAAGTCCGCTTGCTGGTAGATGCCGGCGGTGCTGACACCATGCTCCTCCAGGGCCCGCAGAAAGCCTTCGGTCCGGGCCTTGCCGTTGGCTCGCTTCTGGGGAATGGCGACAATCCCCACCGTCCCGTTCATCCAGCCCTTCTCGTCCAGAGCGGCAACCAACAGTTCGCCCAGATCGTAGGCGCCCTGGTCATTGTCGGATTCGATATAGCTCACATAGTTGTCCGACTTGGCGCCAATATCTGAAATCACCACCGGAATACCGGCTTGTTCTGCAAGCTTGAGAACCGTGACGGCGGCGGAGGATTGGGTCGGGGAGAGGATGATGCCGTCAACGCCGGAGTCAATCGCGGCAACGGTCGCTTCCAGTTCTCCTCGGGACAGGTTGTCGGCGCTGTGTACCGATAACTCATAGCCCAGTTCAGTAGTCGCCCCTGCAAAAGTAAAAACCTGAACAAAGGCAATGAGTTGGCCTGACTTCGGGGTATAATATCCATCATAAATCTCCCCGTTTCGTCCA